>CAZJAX010000040.1:3554-15242 GCA_964543965.1 uncultured Planctomycetia bacterium
ATGGTTCTGAATACCGAACCTGATGAGGTCCTGCGGTCATAAAAATATAAAATTGTTAAAAAGGATTTATCTTGATAAGATAAATCCATTCGAACCTTAAAGAAAGGATTTTCCATGAAGAAAATAATTTTCCTTTTAGCGGTCATAAGCCTTGTCCCGATGAACGTATACGCTTCGGCGGACCGAGTGGGGCAGTGGGACGCGGGCGTCAACATTGCCGGCAATCTGATCTCCGATGACCAGGGCGACGGCGCGGTGTATCTGGGCGGCAACTTTTCTTACGGCGTCAAAGAATGGATGGCGCTCGGCATGTCTGTCGGCTGGTCTGATTCCCGTTTTGAAGTCACCAACAGCGCAGGTTCCAACGGCAAGGGCGGCCGCGTGGCGCTGATACCTGTATTCGGAGACGTCATCTTCCGCGTTCCCAACCTCGACAACCGTCAGCTTGTCCCTTACGGCGTCATCGGCCTCGGCGGAATCTTCGCCAACGAGCACGGCAACGGCAACGCTTCTGCGCTGGGTCTCTCGACCGACACTGAAGATGGTATCGCCTTGAAGCTCGGCGCGGGCGTCGACTGGTTCGCGAACAACAACTGGATCTATTATCTGGAAACCGGCTACGTGTTCACCGATGCCAGCATCGAAGTCAAGAACCCGGACGGCAGCGACAACGATTCCATCAGCCTGGATTATTATTACATCGGCGGCGGCATCAAGTGGCTGGCTTGATCCGTTAAAAAGCATTGAAAAAAATTCTTCTCGTCGACGACGAAGAAGAGATCCTTTCACTCCTTAAGTCCATCCTTGAACGCAAGGGTTATCAGATCGTGACCGCCGGCGACGGGCAGGCAGCCGTCGCCGCGGCGCGCGACAGCATGCCGGATCTGATCCTGATGGATGTCATGATGCCCAACATGACCGGCCGCGAAGCGGCCTCCGCTCTGATGAACGACCTTTCGACCAAGCACATTCCCGTCATCTTTCTTTCCGGTACCGCGTACAATTCTTCGGGCGGCAAGGTGGCCGAGGCTTTTGAGGTGGATGGCAGAGTCTTTCCGACGCTCGCCAAGCCCTTCGAGCTGGAAAAGGTCGTCCAGAAGGTCGAGCAAGTCTTGGAAGGCCGGCAGGGATAAGAAAAAAAGACGGCGGGATCTCCGCCGTTTTTTTTATTGCTTGACTATTGAACGAACGTTCAATAATATGATCTCAAGGAGAAGATGATGCCTAAAACCGCGATCGATCTGACAGCTGCGCTGAAAACACTCAGGCAGTTCGGCCGTGAACACAAGCGTCCGCCCTCATTCGAAGAGATACGCGCGCTTTTCGGCTACAAGTCAAAAAACGCCGCTTTCTGGCTGGTGAACCAGCTCGTAAAAAAAGGGCTGGCGGTAAAAGACGCCGCAGGCAAGCTTCTCCTGGATCCGGCCGGCACCAAGCTTTTGGGCACCGTCCAGGCCGGTTTTCCGAGCCCCGCCGAAGAAGAGCTCGTCGATACGATGAGCCTCGATGATTATCTCGTGCGTCATCCCGACCAGACGTATCTGGTGAAAGTCACCGGCGACTCCATGATCGAAGCCGGTATCCATGCCGGCGACCTTGTCCTCGTTGAGCGGGGAAGGACCCCGAAGGACGGGGATATCGTCATCGCGCAGGTCGACGGCGATTGGACGATGAAATATTATGAAAAGCGCGGCAGTTCCGTGAGGCTCATCGCCGCCAACAAAAAATACGCTCCGATCATTCCCCGCGACGAGCTTGTCGTCGGAGGCGTCGTGATCGCCGTAATAAGGAGGTATAAATAATGCCCGCTCATTTTCATTCCCTCCCAAAGGCCGTCGTTCATATCGATTGTGATGCATTTTTCGCCAGCGTCGAGCAGTCGCTGGATCCCAAGCTCAAAGGCAAGCCGGTCATCGTCGGCAAGGACCGCGGTATCGCGGCCGCTTTCAGCTACGAAGCCAAGAGGCGGGGCGTCGAACGCGGCATGCCGCTTCATGAGATCAAAAAGCTTTGCCCGGACGCGGTATTCCTGCCTTGCGATTACGAAACGTACAGTCTGGTGTCGCGCCGCTTTTTCGGCATCCTCAAACGTTTCACCCCGGACGTGGAAGAATACTCGATCGATGAAGCTTTTGCGGAGCTGACGGGTCTGCGGAGGCTGTATCACGGTTCCTACGAATCGATCGCGCTCGAGATGAAGCAGACGGTAGAACGCGAGCTGGGTATCACGGTTTCCGTCGGATTAAGCTTGACCAAGACGCTGGCGAAGATCTGCTCCCGCGAAAACAAGCCCTCGGGCTTTACTTGCATGCGAGGCTACGAACTGCGCGAATACTTGAGGACGGTGCCTGTCTCGCGCGTGTGCGGATTCGGACCCGCCAGCACCGCACTTTTGGCCAAACACGGCGTGCAGACCGCCGGCGATTACGCCGAAAAGCCCGAAGCTTTTGCCAAAAAGTTTCTGGGAAAAATCGGTACCGAGCTCTGGCATGAGCTCAACGGGACCTCCGCCTATTCGGTGCTCCGGGAGAAAAAGCAGGACGACCAGGCATCGCTCTCAAAGACCAAGACGTTTACGCCCCCGTCGGACAGCCGTGATTTCGTGCGCGCGCAGCTGGTGCGAAATATGGAATCGGCATTCATCAAGCTCAGACGCCACCATCTGCGCACGAAGGGCATCAGCGTATTTCTGAAGGACAGTGACCACCGGTCGAAAGGGTTGTATGCGGAGCTCACGCGACTGACGGATTCGCCGCTGTCGGGAGTGAAGATCGTTTCGGAGCTCTTCGAGCGCTTGTTCGATCCCCGCATCAAATACCGCGCGACAGGCGTATGCTTTCATGACCTTCACGGCGGCGGGGAAGTGCAGAACGACCTCTTCGATGACCCGGCCAAGATCGCGGGTTTACGCGAGATTACCAAAGTGATCGACGAGGCCGGCGCCGTCTACGGCAAGCATGCACTGCATCTAGCCTCAAGCGACGTCCTCAAAGGCTTCCGCCAGCATCTGGGAGGCCGCGGCGACTTTTCTTCCCGCAAAAGCGATCCATTGAAGGGAGAAAATTTCCGCCAGCATATCCATTTGCCTTTGTGGAGAGTGGCCGTGTAGCCTTTTTCGATTGCCATTCGCGGGCTCAAGAGCTATTCTGACGCATAAGGCCTTCGCGAAAGGCGGCCGGAAAGGACTTTTTGGACTCACGACTTGAAAAATCCCTGAAGGACACCCAGACTGCGTTCGATGCGATCGCGGTACGGCGCAGGCCCTGGAAGAATCTAAACCGGTATTACTATAAAAAGATCACTGACTACTACCGCTTCTTGATACCGCCGGGAAGCCGGGTCTTGGAGATCGGTTCCGGTGACGGCGACCTTTTGGCTGAGCTTAAACCTTCGCGCGGACTGGGTCTCGACGCCTCGAGCCGCTTCGTGCGGCTAGCGCATAAGAAGCACCCCGAGCTTGAATTCGTCCAAGGGTTCGGCGAATCTTTTAAGAGCGGCGAGAAGTTCGACTACGTGATCCTCTCAGGCCTCGTCGGGCACTTGTATGATGTGCAGGCTGTTCTGGAAAATCTGCATCAGTTTTGTACCCCCTCCACTCGCATCATCATCGATTATTACAATTATCTCTGGGAGCCTGTGCTGTCGCTAGCCAGCCGTGTCCGGCTGCGCATGAAACAAAAGATCCAAAACTGGCTGTCGCTTGACGATCTGCAGAATCTTCTGCAGATATCCGGCTTTCAGACGATCGGCCGGGCGCGAAAATTGATCTTTCCTGTCTATGTCCCGCTGATCTCGGAATTGGTGAATCGCCTATTCTCCAATATCCCTTTTCTAAGGAAATTTTGTCTTGTTCATTTCATCATCGCTTCTCAGATATCAAAGGAGCCGGCTCCTTATCCCAAGGCGTCCATTATCGTCGCCTGCAAGGACGAAAAGGGCAACATCGAGGAGCTGATGCGGAGAATTCCCCATTTTCCCGGGGGCATGGAAGTCGTCTGCGTGGATGGACGTTCGAAGGACGGCACCAAGGAAGAGCTCGAGCGAGTAAGGCATTTATTTCCTGAGAAAAACATCCGCATTTTCGACCAGACCGGCGCGACGGGGAAGGGCCATGCGGTCCGCATCGCATTCGAGAAGGCAGAAGGCGACGTATTTATCATCCTGGACGCCGATATTTCAGTCGCGCCCGAGGACACGATGAAGTTTTACGATCTTCTCGTTTCCCGCCGCGGCGAGTTTATCAACGGCACGCGTCTTGTCTACCCTATGGAAAAGCAGGCGATGCGGTTTCTCAACATTTTAGGCAACAAATTCTTCAGCATGGCGTTCACGTTCCTGTTGGGGCAAAAGATCAAGGACACGCTTTGCGGCACCAAAGCTCTTTGGCGTAGGGATTATGAGGTGATTGCGAAGAACCGTTCATATTTCGGAGACTTCGATCCTTTCGGCGATTTCGATCTGCTGTTCGGTGCGGCAAAGCTCAACCTGAAGATCGTCGAGGTGCCGGTGCGTTATTATGAGCGTCATTACGGGACGACCAAGATACACCGCTTCCGCCACGGGCTGCTGCTTCTAGGTATGTGCATGATCGCAGCGAAACGCATCAAATTTATCTAGGAATATATGAAAATGAAAAAAAGCGCCTACTTTCATCCGAAAGCGCTCGTCGATTCAAAGAAGGACGTGGGTCCCGGTTCCTGTGTTTGGGCGTTCGCCCATATCATGAAGGGCGCGCGCGTGGGCCGCGACTCGAGTCTTGGCGACCATTGTTTCGTCGAGAAAGGAGCCGTGATCGGGGACCGCGTCACGATCAAGAACGGTATCTCTGTCTGGAACGGAGTGACCATCGAGGACGACGCGTTCATCGGGCCCAATGCGGTATTCACCAATGATCTTTGGCCGATGAGCCGTAATCCCGGCTTTACGCTCACACCGACCCGCATCCGGAAGGGCGCTTCACTCGGTGCCAACGTCACGGTTGTGTGCGGAAACACGGTGGGAGAGTATGCGCTTGTCGGCGCCGGCGCTCTCGTGACCCGCAATATTCCGCCGTATGCGCTTGCATACGGGCATCCGGCGCGGGTGCGCGGCTGGGTCTGCCGCTGCCGCAAACCTCTGAAATTTTCCAAGTCGAAGGCTTCCTGCGCCTGCGGCGTTCTTTACCGCAGATCTAAGAACTCCGTCTCGCCTGTTCAAGGCCGATGATGATCGTCCCTTTTTTTGATCTAAAAAAGCAGAACCGCCTTTTGAAGCGCGAGCTTGATGCGGTTTTCCTCAAAGGCCTTCTAAACGCTGATTTTATTCTTGGCGCTGAACTCGAGAAATTTGAGAAAAATTTCGCCCGCTACGTCGGTTCCCAATATGCGGCGGGGGTCAACTCCGGCCTTGATGCTCTGAGTCTGGCGCTGCGCGTACTCGATATCGGACCGGGTGACGAGGTGATACTGCCGGCCAACTCTTTCATCGCGACAGCGCTGGCGGTCACGTCGGTCGGCGCGCGCCCGGTCTTCGCTGACGTTGACCCGGAGCATCTTTTGATCGATCTGGATTCCGTCAAGAAGGCGCTTACGCGAAGAACCCGCGCGGTGATCCCGGTGCACCTCTACGGCCAGCCGGTAGACATGAAGCCGCTTTCGGCGCTTTGCCGGCGTAAAGGGTTATACGTGGTCGAAGACGCCTGCCAAGCCCATGGGGCAGCCGCCGGAGCCAAGCGCTGCGGGAGCCTGGGAGACCTGGGATGCTTCAGTTTTTATCCGGGAAAAAATCTTGGTGCTTTGGGAGACGGGGGGCTAGTCACCACGGATGACAAAGTCCTCTACCATAAGCTCCTCTTATACCGCAACTACGGCTCTATCGTAAAATATGAGCATCTGGTCGCCGGGATGAACACGCGCCTCGATGCCCTGCAAGCTTCCTTTTTGAACGTTAAACTCCGCTATCTTGACGGTTGGAACCGCAAAAGAAGCGTATTGGCGGCACGCTACTGTGCAGGCTTAAAAAATTTGAGAGACCTTACTCTTATCCCCGAGCGCCGGGGGTTTACCCATGCGCACCATCTGTATGTGATCCGCACGGATCGCCGCGATGCGCTCCGGGATCATTTAGCCAAGAACGGTATCGGGACCAATATCCATTACCCTGTGCCGATACACCGGCAGGCCGCTTACCGGAACCTCCTGCCGAAAGCTCCGCTGATGCCGGTCACCGATAGAGAGTCGCGCCGCCTTATCTCGCTCCCCATGTACCCTGAAATGCGGCTGCGCGAGGTTGACCGGGTCTGTTCCGTGATACGAAATTTTTTCTGCTCTTAACAAGGCCTCGCCCTCCGCGCGATCCAGATCCGCCTGTTTTATCATCAAATCATATAATTGTTGACAATGTTATCAAATCTGATAAGATTTTAAGACATTTAATAATCAAAGTACTTACTTGAAGTACAGCGATTCTTGTAGATAGCGAAAGGATTCATCCGAATGGCTGAAAATAATCTGGTCACGGCAAAGGACATTTCAAAGAAATATAAAATGCCTTATCCGACGGTCAATCATTACACCGATCTCGGCTTTCTTCCCATCGTGAAGAAGACGGGAAATAAGCGAATGTATAACAACAAGCAGGTAAGGGACCGCCTCCAGCTGATATCGAAGATGATCAATGAGGGTTATCCCTTGCGCTTGATCCGAAAGAAAATCATCGCTAAAGAAGGGCGCTGACCATGAGCTACTACCGGATACTCGGGTTTGAAAAGGAACCGTTTTCGACCAGCCCTGACCCGGAGTTTTTTTACAGCTCTCCGGAGCATGACCGCGCCCTGACCAACGTGTTGATCGAGCTGCGGTTGAAGCGGGGTTTAAGCATCGTTCTCGGCGATGTCGGCACCGGCAAGACCACGCTTTCACGCAAATTGATCCAGGATCTGAAGAGCCGGGACGGCTATATCTTTCACATCATGCTGGATCCGTCATTCGAGGACAAAGCGACGTTTTTGCAGTCGCTGGCGCGCAATTTCGGCCTGCTGTCCGAAAATAGCCCTCCGCCCTCGCTGACGCAGCTGCGTGAGATGCTGGAGCGATTCCTTTTCCAGAAGGGCGTCGTCGAGAATAAGACGGTGATCCTCATCATCGACGAAGCGCAAAAACTCGATCCCTCATCCCTCGAAACTCTAAGACTTTTTCTCAACTATGAGACCAATCAGTTCAAACTTCTTCAGCTGGTGCTTCTGGGACAGACGGAGCTTCTCGGGACGATCAAAGCCATCCCCAATTTTTTTGACCGCATCAGCTCAAAGACGACGCTCAATCCTCTGAGTTTCGAGGAGACCAAGGAACTGATAAATTTCCGCATCCACCAGGCGGGCTACCGGTCGAAGATGGATCTTTTTCTCGAGGAGGCTCTGAGAGCCATTTACGAGCACACGAACGGCTATCCGAGGCAGGTCACGATGCTGTGCCACAAGGCGCTGAAAGAGATGTTGATGAAGAAAAGACTGGTCGTGGACCGGCAGATCATAGACGATTTGGTTGAGGTCGAGGTTCAATCCGGATGGCAGAGGACCGACAGGTTACTCCAGAAAAACAGCTTCTAAAACTGATCGAAGACCCCGGCACCGCTGTCAAGGGGCCGGCAGTTCAGAAGGAAAGGATCAAGAGGACGGGGAGAAGTCTCCTGTCTCCGGCGGTATTGCGCGGGGCGCTGTCGGGCTGGCTGTCTTTTTTCAGACGGACGGGCCAGAAGCGGGCCTACCGCGGGAAGTTCGCGCTCAGTTTTAAGGCCGTCAACCGGCTTTTGGCGCTCGCGTCCTTCTTGCTGATCATCTATCTTGCGGCGGATACGTTCGCCCAGGCGATCAGCCTGATGCATCCGCCGAATTTCGTGATGCAGAAAAAGGATAAGCCGCTGCCTCCTCCGGGTGAAGAGCCCGCGTTGAGAGAAGAGGCTGCTTATCTGGAAAAAGCATCGGCAAGAAATCTTTTTAAGGAATACAGGCCGGCACAAAAGAAGGCCGAAAGAGCGGTCTCGACCGCCGCTGCGGGGCCGTCGTCGGCCATGCAAGGGCTGACGCTGGTAGGGATCTCCTGGTCGTCAAATCCCGACGCGATCGTCGAGGACAAGGAGAATCAAAAGACCTATTTTTTAAAACGGGGTACGACGTTCGGAGATGGAATGAAAGTTGCATCTATCTTCAAGGATCGTGTGGTCGTAAGCTATAACGATGAGGAGTTTGAGATCAAATAAAATGCAGGATCTTAAAAAACTTCCGAACCCAGCCTTATTTCTGATCTTAGTCGCGGTTCTAGCCGCGGCTCCCGCTTTTTGTGAAGAGTCGGCCGGAGAGGCAGCGCCGTCAGCTGAAGCGCCAGCTCCAGCCGAGGCAGCGGCGTCCCCCGAAACCGGGGCGGAGCCCGCCCCGGAAGCCGATGAATCAGTTCCGGAAGAAGGCGCCCTGACGGTGATCGGCGAAGACGCGGTGCCTATGGATCAATCGATCAAGGCCAGTCCGCTGGGCATGGATGAAAGAACGTCGCTTGACCTGAGAAATATCGAAGTCACGGAAGCGCTTAGGTTTTTAGCGCAAAAGGCGGGGCTGAATATGGCCTTCTCAAAGAATGTTCAGGGGCGCGTCCAGCTTCTCTTGAACGATGTGCCTATTCGCGATATTTTCGATATCCTGCTTTTGACCAATCAGCTTGCGTATGAAAAGTCCGGTGATATTTACTACATTATGACGGAAGCGGAGTATAAAGAGCGGTTCGGCCGCAAGTTTTCAGACGCGCGCAAGGTCAAAGTTTTCCATCTCAATTACGCGATCCCGGATCAGGCGTTTTCGCTGCTTGATCTTCTGAAAAGCGAGATCGGGCGCATTCTCGTCGATCCCGAGTCGGGAACCGTACTGATCATGGACACGGAGACCAATATCGACCGCATGCAGGCCGCTCTTGAAGGTATGGAGCAAAAAAGAACCGTCAAGATCTACGATCTCCAGTACGGCAAGGCCCTCGACGTGGAAGCGCGCTTGAAGACGCAGCTAGATGCCAAAAAAGCGGGTACTGCCGTCGCCGATGAACGGACCAATCAGATCATCGTCGAGGCTTTTCCCGGCCGCATCAAAGATATCGACCGCATGGTGAAGGCGCTGGATGAAAAGACGCACGAAGTGCTGATAGACGCGAAGATCATCAAGGTCACGGTCTCCGACGATCTTAAGGCCGAGATCCGCTGGGAGGGGCTTTTCGAACAGATGACGGTCGCGGGCAGCTCCTTTATTTCAAACCATCCTTTCTCGTCGCTGGCTCGTACCAGCGCCAGCGCCATCGACGATTTCGTCAATATCGCTCCGACCTCTACGCCTAAGCAGGCGACCAAGAGCGAGGGAACCGACAACGTATTTTTGGGAATCGTCGGAGATAACAGCTTTGAAGTGCTTCTGAACTTCCTGAAGACGCTCGGTGAAACGCGCATTCTTTCCAATCCGAAGCTTGCCGTCATCAACAACCAGGAAGCCAAGATCCACGTCGGTGAAAAACAGGCTTATGTGACGACGACTACGACCACCGGTCAGACCACGACGACAACCGCGGAAAACGTGACGTTTGTCGACGTCGGTATCCAGCTGGCCGTGACTCCGACCATCAACGAAAAGGGTTATGTGACGATGAAGATCAAGCCGGAAGTCTCGAGTGTCACGAGCTTTTTGACGACGCCCTCCGGCAACCGTATCCCGATCATCGATTCGTCGCTTGCGGAAACTTCCGTCATGGTCAAAGACGGCGTGTCGATCATCATCGGCGGTCTGCGCCGCGACGAAAAAGTGGAATCGCGCCGCAAGGTGCCCATACTCGGCGATATCCCCCTTATCGGAGCGCCGTTCAATTCCTATTCCGCGGGTACGCGCCATACAGAGCTTTTGATCCTGATCACGCCGCATATCGTCTACGGGGATAAGCTCGTTTCAGGATCAAGCCGCATGCCGGAGGAAACTTCCTATGCCGGCTATGCTGAATACCAGACGGCTGACGAGCTCAATAAGAAGAGCACCCTGAAGGTGCCGCCGGTGAGAACATGAGCGGAGAACCGGGTATGGTGCAAAAAAACTTCATCAGATCCTATTTCTTGCCGCTGGCCGTCGGAGCCGCGATAGGCGTCCTCCTGTCGATGGCGATGGTCTTGAAGACCAGCGCCGAATTGAAAAAATATAAAAACGGCGAATCGAAGCTAAAGACGGATTACACCGAGCTTAAGGCCAAATATGAAGGTCTCGTCGTCGACCGCAACAACGTTCTTACCCAGACGAAGATCCTTCTCGGAGAAAAAGGCAAATATGCGGATCTCGAGGAAGCCTACCAGGCGCTGCAGACCCGCTACAAAAATCAGCTGATGCGCAAGCAGAAGCTTTTCCAGTATGATAAAAAGCTCGAATCAGAAAATATGTCGCTGATGCGCGCCTACGACCAGATCGTCCTAGAGCGGAATGAACTGCAGAAAAGATACGAAGCCCTTGACGCTGAAAAAAAGAAGCTGACGGCGGATTACGCGCGTAAAGTCGAGGAGACGCCTGCCTATAAGACAATCGACGCTGAAGCAAAACGTTTGAAGAATGAGAATCAGAAGCTAGCCGCATCGGTAAAGACCTTCGAAGCGGATATGAAGAAATCGAACGCAAAGATCAAGGCTCAGGGGGACGAGCTCTCTAAAGTGAAAAAGGAGCTCTCCGAGGTCAAGAAAGAGCGGGACGGCCTGAAAAACGACCGCAAGAATCTCACCAGCCAGAATAAGGAGCTGGCCAAGACAGCTAAGATAGCCCCCTCCAAGTTCCGCACGATAGCTGAGGAAAACCGGCAGATGCTCCGCGAGACCGCCGATATGCATTACAATCTCGGAGTCTTCTATATGAAGCAAAAAAATTACTCCATGGCTGTGAGCGAGCTCAAAAGGGCGCTCGATTTCAATCCTGACAACCCGAAGGTTCATTACAACCTGGGTGTTCTATATGCGGATGAGTACGAAAATCACCCAGAGGCGATATGGCATCTTAAACGCTTTCTGGAAATTGACCCCAGAGCCAAAGAAGCCGATCATGCCCGCAATTACCTTCTTGTCCGCGAGGCCTACGGGGACAAAATGAGGGTGACGAAATAGCTTAAATTTATTGAAATTATTATTGAATATTGTAAATATATGTTATATTATGAATATCAATTATAAGAGAAATCCATTATTCTTAGGAGAATATGCATGAAAAAGCTTCTAGCCTTGCTTATCCTAGTGAACTTCATCTCTCTTCCGGCTGCCTACTCGAAAGAGGATGAGGCTGCAAAAAGGGCGGAGCAGCGCAAGCGAGTCGAAGAGAAGAAGAAGGAGATCAACGGTTCTGAGTGGGAAGTTGCACTTTCTTCATCTTCAGACCCTAAAGCGAAGGTCGAAAATGACGTTCTGACCTTTCAAAACGGTCAGGTCACATCTAAAGTCTTCTCCTCAAAAGGGTTTAAAGCCACCAATTACACGATCACTGTCCAGGAAGGTTCTCCCGACACAGTCTGGGAAACCATGCAGACCAGCCCAAAAGAGGGGGTTGTATTCATCCGCGGCGAGTGGAACCAGGATACCATGCGCGGAATCGTCAGCCAACAGCTCGAAGGCGGAAATACCCGGGATTATGACGCGGAAGGCAAAACCGGATTATGCGCGGTG
>CAZJAX010000041.1:0-15209 GCA_964543965.1 uncultured Planctomycetia bacterium
TCTGCGGCGCGCGGGAAGTCGTGACGATGAGCACGCGGTTGCGCGGCTTTCGGGAAAAGATCCTAGCCGAGGACGGCGTGCGCAAAAAACTGTCCAACACGATCTTGACCGGATAGCGGCGCACAGACGCCAGACGCGTATCGAGCCTCGGGTCGTCTTTAAGGATGGTGTTCACGCCTACGAGCACCGCGTCGGAGGAAGCGCGCAATTCATGCGACAATACACGCGATTTCTTCTCGGTGATCCATTTAGAGTCGCCCGTCCATGTGGCGATCTTGCCGTCGAGGCTCTGCGCGGCCTTCACCGTCACGTAAGGCGTGCCGTGCGAGGCCCAATGGCAGAAATCGCGGTTAAGCTCCTGTGCCTCCTTTTCTAGCACCCCCGTCACGACTTCGACGCCCGCCCGCTTCAGGATACGGATTCCCCGGCCGCAGACCAAGGGATAAGGATCTTTCATGGCGATGACGACGCGGCGTATCTT
This sequence comes from uncultured Planctomycetia bacterium, assembly GCA_964543965.1. GTDB lineage: Bacteria > Omnitrophota > Gorgyraeia > 2-02-FULL-51-18 > 2-02-FULL-51-18 > CAMDWQ01. Next base: position 482 of record CAZJAX010000041.1, read on the forward strand.
GCTTTCAAGAATGAGATCCGTGCAGGGTGGGGTCTTACCGAAATGAGCGCAGGGCTCTAAATTAACATAGAGCGTGGCGCCTTTCGGATCTTCGCGGGACGAAAGGATCGCGTTGACCTCGGCGTGAGACTGTCCGAAGCGCTCGTGAGAGCCCTCCGCGATGATGCGCCCGCGCTTGACGAGCACCGCCCCGACAAGCGGATTGGGATGCACCTTGCCCCTGCCGGCTTCGGCCAGCTCCAGAGCGCGCTTCATGAAATGAGCGTCTTGACTTCTCAGCATTATTTTTTCGAAGGGCGCTCGGTTTTCGCGATATGGTCGAGAATGCCGTTCACGAACTTGGAAGAGTCGGATTCTCCGTAGCGCTTCGCCAGCTCCACCGCCTCATTGATCGCGACCTTGACCGGAATGTCGTCGCAGTAGACGATCTCGAATGCGCCGAGGCGCAGAATATTGCGGTCCACGAACGCCATGCGCTCCATGGACCAGTTTTCGGCATAGCGCTCGACCATCGGGTCGATCTTTTCAAGATTATCGAGGACGCCCTTGACGATCTTCTCCGCATAAAGACGCACTTCGGGATCCTTTTTATCCGCCTCAAGCGCATCTTTTTCCGTATCGTTCAGCGTGAGATCGGTTTTGTCCTTCCAAAAATCTTCAAATGCATCGGACATGCTCGCATCGCTGACGTCCATCTGATACAGGATCTGCAGCGAAAATTCGCGGCTTCGGGTGCGCTTTCTCAAGAATTCACCGGACCTTTCCTAGTTTTTCCATAAGGCTAGCCATCTGTACGGCCGATGCGGCCCATTCCCTGCCCTTGTTGGCCTGCTTCAGACCCACGCGATGAGCCGCGTCCTCGACAGAGTCGGCGGGGATCATGCCCAGAATAACGGGCACGCCGCTTTTCTGCGAAAGTTCGCGAACCCCTTTAGCCGTCTCTCGGACCACCTGGTCGAAATGCTTGGTCTTCCCTTTGATCACTACGGCCAGCGTGATGAGAGCCGATAGCTTGCGCCGCTTCAAAAGCTTGGATGCGGCTAGAGGGATCTCAAAAGCTCCGGGCACATGCACGACAAGAATGTCCTTGGGGCGCGCGCCTGAACGCAGCAGCGTATCCAGAGCACCCTCGAGGAGACGGTCCGTCAACAGCTCATTAAACTCTGCCACGACGATCCCGAAGCTTTTGCCGTGCGCAGTCAGATCCCCCTTAAGCGCCGGGACCTTGAATTTTTTCAGGGGTGAGGAAACCAGTTTTTTCAGCATCTTTAGATCCCTTGGAGGAAATGTCCCATCTTGCTTTTTTTTGTCCGCAGATAACGCCGGTTGTGCGGTCCGGCCGCGATCTGGATCGGAACACGCTCCGTCACGTGAAGCCCGTAACCCTCAAGCCCGACGATCTTCTTGGGATTGTTGGTCAAAAGCCTGATCTTCCGGATGCCGAGGTCGGCCAGAATCTGCGCGCCGACGCCGTAGTGCCGCAAATCGGCGTCGAAGCCGAGCTTGCGGTTTGCCTGGACCGTGTCAAGACCCTGATCCTGAAGCGAATAAGCCTTGAGCTTGTTGAGAAGACCGATGCCGCGGCCTTCCTGACGCATATAAAGCAGCACTCCGGTCTTTTCTTTGGCGATGCGCTTAAGCGCAAGGTCGAGCTGCTCGCCGCAGTCGCAGCGCATGGAGCCTAGCACGTCTCCGGTGAAACACTCGGAGTGCACGCGAACGAGCACAGGCTTCTTCGGATCGATATCGCCCATCACGAGAGCGATGTGATAGTCCCGGTCGACGGCCGATTCATACGCGACGAGCTTGAACTCACCGTATTGATGAGCGAGACGCGTTTCGACGGCCTTGAAGACCAGCTTCTCCTTTTTCCGCCTGTATTCGATGAGGTCGCGGATGGCGCAGACCTTCAGCTTGTGCTTTTTAGCGAACCTTGACAGTTCAGGCGTACGCGCCATCGTGCCGTCGTCGCTCATGATCTCGCAGATCGCGCCCGCCGGCGTGAGGCCTGCCAGGCGCGCCAAGTCCACGCAAGCCTCTGTATGGCCTGCGCGCACCAGAACGCCGCCATCGCGTGCCTTAAGAGGAAAAATATGACCCGGACGCGCCAGATCATCCTTGGCCGTCTTGGGATCTATCAGGGTTTTGATGGTCTTCGAACGGTCATACGCCGAGATGCCGGTCGTAACGCCGCGCCTGGCATCAATAGAGACGGTCCAGGCCGTTTTGTATTCATCGCTGTTATTGGAAACCATCAGATCGATGCCGAGCTTAGCGAGTCTATCGCCCGTCATCGGAGCGCAGATGATGCCGCGGCCATGCTTGGCCATAAAATTAATGTTCTTGGGCGTGGCAAAATCCGCCGCCACCACGAGATCGCCTTCATTTTCTCTGTCGGCGTCATCGATAACGATGATGACCTTCCCCTTTTTAAGGTCAGCCAGCACTTCGGGGATCGAATTGAATTTCATTTGTTCCCTCGCTTAGAAATAATCACTTAAAAAAGACTGCACCTTCGCGCGCGCGCTCGCGATCGTCGTCTTTTCGGGGCGCAGCGTCACTTTTCTTCCCTCGATCTCGCCGGCCAGCCTCAAAAGCCCCGCAAGAGACGCATGCCTGGGTTCTGCGAGCTTCGGGATGCCTGCAGGCGAAGCGACCCGCACAGGGATATCAAGACCCTCATTAAGCTCGGCTTGCAGCTTAGGGTCGCCGGCCGACTCGCCCGTCAACACAAGCTCCGAAACTCCCGGATATTTTTTTTGAAACTCCTGGCTCAGCGCAGGAACAACGCCTGAAAGCGCTTCCCAGCTTTCACTCGCGCGCAAAAGCGTGCGGTATTCCAGGATGCGGCCGTTTTCCATCACCAGCCCGTTGAGATAATCCCGGGCTGCATCCCACAAGATCCTTTTACCCATTCTTTCCTCGGCGCTGAGAACGCCGTAGGCGCTTGAAAGTCCCGAGAGCACCGCAGCGGACCTGCGGTAACCTGCGCGCCGTATCATGCGGTCCCAGACATCCCAGCGCCCCGCGCGCGCCAAAAGCAAGTGCACTTTCACATCCAGCTTGTGGCCGAAGATCCCGACGGGATCAGCCACCGGATCCTTGCCGTCGATAACGTAATTGATCTCAGCCGAATAAACGATCTTTTTTTCAAAATCGCCCGCGATGCGCTCCGCTGCCTGCACTGCCGCGCGCACATCCGCCGCCTGGATCTCGCCCTCCCCGTCCAAGATCCTTGAGCCGCCCGGGTGCGCGCTTTCGATCCTGGGGTCGTCGAGATTGTAATAAAGTTTTTCGATCGGAATGCCTGATGATTTTTCAGCCTTGCGGGCTGCCTCGGCGATAGACTCGACGAAATCGCCCGGGTCTGAAAACTCGCCTTTTTCGAGCCCCCGAACCGGCGCCTCGCCGCCGCCGAGGATCCTCAGCTCGCCGTCATCCTTCTTATCGGCAATGACGATCACCAGCTGATCGAATCCTGCCTCCATCACTGAAAATGCTTTCGGAGGAAAAAAACGAAGATTCATGGAAATACGATCCGGGCCATCCGTTAACGGGGGCCGATCACGATGTCGTCGAAGCGCAGATCGATATAGCGGATTTTTGAGGGGTCAAGGACTACGCTTTTGAGCGTCTGATCCAGTATCTTCAGCCGCTCCATGAAATGATTGCCGCCGATGCGGATCTCGATCTGACCGTCGACCATGAGCACGAAATTGCCGGGATCAGTGATATCCACGTGCGTCAGTGCGTGCCCTCGCAGCACTCTCGACTGCCGGATCACATCGGATAGTTTGACCGCCTTCTGCGTGGCGGGATCTCTCAGCACGACCCCGACAAAAAGGCCCTCGGCGGGCGCCGGAGCCCCTTGGATCACGGTCAAATTCCGGAAAGCGCTCGTGCCCGCTCCGGGAAGAAGGACCAGATCCTTATCGACCTGGATAAAGCGGGATGAAAACGCCATCTGCGCAGCGGGCGTTCGCCGCTTGAGAAGCACTTCGATGCGGTTCGGCAGCACACGGCGGACACGCACTTCCTTGTACTCCGGATGTTTGCGTTTGATCACCTGCTGGACACCAACGAGGTCAAGGTTGACGAGATTCTCTCCTTTTCTGAGCTCACAGAAATCAAAAGCCCGATCCTGCGTGATCGGACCCGCGTTGAGAATTTGAACCTCCGTGAGCTGGAATGTGGATGAATTGAGCGCGTAAGCGATCACGGTGCCGAACAAAAGTCCGATCGCTGTCAGAGATAGGATATACGGGAGAGAGTAGAACATCCCCTGCCTCAGGCCGCTGAGCATGCGGATGGAAAAAAGACCCGAAAAAACCTGACCCTTTTTCTTATTTTTTAATTTGACCGGTTTGACCATTAATTAGCGCTGACCCTCTGTTTTGACAGTTCCATGATTCTAACACAAAGATCCCCAAATTCTATACCCGACGCCGCCGCAGCCTTAGGCAGAAGACTCTTGCCGGTAAGCCCTGGAATCGTATTAATTTCAAGCACATACGCATCGCGGCCTGACAGGATCACATCCACGCGGCCCATGACCTCGCAGCCGAGAGCCTTGTAAGCCCTCTGAGCGGCTCCCTGAACGGCCAGCGTTTCCTCCGGCGTCAGCTTTGCGGGGAATTCATAGCGCGTATCCGAGCTCTTGTACTTTGCGCGGTAGTCGTAAAACTTGTCCTTCGGGATCACTTCGACGACAGGCAGCGCCTGATCTCCGAGAAACCCGACCGTCAGCTCTCGACCCTGCACATATTCTTCCACGAGCACCGTGTCTGAATAGCGGAACGCTTCCTCGAATGCGTCCGCCAGATCCTCCCTTTTCTGCACGATGGTGACGCCCACACTGGAGCCCGACTTCGAAGGTTTTACGACGACAGGAAAGCGGTCGACGCAGATCTTGGCAGCTTCGGAAGGGTCGCGTAGGATCTGGTTTTCAGGAACGAGGATGCCTTCACGCGCGAACACAGCCTGCGCGCGCGCCTTGTCGAATGCCATCTCGCTGACTTCGGGTCCGTCGCCGGTATACGCGATGCCGGCCTCATCGAGCATCCGCTGCAGCGTACCGTCTTCGCCGAACGTGCCATGCACTGCGTTGAAGGCGATGCTCACGTTCTCGTTTTTCAGCACGTCGATAAAATCCCCCGCGGGGTCGAGTAAGAGCACCTCATACCCCTTTTCCTTGAGCGCATCATGCACGGCCTGACCTGAAACAAGCGAGACCTCCCTCTCCCCCGAAGGACCGCCTGCCAAAACAGCGATCTTGCCGAAGCTGCGCCTCGAGGGCGGATCTGCGAATAGACGTACTTCCGTTTCAAGTTCAACGCCGGAGCGCCGCTTGACGGCGTCGCGCACCCGCGCGACCAGCTCGCTCACATCTTTGGCGGTCGCGCCGCCCAGGTTGATCATGTAATTGGCGTGCTTTTCAGAAACCCCCGCCTTGCCGACCGAAAAACCTTTGAGACCTGCCTCATCGATAAGCTTTCCGCTCGAGTATCCGGGCATCTCGGGATTTTTAAAAAGGCAGCCTGCGCTCGCATGCGTGAGGTCCTGGGTCTTGGCACGGTGCTCTCGGTATTCGTCCAATTTTTTCATCACGGCTTCGGCTGACGCTTTCGGAAAAGAAAAGACCGCCTCGACGACGATCTCATTCTTGATTCCGGAATGACGGTAACGGAAATCTAGCTCCTCTTTTTTGACGCGACGGAGGCGTCCGTCAAAACCCAAGAGGACGGCTTCTTCGAGATACCGGTCTGTGGACTCGCCGTGGCTTCCGGCGTTCATCGCGACGGCGCCGCCGACATTTCCGGGGATACCCGATAGAAATTCAAATCCGCCAAGACCTTGCTGGAGAGCAAACTGAATAAAAAGCGAATTGACCACGCCCGCGCGGGAGAGCACCTTGCTGCCACCCGCCATCTTGATCTCCCGGAAATAGGGCGACCCCAGATAGATCACAGCTCCCCGCACGCCTTCATCCGCGGCAAGCACATTGGATCCGGCGCCGATGACGCGCACCTTCATTCCGCGCTGGCGGCACTCCCAAAGCACCGTCTTCAGATCTTCCAGATCCTCGGGTTCGATCCAGTATTCGGCGGGACCGCCGATCTTCAAAGTAGTGTGGCGGGCCAAAGGCTCTTCACGGAGCACCTTGCCTCTGACGCGGCGGAAAAAAGAAAGTTCTTTGGCGACACGGTAGATGTCGCCTGCGCCCAGCACCATAACGAGGTCGCCCGGCCGGATCTGGCCGCGCACAGAGTTTTCGACCTGCGCTCTCGGCACATAGCTTACGTCGGGGTGGCCGGATCCGAGCACGGCTCGGCAGACGCTTTCGGCGCTGACGTTTTTAATGGGCTTTTCGCCCGCGGCATAGATGTCCGTAATAAAGATCTTGTCGGCGTCTGCAAAGGCTCCGGCGAACTCCGCCAGCATCGACTCCGTCCGCGAGTAGCGGTGAGGTTGAAACACCGCAAAGATGCGCTTTCGGCCGAGCGCTTTGGCGGCGGCAAGCGTCTTGAGAATCTCCGTCGGGTGGTGCGCGTAGTCGTCGACGATCATGACGTCCGGCCCTTCATAGCGGACATCAAAACGCCTCCCGGCCCCGCCAAACTTCAGCAGCGCTTGCTGGACGACGGAAAACTCGACGCCCCGGAGAGTCGCGGCCGCGATCGCCGCAAGAGCGTTCAGCGCATTGTGGCGTCCGGGCACGCCCATACGGACGCTTCCCAGACAGCGGCCCGCGTTCCAAACCTTGAAAGACACGCCGATCTGTCCCGACGGGCACTCGGCGATGTCTGTCGCATAAAAATCGAATGCCGGGTCAAAACCGTAAAGGATGCACGGGTTGATCTTTTCAGCCGCCAGGCGCCTCACACAAGGATCTTCTCCGCAGCCGATCCATCGGCCGCCGGGACGAAGCTTCCGGATAAAATCACGGTACGCATCTTCCATTTTCTCGACGGTGCCGTAATGGTCCAGATGCTCCTTCTCGATATTGGTGATGATCTCGATATCGGGGCTGAATTTCAGGAATGATGCATCGCTTTCGTCCGCTTCGATGACCATTTCCTCGCCGCGGCCCGTGCGGGCATTGCCGCCTAGAAGATCGACGACGCCGCCCACAACGACCGAGGGATCATGCCCCGCATCCTTCAGGATGAGACCCGTCAATGCCGTGGTCGTGGTCTTCCCGTGGGTGCCCGTCACCGCAATAGTGAATTTGTCGAGACAGAGCGCGGCCAGCGCGTCGGCCCGGTGGATGACGCGGATCCCCTTTTCGGCGGCGGCGACGCGCTCAGGATGGTCTTTGCCGATGGACGAGGAATAAACGACGACGGTCGCTCCGCTGATATGGCTTGAGTCGTGCCCTATCATGATCCGGGCGCCCATCTTCTCGAGCTCAGCCAAAAGATCGCTGGCGCTCAAGTCGCTTCCCTGCACGGCATAACCGCGCGTCAGGTACATGCGCGCAATACCGCTCATGCCGATCCCGCCGATGCCGATGAAGTGGACGCGTTCCTTTGGAGAGACGTTCATTCTGCCCATCCGGCGCGCTCCTCGATAAAATGCATGAGTTTGATCCTTGAATTTTCTTGCGACCGGTTTTGCGCCGGCGCCTTGCCCGTTTTTCGGAGTTCCAGCGCTTTTCCGATGAACTTTTCCAGCTCCGGCCCGAGGGTCGCGGGCGTGAGATCTTTCTGCTCTATCACCAGCGACTGCCCGTCGCCCAAAAAAGCCCGGGCGTTCAACAGCTGATGTCCTCCGGCAAAGGGATAGGGCACAAGGATCGCCGGCATACGCTTGGCTGCTGACTCAGCCAAAAAAGTTGCGCCCGCCCGCCCGATCGCAAAATCAGCAGCACCGTAGGCTAGATCCATACGCTCGAAAAAAGAAAACGCTCTCGAGGTCACCCCGAGGTCAGCACACATCTTTTCCGCCAGCGCCGTGGACATTTTTCCGGTCAGATGCAGCACCTGGATCGAGGCGCGAGTCTCCGCAGAGAGGGTCTTAAGCGTCTCCAAAAAAACTGTATTGATGGACTCGGCGCCCTGACTGCCGCCGAGCACGAGCACGGTCGCCTTATTCGGTGAAAAACCGAAAAACTTCAGCGCTTCCTCGCGGCAATCGCGCTCGATGAACTCACGGATCGGGTTCCCCGTATGTCTGATACACCGGTGCGGCGGCAGATAGCGGCGAGTGTCGTCAAAGCTCAAAGCCACCGCGTCCACCCACCGCGCCATCACCTTATTGGCAAAGCCGGGCATCACGTTCTGCTCGTGGATCATGGTTCTGATCCCGAGCAAACGCGCCGCGACGATCACAGGAAACGAGAAGTGCCCTCCGAAACCCACCACGACACCCGGTTTCTCGCGTTTTAAAATACCCGCCGAATGCGCGATGCCTTTTAACAATCTTAACAGAAACGATGGGCTGAATAAAGAACGGGTGCCTCTGAAAGGCGCGCTCTCTACCGGGATCACCTTTTCGCCCGAGAGCATACGGAAGATCGCGGTCTCAATGTCCTTGTTACCGCAGATGAAGACAAGCCGGATAGAGGGATGTTTCTTCTTGAGCTCCTCGGCGACGCTGAACGCAGGAAAGATGTGGCCGCCGGTTCCGCCGCAGGCCAAAAGCACGCACTTCTGCGCTTGCGACATTATTCCGCCGCCGGCTTTTCTTTGGATATGTTGATCAGAAGTCCCAGCACGACGAGATTCACGATCAGCGCTGAGCCTCCATAACTGATGAACGGCAGCGAGAGTCCCTTGGTGGGCAGCGCGCCGATACTGACTCCGATGTTGATCACGGCTTCAAAACCGATGAGCGCCACGAGGCCGAGAGCCAGAAGCTGTGAAAAGAAGCTTCTCGAGCGGAATACGATGATCATGCCTGAAAATATGAAGACCATAAAAAGCACGATCACGGCGCCGGCTCCGACGAAGCCCAGCTCTTCCCCGATGATGGAAAATATGAAATCCGTATGCGACTCCGGAAGGAAGAACAGCTTCTGCTGAGATCCGCCGAGCCCGCGTCCGAAAATACCCCCGGATCCCAAAGCTAAAAATGACTGTATGATCTGAAAACCCACCCCGCGAGGGTCGTCCCACGGATGGAAAAAGGCCAGGATGCGTTTACGGCGGTAGGGTTTGGCCAGCATCAGATACAGCAGGGCCGGCGCGGCCATCGCGAGGATGCCGCCCAAATACTGTAAACGGAAACCCGCCGCAAAAAAAAGCGTCAGCACGACCATCGCGACGGTGACGGCAGTGCCGAGGTCGGGCTGTTTCAGGATAAGCCCGGCGGCGATACCGAGAACAAACAGCGCCGGAAGGACGGTATGCTTCAGATCGTTCAGGATCTCCTTCTTCCGGTCCAAAAAATCAGCCATGTAAAAGATGATGATAAGCTTTAGAAACTCGGAAGGCTGCATGCTGAAACCGAAGAGCTTGAACCACCGCCGCGCCCCTCCGGCAGACGACCCGACGTGCGGGATGAGTACGAGGACCAGAAGCACGAGGATCCCGATAAGCATGGCCTTCGAATGGCGCCGGAGCGCATGGTAGTTGACGCGCGAGGCCAGCCAGCAGAGAAATGAGCCCGCGGCAAGGTACACAAGGTGCCGGAAAAGGAAGTAGTTGGCGTCTTTCATCACGTCGAGCGCGTAAATCGCGCTGGCGCTGTAGATCATCACGATGCCGACGGCGATGAGGATCAGCGCCGAACCGAATAGCAGCGTGCGCGCCCTCGTCAGGGGTTCCATTGCTTTTCCAGTTCGTGAAATATTTTCTTGAACGTCTCCCCGCGGTGCTCATAGGAAGTGAACTGGTCGAAACTGGTGCACATCGGCGAAAGCAGGATGGTGTCCCCCGGCCGGGCCTCTTCATAGGCAAGACCGACGGCTCTGCGGAAGTCCTTCTCGGTCGTCACCGTAGGAAACCGTTCCCACGCCGCAGCGATCTTTTCCCGCGCCTCGCCGTAGAGGACGGCTTTTTTGACCTTCTCACGGACCAGGTCTTCGATCTCGGAGAACGGAACGCCCTTGTCTCTCCCTCCCGCAATAAGGATCATAGGACCCTCTACGGCGCGGATCGCGGCGCGGGTGCTCTCCACCGTCGTAGATTTGGAATCGTTCACGAAGCGCACACCGCGCACCTCGCCGAGCGCCTCGATGCGGTGTTCGAGCGTTTTAAACGCGTTAAGGCTCTTCTGCATTTTTTCCCGGGGCAGCTTCAGGATGCTGCCGACCGCGCCGACAGCCATGATGTTCTGGAGGTTATGCATCCCCTTGAGCTGAAAATAGGCCGGATCGAAGAGCATCGTCTCCGCTTTGCCGCGCTTGATCATGATCTGATGATCCCTCCAAAAGATGCCGGCCGGAATGGGTTCCTGGCTGTAATGGATCACCGAGGATTTCGTCTTCTTGCCCATGGCCCGCACGACGGGGTCATCATAATTCAAGATCAGGTAGTCGTTGGCCTTCTGGTTGCGGAATATCATCTCTTTGGCGCGCGTGTAATTCTCAAACGTCTTGTGGCGGTCGAGATGGTTGGGGCTTAAGTTCAGGACGACCGCGATGTGAGGGCGGAACGTCGGACTGTCTTCGAGCTGAAAGGAGCTTAGCTCGAGAACGACGACTGAGTCAGGCTTGATCTGAGAGATCGCATCAAGAAATGAAAAGCCGACATTGCCGCACAAGACGCTATGGCGGCCGCTGTCGGTTAGCACGCGATGGATCAGATTACAAGTCGTGGTCTTGCCGTTGGAACCGGTCACAGCAACGACGAGTCCCTTGCAGAAAAATGAAGCCAGCTCGATTTCGCTGATCACGGGAATCTTTTTCTTTTTGGCGAATGCCAGCGGCAGACTGTCCTTCGGAACGCCGGGGCTTGTCACGATGATGTCGACGCCCTCCAGAAATTCCGCCGTATGCCCTCCGGTCTCGATATCGACGCCGAGACTACGCAGATAGCTTGCGTTTTCAAGAACGGGCTGCTTGTCAGAGCCGTCGGTGGCCCGGACAAAAGACTTCTGCGCGAGAAGGAACTTCGCGGCTGCAAAACCGCTCTTGCCGAGGCCGATGACGGCGATCTTTTTATGTTTCAGGTTCATTGGATTTTCAGAGTCGCCAGGCCCATCAGCGACAGAATAATGGAAATGATCCAGAAGCGGATCACGACTTTGGATTCTTTCATGCCCTTAAGCTGAAAATGATGGTGGATGGGAGCCATGAGAAAAATGCGTTCTCTCCTCAATTTGTAGCTGGCCACCTGCAGAATGACCGATACCGCCTCGAGCACGAAGATGCCGCCGACAATGACGAGCAGTAGCTCCTTCTTCGAAAAGATGGCAACGGCGCCGAGCGCGCCGCCGATGCTGAGCGAGCCCATGTCGCCCATAAAAAGGCTGGCCGGATGCGAGTTGAACCAGAGGAAACCCAGGCCGGCTCCGAACAGCGCCGCGCAGAACACCGACAGTTCGCCGACGCCGCTGATATAAGGGATGTTCAGATAACGGCTGATGCCGATATGTCCCCCGGCATAGCTGAAAGCGCCGTAAGTCAGCGCGACCATCAGCGTGCAGCCGATGGCGAGGCCGTCCAATCCGTCGGTCAGATTCACGGCGTTGGAAGCGCCGGTGATGACGAACGGAACGAACAGCACATAGAAAATACCGAGCGTCAGAAACCAGTTCTTCAGGAACGGGATGGCGACATCAGACCATACCGGCGAATCGCGGTAAAGATAGAGGCCTATCGCCAGACCCAGGGTAAGCTGGCCGGCGATCTTGAAGCGGCCTATAAGGCCTTTTGAGTTCTTTTTGGTCAGCTTTAGATAGTCATCGATGAATCCGACAGTGCCGAGCCAGACAACGACGGCCATCACGAGGATCACATAGCGGTTGCGCAGATCCGCCCAGAGAACCGTCGAGGCTAAAAGCGATGCCAAGATCATGAGACCGCCCATCGTGGGCACCTTTTCCTTGCCGGCATGCGCTTCGTAAAGCTTTGAAAAGCCGTCGCGCTCGATGGTCTGCTTAAGGTTGAGCTTCGTAAGGAAGCGGATGATAGGAGGGCCTATCCAAAGGCTGATAAGAAATGCCGTCACACCCGCCATCGCGGCTCGGAACGTGATGTACTGAAAAAGATTGAACCCGATGAAATATTGCTTTAAGGGGTAGAGGAAAGCGTAAAACATTCGAAGACCTTTTCCATTTTCATTCCGCGTGAACCTTTTACCAGCACCATATCTCCGGCCGACACCATTTTACGGCAAAGCGCGCCCGCTTCCGAGCTGTTTTTCGCAAGGCTGATCTTCGACGCGCTCAAACCTCTTTTCACCGCCTCATCAGCCGCCAGATGCGACAGAGGCCCCGTCGCGATGACGAAATCAAAATAAAGCGTCGATAGAAGCGTCCCGATATCACGGTGAAGCTCCTCCCCCATTCCGCCGAGCTCAAGCATATCCCCGAACACGACGCCCTTCTTCCCGCGGATCCTGAAGCCTTTAAGCGCCTCGAGAGCCGCTCGGAACGACGCCGGATTTGAGTTGTAGCTATCATCGATAAAAGTAATGCCTTCAAAATTTTTCATGTGAAGGCGTCCGGATATAGGTTTGAACTCCTTCAGGCTTTTGCGCATATCCTCCACGCCGAGGCCCAGGGTCGCTCCGACCGAGATCGCCAAAAGAGCGTTGAGGATATTATGCTTTCCTAGAAGCGGGATCTCGAAAAGGTCCTTTCCGTTGAGATGAAAAGAACTGCCGGTCTCGTGGCACCAGATGTTCTCGGCGTAAAACTGGTTACCTTCCTTCCCGAAACCGGCCCTGAGCACGCGGTGAGCACCGCTCGATGCTTTTTTAAGCATCAGGTCTTCGCCGTTCAAAAACAGAGTTCCTCCGCGCTCCAGGCTGGAAAGCAGGCTGAGTTTCTCTGCGTAAACACCCTCGACGCTCTTGAGACCCTCAAGATGAGAATGACCGATCAGCGTGATAACGCCGACCTGCGGAGACACGATGGACGAAAGGCGGGCGATCTCACCCGGCTGGTTGGTCCCGATCTCCAGCACCATCATGTCATGAGAGGGCTCGAGCTGAAGAATGGTCTTGGGCACGCCGACAAGGTTGTTTTCCGTGCCGCGGTTTTTCAGGACTGAAAATTTGGAGGAGAGGATATGGGCGATCAGCTCTTTGACCGTCGTTTTGCCGGAGCTTCCTGTGATCGCAACGGCAGGAATGTTGAACTTGTGCCGCCAATAGGCCGCCAGATCGCCGTAAGCCGCGAGCACATCGTCCACGAGGATCACGTTACACTCGCCCTTAGGCGCTTTCTTGGGATCTGAGATCACGAAGTGCTTGGCGCCCTTCTCAAGGGCATCGGCCACGAAATCGTGCCCGTCGAAATTGGGACCCGAGAGTGCCAAGAACACGTCATTCTTTCCGAGGGCGCGCGTATCCGTGGAGATGCGGCCGACTTCCAGATTCTCCAAAAGCGGCTGAGCGGCGCGGCCTTTGACGGCTTGGAGAATTTCCGCGATCTTAACGTCCATTGAGCACCCTCAAAGCTTCTTCCCTGTCGCTGAACGGCAATATCTCTGCCCCTATCACTTGAGTCCTTTCATGTCCTTTGCCCGCCAGAAGCACGATATCATTATCGCGGGCGTCCAACAGCGCCTGACGAATGGCCTTGCGGCGGTCGATCACGACCGTGTAGTTCCTGAAGCTTTCAGGAAAACCCGCACAGATCTCATCCGCTATGCTTTTCGGGTTTTCCGATCGCGGGTTGTCGGAGGTGACGTACACGTGGTCTGAATATTCGCTGGCTACGCTTGCCATCTTCGGTCTTTTCGTCCGGTCGCGGTCTCCTCCGCAGCCGAACACGACAAGAAGCCTTCCCTTCCGGTAATCCTGCAGCGTTTTCAGTACGTTCAAGAGCCCGTCCGGTGTATGGGCAAAATCGACGAACACTTTAAAACCCTGCCCTTGCCTCACCGCTTCAAGACGTCCCGGGACGCCGGCAAAACCTTCAAGAGCGCGGGCCGCCTTTTCGAGAGAAAATCCAAGGCCCGCCATGACCGCTAAACTGCCAAGCACATTGTACACGTTGTGCATTCCAAAAAGCGGAAAACGCACCTTCGTTATTTTGCCGGCTGCTGCCAGGTCGAAGGACGTGTCGTCCGACCCGAAAACAACGTTCTCGGCTTTCAAGTCGGAAGGATTCCTGACGCCGTAAGTGACGATCTTCGCTTTTGTCACAGCGCAGATCCTTTTGCCCGCATCATCGTCCGCGTTCACCGCAGCAGCGGCGGATGGCGAAAGACCAGAAAAAAGCTTCGCCTTTGACTGAAAATAATTTTCCATCGTTTCGTGGTAGTCGAGATGGTCCTGCGTCAGATTTGTAAAAAGCGCCGCGCAAAAATCGATCTCCGCGACCCGCTTCTGGTCGAGCGCATGCGAGGATGCCTCCATGACCGCGTATTCGCATCCCGCTTTTTCCATCTGATAAAGGATGTTCTGGATCTTCACGGGCCCGGGCGTTGTCTCGGATGCCGCAAACTCCTTTCCTGCATAGCGGTAGTTGATCGTCCCGATGACGCCTGTCTTCTTTTGCTCCGATGAAAGAAGGTGTTCCAGGATATAAGTGGATGTCGTTTTTCCGTTCGTACCGGTGACACCGATCGCCTTCAAGCGATCCGCAGGCCTTCCATAAAAAGCGGCTGCCAATC
>CAZJAX010000042.1:0-15146 GCA_964543965.1 uncultured Planctomycetia bacterium
AAAGAATCTTGGGGCCGCCGAGAAAACCGGTCTGCGCGGCCGTGAAGAGGAGCAGCGCTTCGGAGATCAGCGTCACGAGCACGAAGCTATAACCCCAGCTGCCGAGCTCGGAGGCGATGCTCTCAAAGAGGACGGCGTTCAGGGTCTTTCCCGGAACGTGATCAACGTGGAAAAGGAGATATGCGAGCATGAGCCCCAGCACGGTGAACGCCAAAGAGAACGCCATATAACGCATCGTGCTTTTGCCGGTCTTGACTTTCGGTTCCCTCAAAATCGCCATGCCGTTTGAGACGGCCTCGATGCCGGTGAATGTGCCGGCGCCCATGCTGTAGGCGCGCAGAATGAGAAAGATCATTGCCCAAAATCCCATCTCCGACTGCGTTGCCTGAATGTCTGACGCGGTCGATGTCCAGACTTCACCGATATTGCCGGCGTGCGAAATGATCGCATACAGGATCGCGAAGATATGTGTCGCAAGAAAAACGAGGAAGATAGGCACAAGAAGGACTACCGATTCTTTTACACCGCGCAGGTTCATCACCATCAGCACCACGACGCCGATCACGGCGAAACCAAGTTTATAGACGTGCCACTCCTGGGGTAGGAAGCTAAAGATTGCATCAGTACCGGCGACAATGGAGATGGCGATGGTTAGGATGTAATCGATCAGCAGCGCGCAGCCGGACACGAGACCCGCGCCGGGCGATAACAGCTTGGAGGCGACGAGATAACCGCCGCCGCCTGCCGGGAAAAGCTCGATGATCTGCGAGTAGCTAGCGCTGATAAGAAAAACGGTCAACGCTGCACCGATCGCCACGAAAACGCTCAGATAATTGTGTCCTTGCAGCGCGAGGAACGCTTCTTCAGGACCATAGCAGGAGGATGACAATCCGTCCGCGCCCAGACCTATCCAGGCAAAGATCGCGATCAGAGACAGATGATGGAAAACAGACTTATCGAGCGGGCTCTTGGCTTTGCCGACGACAGCCCGGTTGATTTTCTCGAAGAATGAAGGTTTGGACATGTAGCTGCCTTTTAGTATTTCTTACAGCTTTCTGTATAGCCTCTAATTCTAAAGAAAAAAAGCTAAATAATAAAGAAAATACCGTGTTGGACGGGCTTTTAGGAATGTTTCAGATCCGGGATCCCGGAGCCCGCAGGGCTCTGGATGGGGCTCTCTTCGACGGGGCGATAGTCCTTCTTCTCGAATTTTGAAAAGATTTCGTAGGCGCACGGCACGACGAAAAGCGTCAAAACCGTTGAAAACGTCACGCCGCCGACGATGGAGACGGCCATCGGGACGATGGTCTCGGAACCGGAGCCTTTGGCGAACGCTTCCGGCAAGGCGGCCGCCACCGTCGCCACGGACGTCATCAGGATAGGACGCAGGCGTATCGGGCAGGCGGTCAGGAGAGCCGTGCGGACGTTTTCGCCCAAACGGCGGCGCTCATTGGTGAAGTCGACCAGCAGGATGGAATTCTTTTTCACGATGCCCATAAGCAGGATGAGACCGATCATGCTGTACAGGTTGAGTGATTGGCGGCTGACGTAGAGGGCGAATGCGGCGCCGGTGATGCTGAACGGCAGCGCCAGAAGCACGGTGACCGGATGGATGAAACTGTTGAACTGCGTCGCCAGCACCATGTACGCCACGAAAATTCCCAAAAGCAGCGCAAATTTAAGACTGTCGCCTGATTCCTTGAAAGCTTGGGAGCCGCCGGAAAACACCGCGTGATACCCGGAGGGCAGGACTTTTTTGGTGATCTCCTGCACGCGGTTGAGCGCTTCCTGCTGGGAAGTGCCGGCCGCCGGGTTGGCGTAAATGCTGATCGCGCGCTCGCGGTTCTTGCGCGTGATCGAAGAAAGCGTAGGCACCTCTTCATAAGTGACGACTTCTGAAAGCGGTACGGCTTCGCCGACCTGGTTGCGCACGAATATCTCCCCCACGTCCGCGGCTTCCGCGCGGTCTTTACCGGCAAGGCGCACGCGGATGTCATAACGCTTGCCGTTGGCGGTGAATTTCCCAGAGCGGACGCCGCCGACGGTCGCGTTGATCGCATCGGCGATGGTATGGATATCGACGCGGTGCGCAGCAGCCTTCGCGCGGTCCGGATGGATCTGCAGCTCAGGCTGGCCCAGGCGGTAATCGGTATCGATGTCGTTCATAAGGCCGGTGTCTTTCATCTGCTTCATGATCTCTTCGCTGTATTCGCCAAGCTTCCCCCACTCAGGCCCGCGGATGGTGAACTCGACCGGGAAGCCGCGCTGGGCTGTGAAACCCGACTGCGAGAGATCCTGGATCACGGCGCGCTGGACGCCGGGGATCGCGTTGAACTCCTTGCGGCAGACCTGCATGAAATCGGCCTGCGTCATGCGGCGGCCGTTCACGAGAGGACGCTTATCCAGCTCTTTCATCGTGACGAAAAGGTTGCCCTGATTGGGCAGGCCGCCGCCGAAACCGCCGACGGCGCTGTAATAAAAATCTGCGGCGGGCTGTTCCATGAGGAAGGCCTCGGCCTTTTTAAAAACTTCGTCGGTCGCCCCCATCGAGGAGCCCAGGGGCAGCACGATGCGCACGAGGAAGCGGCTCTGATCCTGCGAAGGCACAAATTCTTTTTTCAACACGCCGAAAAGGCCGAGGGACCCGACAAACACCGCCGTCGAAAGAATGACGACAAGCACACGGTGCTTGAGACAGAGCTCGAGGGATGAGCGGTACCAGGTATTGAGCTTGTGCATCTTGCCGTCGACGTATTTTCCGATCCTGGTCGTGTGGCCGACATCAAGGAATTGCGAGCAGCGCATCGGCGCGATCGTGAGCGCCTCCAGCAGCGAGAACATGACGGCGACGGAGATCGTGACGCCGAACTGATAGAAAAACTTGCCGATCATGCCCTTCATGAAGATCACCGGGACAAAGATAGCCAGGATCGCGATAGAAGCGGCTAGCGCGGCAAAAGTGATCTCGCGGGCTCCGACAAACGCAGCCTGCATGCGCGAAAACCCCTTCTCCTGATAGCGGGAGATGTTTTCGAGCACCATGATCGCATCGTCGACGACAACGCCGATCACCAGCGACAAACCGAGCATCGTGAACGTGTTGATCGTGAATCCGAGGAAATAGATGACAAAAAACGCGCCGAGAAGAGACGTCGGGATAGCCAGGAGCACGTTCAGCGTGGCGCTGAAAGAGCCGAGGAAGAAAAAACACACCAGCGAGGTCAGGATCACAGAGAGGATGAGGTTCTGCGTCAGCACGTGCACGGAGTCTTTGATGAAGCGCGTTGTGTCGAACACGACCTCGAGGTGCATGTTCTCAGGCAGGCGGGTCTGCACCTCTTTCATTTTCTTCTTCACGGCTTCGGCGACGCCGACGGCGTTGGTGCCGCGCTGCTTCACGATTCCCAGACCGATAGCCGGCCGGCCGCCCGAGCGGGAAATACGCCGGATATCGGCCAGGCCGTCTTCGACGGTGCCGATATCCTTGATCTTGAGCCCGTTCCATACGGGTCCGGCTCGGACGCGCGACGGAATAACCAGATTACCGAACTCTTCGGCGGTCGTCGCCTCGCCGTACACGCGCACGTTGATCTCGCGGGGGCCGGTGTCGATGTATCCCGCCGGAAGATCTGCATGCTGAGAGCTGATCGCATCCAGCACGTCTTCGACGGTGATCTCCTGCTCCTTCATCTTTTTGGCGTTCAGCCAGACACGCAGGTTGGGGTCGACGTAACCGCCCAGACGCACGTCGCCGACGCCGGCAACCGTCGTGAACTGGTCCTTGAGAACGTCGTTGACATAGCGGACGAGATCCGTCATCGGACGGTCGCCTGAAAGAGCCATCCATAGGATCGGCTGATCTTCGGGATTGGTCTTGGACACGACGGGAGGATCGATCTCGCGCGGCAGATTGCGCTGAGCCTGGGATATTTTGGACTGTACGTCCTGCAGCGCGGCGTCGATGTCGCGGTTGAGATCCAGCTCGATGGTGATCTGGCTCTGTCCCTGACCCGACGTGGAGCTCACTTCCTTGATCCCCTCGACGCTCATGACGGCGTTCTCAAGGATATCGGTGACTTCGGTCTCCATAACCTCGGGCGCCGCTCCCTCCCAAGTCACGCTGACGGAAACGATCGGAAAGTCGACGTCCGGAAGCTGGCTGACGCCGAGGTTCTTGAAGCCGATCCAGCCGAACACGATGATCCCTATCATCAGCATCCACGCGAAGACAGGGTTTTTTATCGAAAAATCAGAAAGAGTCATTTATTCATTCCCGGAATAAGCTTCTATTGTACACATTCGGAAGGGGGCGAAGAAAAAATTATTCGGAGGGCGCTCCTTCGGGACGGAACCTGGCTTTTCTTTTATGTCGGCGGATCTCCTTCTGCGCTTCAAGCTTCTTAAATTTTTCGTTCTGCGCCGGCGTTAGAAGCGCCGCGATCCGCTCCCGGCTCTCGGCGCGTATCGCCTCAAAACGCGGCTTGTTTTCATTCCTGAGCGCGACGATCTTCTCGCGCGTATCGCTTAGGATCTTTCCGACCTTTTCTTTCTGCCCGGCATCGAGACCCAGCTCTCGGCTGAAATGTTCAAGCTTTCCTTCCGGACCGCAGCCCCGAAGTCCGGACTGAACGGCGCCGAAAGCCGCGAACCATCCGAGAAGAACGCCGGCGGCAAGCGCGGTCAAGACCTCTTTCCAATGGATCCTCATGGCCGCTCCATCACGAAGCTTAGGATATCGTCGGTGCGGGGCGATTCGCCGGAAAACATCCAGCGCGTCGCGTCGTCAGCGGCGGCTCCGGGCATGATCAGATCCGAGACATAAATATGCGGAGACGGCAGTACAGCCAAAAGGAGCATCGCCGCGGCGCCCATCGCCGGTACGAACCAGCGCGCCGGTACGCGCGTGACGCGCGCACAACCTCCTTTTTCCTCAAGACGGTTCATGACTCCTGCCGTAAAATCTGCGGAAAGGGACGCAGTGTCTTTCGGAAAAAAGATTTCCGAGATGCGCTTCAGGTCTGCGTGAGCTTGGCGGCACTCGGCGCAGGCTTCGAGGTGTGAAACGATCTCCTGCCGTTCAAAGGCGGGAACTTCGCCGTCATAGAAAGCATGCAGCCGTTTTTTTAGTTTTTTGTGATCCATGAAACAGGCCTTTCTCCGTCTTATACGGTTAGACGCCGGGTCGGGGGAAAAAGTGTCGGGCTCGTTCTTCCAACTCTGCCCGTCCCCGGCGCAGCTGAGCTTTGACCGAGTCAATAGAGCAATCCAAGACATCGCTGATCTCCTGATAGCTCAGCCCTTCGATCTCTCGTAAGGTCAATATTAGCCTATAGTTAGGTCTTAGTAACGCAAGGATCCTCCCGATCAGCTCGGAGGCCTCCATCGCGCGGCGGGGGTCTGCTGCAGGCGAAAGGAGCTCGTGCATTTTTTCGCCCTGCTCTTCCAAAAGTGCGTCCCAAGACTCGGCGGGCCGCCGCTTAGAAGACCTTATGACATCCAGGCAATGGTTGGAGGCGATACGGTAAAGCCAGGTGTAAAAAGAGGCTGTTTTCTGGAAGCGGTCCAGCGAGGTGTAGGCCTTGAGAAAAACTTCCTGAGCGGCATCTTCGGCATCGGAGGTGCTGCGGAGAAGCGATCGGCAGAGACGGAAGATGCGGTCCTGATAGCGCCCCACCAGCTCCGCGTAGGCGCCGCGGTCGCCCTCGATGACTTTCTGTATGATGGAGAAATCGTCGGTCATAAAGAAAAACCCAAGGCCTGAACTGCGCCTTGGGCTCTTTTGCTTGGGATGAAAATGCTTATTTGTCGATCTTTGTGAATTTCGCCCCTTCGAGCGTCAGGTTGTACATCAGACCCGCCTGGCCGAAAACAAAGCCTAGGATAGGCTCCTTGTATTTGGCCGTATCCATTTCTCCGCCGGCTCCCACGGTCACGACCGCGATCCCCGCGTCCACTCCGGCCTTCCAGCCGGAACTCGCACGGAATTTCTTGAGCGCGTCTTCCTGCATGAATATCACGATGATGGATTTTTTCTGAGCGCCGAGCTGAAAACCAACGGATGCTGCGGCGGTGCTGTAATAATCGACGGTCTTTCCCTTCACGCGCAGCGACCCTTCACCGTATTCGCCGCCTATCCCGATACCCGCCTTGATAACGCTCGGAAACACGAGGACTCCCTTGGCGTCCTGCACGAGCTTCTTGCCCGCTTTGACTTCGTCGTAAAAACGCTCAAGCGTCGCATCGACGTCCGCGTCAAGCGCGGGGGCGCTTCCGGCCCACGCGGGGCTCGCCGCCGAGGCCGTCAAAAATGCGAAAATCGAAAGCGCGGCTAAAAAGTTGATCTTCCTGCTATTTCCAACGGTCGTTTTCATCGGATATCTCCTGATTTTCTGTTGCAGCGTTTAAATCTCACCGGATATCGGCGTAAACCTGAAATTCATAATTTTTTTTACCGAGGGCGCCGCTGGCGGCCGTCATCGAGGTGATCTTCGCGTTCTTATAGCGCGGGGACCGGTTCATCGCATTGATAAACTTCACGAGTGCGGACTGGTCGGAAACCGCTCCCTTGATCATCAGTTTTTGATTTTTAGCATAAAACATTTTAAATGAGACGCCCTGCCTCGGTATGCCGTCCAGCCAGTAGGAGGTTTGGCTGGCAGGCTTAGCGGCCGCAGCGGCTTGGGTCTTTACGACGGTCTTTTTATGCTCGATGCCCTGATTTTGCGTATAAAGAATATAGCCCAGCATCGCGGACAGTCCGGCGAACACCAGGAACACCGACGCTTTCACGATCTGATGATCGCGCGGCGCGGGAGCTTTTACTTCGGCGGGTATAACTGCCGGGACGGGTTCAGCGGCGGGCATCTCAGAAGCAGCGGGCGCTTCTGAAATTTCCGCCGTTTCAGATCCTGCCGCTTCCGTTTCGGCGGGATCGGCCCGGAAAAGCAGGCTCTCCTGCTGGATCTCCTCGATCCGGTCTTCAAATTGTCCGCGGACTTCAAGCGGCTCTTGACGGGGTTCTTTCGTGAGAGCCTCGAGCCTGTTGACCGGAGGGGACGTCCTCTCCTGCGCGCTAAGGTCCGACAACGGGTGCTGCGTATTTTCATCGGCCCGGTTCAGCGGATCGAATATGTCCCTCAGGACGGCATCGGTGGTTTTTGTTCTCTTTTTCATTGGAGGATGAACTTCGCCAGAATATCGTCCGGTTTACCGTCGAAAAGCGCCTCGTCTTTTCGGATCACCTCGCGCGAAAGAGCCCGGTAGTCTTGAGCGCCGCGAGAAGAAGGATCGAACGTGACGGCAGGCTCGCCGTTCATCGCGGCTTCAACGAGCTTCACATTGCAGTGAATCACGCTATCGAGAACTTTATCCTTGAAATAATTGCGTATAGATTCCATCATGTCGCGGTTGATGCGCGCGCGTTTGTCGTAAAGCGTCGGCAGGATGAGACCGCTTTTCAGAAGCGGGTTGAGCCTCTCCTGGACCGAGCGTATCGTCAGGAACAGCTCCTTCATGCCTTCGAGTGAAAAATAATGGGTCTGAAGCGGGATGATCGTCTCATCCGATGCCGTGAGCGCGTTGACGGTCAGCGCGTTCAAAGCCGGCGGGCAGTCGATCACGACATAGTGAAAGGATTCCTTCACGCCGGTCAGCGCCTGGCGGAGGATGTATTCCCAGTCTTTCAGCTGCAGCATATCGCTGGCCAGCGACGCGAGAAACTTCGAAGACGGCAAGAGCGAAACGCGGGGAGTCTTGGTCCTGCGAATGAGCGCCGCGGCGCCGTTGCCGTACTCGCGGAATAGATGATAGACGGTGCGTTCTTCGGGCGCCAAACGAAGACCGTAGCCGAGGGTCGCATTGGCCTGCGCATCGATATCGATCAAAAGGACTTCGAAGCCTTCGGCGGCCAGACCCGCGGCAAGATTGATCGCAGTCGTTGTCTTCCCGCAGCCGCCTTTTTGGTTGATGACAGAAAATACACGGCCTTTACGGCGGAAAAGCGCCTCCGGAACCTCGAACGGAGCTTCGGGGACGGCGGGTTCGGAGACCTTCGGCCGGCGCGCAATGCGTTTTTTGGCGGAAACGGATTTTCTTGCGGGAGGAGCCGGGACTGAAGCAGGGGCAGAGGCAGGCGCTTCCTGCATGGCGGGCTGAGGGACAGGCTTTTCTTCGGTATTTTTTTCGGTACTGGCCGGGGGTGCGGGCTTTTCAGGCTCCAGGTCGTTCAAAAATTTTCTTAAGATCTCGTTTTCGAAAACGCGCGGTTTTTCTTCCCGGAAGTCCATCAGTCGACCTTTTTTTTAACCTTCGTTCTACCAGGCGATGTTCGGCAGTTTCGAAATATCGAACCAAAGCTTTTCCTGAAGCTGAAGCGCCTCGACAAGCTGGTTGTAGCTCAAAGGCTTGGTGATATAAGCATTGGCGCCCAGATCGTACATCAGATTGATATCGCGCTCATCGCGCGAAACCGTCAGCACGGTGACCGGGATACGGCAAAGCTTCGAGTGAGACTTGATCTCCTTGAGCGCCTGGCGCCCGTCTTTCCGGGGCATGTTGAGATCAAGAAGGATGCAGTTGGGTTTTGGATACAACTGCGCATTGCTGTATTCCCCGCGGCCAAGCAGATAGTCCATCAGCTGTTCGCCGTCCACGACACGGCGAAGCTTGTTTTGCGCACGAAAATCGGACAGGGCGGAGCTCGTCAGCTCGTACTGGTCGTCGTCGTCTTCGGCGATCAGGATGATCCCGGATTTCCTCTGGTCTTCCATCGGTCTATACCCCTTTTATCGAGACTACTATACCACGATTTTTGAAAAAATTTCAGGGATGCGCGCAGGGCAGCGTCAGGATGAAGGTCGAACCTTCCCCGGGCACGCTCTTGGCTGTGATGCTGCCTCCGTGAAAGATGGCGATCTTCCGGCAAATCGCAAGACCCATACCGCTTCCTTCGTATTCGGACTTGGTATGCAGGCGCTTGAACGGCGTAAAGATCTGGTCGAGATACTTTTCGTCGAAACCGATGCCGTTGTCGCGGACCTGGATCTTACAGAACCCCTTCCCTGCGGGTTTCGTCTCGACGATGATGTTCAGCGGACGGTCGACCTTGCGGAATTTGACCGCATTCCACAAAAGGTTATGAAAAAGGTGGCGCAGCTGAGAAAAATCACCGCTCACTCGGGGAAGATATTTGACCTGAACCGTAGACCCCGTTTCGACAAGCTTATAATCCATATCCGCCACGACCTCCTTGACGAGGTCTTCGAGGTTGATGAGCGTAAACGACTCGATCTTTCGGATGCGCGAAAACTGGCGGATACCCTCCATCATGCGCATCATCTGCTGCACCGCCTTATCGATACGCTCGAGATGCCGCCTGCCCTCTTCACCGAGCTTATCGCTGTACTGGTCTTTGATCAGAGTCTCAAAACCCACGATTTTCTGCAACGGCTCCTGAAGGTCGTGCGAGGCCACGAACGCGAATAATTCCAGCTGCTCTCTTTCCGCGCTGACCGTCGCGACTTCCTTCTCCTTTTCGACGAGATCGTTCTGGATGCGCCAGATGCCGTACACCAGAAGGATCGTAAAAAGAAGCAGGGACGCATAAACGATCATCAGAAAGCGGACGTTTTGATCGCGGATCATGAACGCTTCGGATTTCGACTGTGTGACGATGGCGCCCCATCCGTAGCCCGGCACCGGCATGTAGGCGACTAGGCGCTCTTCCCCGTCGATCGTGTTGTAAAAAATTCCGGCGCCTCCCTGTCCGCGCAGCACCCGGCGGACCGGTTCGAACGAGTAAAAATCTCCGATCTGCCCTTCGTCGGGAAATTTCGGATGCCCGGCCGAATGTCCGCTCGGATCCACGAAATACACGAAACCGGTGGCGCCGACCTCCACGGGCCTGATCCACTGCGAAAGCGTTTCGGCCTTCACCTGAAGCACGAGAATGCCGGCCGGGTCTCCGTCCTCAAACTTGATCGGGATCGCCAACGCGATCACATTGTAAGCCGGAAGCGCTCTCCGTTTGTATATGTCGGAAATATAGGGCTTCCATTCTTCGCTGACGCCGCGGTACCAGTCACGGAACGCGAAGTTTTCGCCGGCAGTGTCCGGCGCTTCCGGAAGGCTTGCCATCTGCGTGCCGTTCACGTCGGTGAGGAGAACATGATCGATGTAAGGAAAATCCCGGAAGACCACGCGCGTCGTTTCCAGCGCTTCAGCCCATTTTCCGCGGCGCACGAGATCCTGAAAATGCGGCCTGTTGGCGAAAGATAAGCCGACATCTCTCAAATGGTCGAATTTTTCCATCAGGATCACGCTCGTCAGCTGCGCGATGGTCTGCCGGCGCGCCAGTGTCGAGCTGGTGAGGTCCTGGTAAGAGCGGTAAAAGCTATAGGAGGCAAGCAAAACCAGAGGAAGGATGATCAAACCCAAAAAAACCGACCGGACAGCCCTCTTGTTCACAGGCTGCTCCCTATGGCCAGCGGACGGATCCGGAATGGTCGGTTTCATTTGATTAGAGTATAACTCCGTGTGAAAAAATCCGCCAAATCATTTTTGCCTCCGGCGGTCCAGCCAATCAAAAAAATCGGAAACACCCTTGTCGTAGAGCGCCTGAGAGGCGGGGTCGTCCCGGTTGTCATGCGGACCTGTGATGCGGAGAAACTGCTTCGGACCCGCCGCAGCTTCAAAAAGCCGGAGTCCGTGAGAGTACGGGATCACCTGGTCGTCGGTGCTGTGCGTCACAAGCACCGGGCATCGGACATGCGGCAGGGTTTTTTCCGACTCGAAATCGTAGCGCAAGAGAAGTTTGATAGGCACATAAGGATACCGGCTCTGCGCCATCTCCGAAAGGGACGCGAACGACGCGTCCACGAGGAGCGCCCGCGGCGTATGGGCTGCCGCCAACGGGACCGCGATCCCGGCGCCGAGCGAGCGGCCGACGATGACGATGTCCTCCATCGGAACTTTCTTCTGCTCCGTCAGATACGCAAGGGCCGCCTCCGCATCGCGCCGGATGCCTTCAGGTGAGAGCTCGCCTTCACTTTTCCCGAAGCCGCGGTAATCGAAAAGGAACAGGTTGTAGCGGAGCCGCCGAAAAAGCCCGATCGCCCGCAGTTCATAGGAAATGTTTCTCGAGTTGCCGTGGAAGAAAAGAATAGTGCCGCGAGCATCCGGGGCGGGCACGTACCAGCCTGAGAGCCTGACCCCGTCGGCGGCGCGGAACATCACGTCTTCATAAGGAACCATGATCTTTTCCGGCGTCTCGATCCATTCCTTTTTCGGATGGAAAAGATAGGCCGACTGATTGAAATAAAGGCTTCCGAGAAGAAAGAGATAGGCTGACAGGGCAAGCCCGGCCAGACCCGCAGACGATCTCTTCAATTTTCCAGAAAAACTCATCACTCTCCTTTTTTTTCCGAGTTCAGCAGGATCACCCACCCGGCAAGCGCGGCTTGCAGCGGGAGCCTCAGCCATGCGGCCCACGGCGGGACCGAAGGAAAGATCTCGGGATGCAACGCCATGTGGATGTTGGCAGGAAATACGGCCGCCAGGAGCAGGACGATACCCAGGACAGCAAACGGGCGGGTTCTTTTAGAGAACAACAGGCCGCCGAAGAGAATTTCAAAGAATCCGCTTAAGTAGACCATTGCCAGAGGCGCGGGAACGTAAGGCGGCATTATTTTAAGGTATAGAGGCGTCCTGAAAAAATGCATAAGCCCCGAAGCGATAAAAAAGACCGCTAAAAATGCCCGCCAAAAATTTTTTCTAGCAAGAAAAAAGCTCATGAGCCTTTCCGGTACACCCAGAATCCGGGTAAGCGTTCGTCTGAGGCGGGACCCGTGAAATCATAGCGCCTGAGCCAGCCCATGAAATCGTTGCCCTCGGGAAATGCGATCAAGTCGGCCGCCTCCGGCATGTGGGCAGCCAGATGCTCGGGCGACAACGGAAGCCCTGCGATCTGGCGGTCCATGAGAGCGCACGGGTCGTGGTAAAACCGGCGCTCTGCAAAATGATGCACCAGCACCAGCGTCGGAAAATACGACTCCCCCGGGTGCGCCTTAGCGTATGCGTAAGCCGCGGCCGCATGATCCGTCCTGGAAGGCGGATGAAAATAATTAAAAAAAACGTACGCGGCCTGTCCCGCCGTAAGGATCGTCATAAAAACGACCGCGGCCGCTCGGCTCTTGCCTGACGGCCGGGCCAACGCGCCGGCCCATGCCATGAGGACGGCCAGCAGAAGAAAATAGTTGGTATAGCTGATCGCATTGCGCGAGCCGCCGATTTTCGCGAAACCGATGAACGAGACCGGCAGCAGCGAAACGGCCAAAAATAAAAATAGGGTCCAACGGCGATCGAAGAGCAGGCGTCTCCATGGGATCCTGTCTTCTCTCTGAAATTCCGAAAAAAGAGCGAACGCTGCCGCCGGCAAAAGAACCAGATATTCCCGGCCGAGCTTGTTTAGAAAACCGGAAAGCGCCTGGACGTATCCCTGTTCTTTGAGCGGATGCCGGCCTGGGATCTCGATGAGGTTGAAACGCAGGTTTTCAAAACCGAATGCGGCGATGAAAAAGGCCGAGAGGAGGATTCCCGCGCCGATGATGAACGCAAGATAACGGAAGAAAGGCCTCCTGCCTTCCGTGATCAGAACATAAAGCAGCAGAGCCGCGGGCACAGGAAGCGCTACGATCTTCGTCCAGACCGCCAGCACAGCCGCGGCGGCCGAGAGAAAAAGAAAAATCCCGTCATTTTTTGAGGAGCGGAAATAAATGAATGCGGCGGCGGCGGCCGAGAGCCCGATCGCCGGTGCGTCCGCATGCGCGTGGAAGGCCGCGTCCTTTAGAGAATAAAGCATCAGAGAATAAAAACCGAAACAAGCGCACATGAGAGCCGAATATGCGCGCGAATCCTTTGTGCCGGCGCTCCCGAAAAATAATATGAACGCCGGAAGAAAAAAGAACATAGCAGAAAGAAAAGATGAGGCAACGACGGCGGCGGCCGGAGATGAGGCGAGGACCGCGGCCGGAAGATAAGCGGCGGCGGAGACGGGACCGTACATCGAGTTGAGCGCCGGGCCGGAGTCCTTTCCGTAATACAAAGGAAGGCCGGAGGCCATCACGAACGTTTTTTCAAGACGGGTCCAGTTGGGGATGTAATAGACGGCCTGCCGGATCTGATCAGCTGCCGCCAGAAAAAAAATGAGCGCGGCCGGCGGCACAAGCCGTGAGACGGCCCTTTCCACGCTGGATAACTTCATTCTCCGGACACTCCCGAACGGTGATCCGCGATCTCGGAAATAAAAAGGGCTCCGAACTCCCGCAGCTTTTTCTCGCCGACGCCGCTGATGCGTTTGAATTGATCTTCATCCGACGGCATGTCGCGCGCCATCTGCCGCAGGGAGACGTCGGAAAAAACGATGTAGGCCGGGACATTGCGCTGGTCGGCCAGCTGCTTGCGCAGACGCCTTAAGCGCTCAAAAAGCGGCTCGTCGCAGGAGATCTCGCCGCGGCCCGGTCTCGGAGGCTTGGGCGCGGACATCGCTGAAGGAGGCATGATGGACTGCGTCAACGTGACCGTGCGTGCGCCCGAGAGGACCTCGCGGCCTTCGTCGGTTATTTCCAGTATGCCGAATTTTTCGGCACGCTGCCGGACGAGTCCCAGACGCACCAGCTCGCGGCCGATCATCGACCACTCCTGCCGGCTCTTCCCCCGCCCGATGCCGTAAGTCGAAAGTTCTTCATGCTTCCATCGCTTGATCTTCTCGGTGGACGCGCCCGCGAGCACCTCGGTCACATGGCCCATACCCACGCTGAACCCGCTTTTTTCCTGGATGCGGTACACGCAGGATAGAAACTTCTGCGCCTCTTCGGTGCCGTCGAAGGTTCCGCGCGGCTCCGTGCAATTGTCGCAGGAAGCGCAGTTTCCGGCCCCGTGTTTTTCTCCGAAATACAACAGAAGGCCGGCCCGGCGGCAGGAAGCAGCCTCCGCGTAATGCACGATCTGCCGCAGCTGCTGGCGCGCGATCTCCTGCTCACGGGGATCCGTCTTCTCCTCGATGAACTGTGCGTACTTGACCGTGTCTCCGGCACCGAAAAGCAGTACGCATTCAGCCGGCAGTCCGTCACGGCCGGCTCGGCCGGTCTCCTGATAATAGCCCTCTATATTTTTCGGCAGGTCGTGATGGAGCACGAAGCGCACGCTGGGTTTATTGATACCCATCCCGAAAGCGACGGTCGCACAGATCACGCGGATTTCGTCCCGCAAAAAAAGTTCCTGGTTCCGGGATCTCTCGGCAGCCCCGAGGCCGGCATGGTAAGGCCTGGCGGAAATGCCGTCAGCCTCGAGACGCTCGGCCAGCGATTCGGCCGTGCGGCGGCTCTGGCAGTAAACGATGCCGCTCTCTCCCGGCCGCTTGGCGATATAGCGGTACACCTGGTCATAGGGTTTGTGCTTGGCCAGCACGCGGTAAAATAAGTTGGGACGGTTGAAGCTCGCGGTGTGCACCGCGGGATCTTTCAGACGCAGCTGCCGCACGATATCTTCGCGCACGCGTCCCGTGGCCGTTGCCGTCAGCGCGAGAAACGGAACCTCGGGAAAAAGAGCCCTCAGTTCCGCCAGCCGCCGGTACTCCGGACGAAAATCATGGCCCCACTCGCTGATGCAGTGCGCTTCGTCGACAGCGATAAGGCCGGGGTTCCAGCGGCGCAAGTCTTCCAGGAATCCTGGAAGCATGAGCCGCTCCGGCGCCGCGTACAAGATCCGGTACTCGCCTCTCCCGAGCCTTTGCAGCCTTTCCCGGGTCTGGGCGGCATCCAGAGAAGAATTGAGGAATGTGGCGGGGATGCCGGTCACATCCATCGCGTCGACCTGGTCCTTCATCAGCGATCTCAGAGGTGAAACGACGAGCGTCAGTCCTGTGCGGATCAGGGAAGGCAGTTGATAACAAAGTGATTTTCCGCCGCCGGTAGGCAGCAGCGCGAAAACGTCGCGGCCTGAAAGCGAGTCCTCGATGATCTCCCGCTGCAGCGGCCGGAAGGAGGTAAAACCGAACATCCGTTTGAGGATGTCCGCCGGATCTGCGGTCCGAGTGCTCACGCCGGGATGAACTGTCTGACCTTTTCCAGCAGGTTCTCCATATGGATGGG
>CAZJAX010000043.1:0-593 GCA_964543965.1 uncultured Planctomycetia bacterium
ATGTACGCGACACGCATTACATCATCGGCTCCGTCATCGGCCCTCACCCTTACCCTGTCATGGTGCGAGACTTTCAGTCTGTCATCGGCAAGGAAGCGATGGGGCAGTCCAGGGCGGCCATCGGGCGCTATCCCGACTATCTGGTGGCCTGCGTCGGAGGCGGATCCAACAGCATCGGTCTTTTTCACCCGTTTATCAAGACGGGTTCGCGCATGATCGGCGTCGAGGCGGCAGGGCACGGCATCCACACAGCCAAGCATGCGGCGACCCTCTCTAAGGGGCGCATCGGAGTGCTTCACGGCTCCAAGAGCGAGATCCTGCAGACAGGTCAAGGTCAGATACAGCTGGCGCACTCGATCTCCGCGGGCTTGGATTATCCCGGCGTCGGCCCTGAGCACGCGCACCTCAAGGCGCTACACCGCGCCGAGTATGTAGCCGCGACCGACAAGGACGCGCTCCTGGGCGTGAAAGTCCTCAGCGAATGCGAGGGCATCATTCCGGCGCTTGAGCCTGCGCATGCGATCGGATACCTGATTCGAAATAAGCGCCGCTTCAAGAAATCCGACATCATCGTCATGTGCCTCTCGGGCCGT
>CAZJAX010000043.1:603-14602 GCA_964543965.1 uncultured Planctomycetia bacterium
AGATGAGCGTATGAACCGCCTCGATGCCCGTTTTAATAAGCTTAAAGCGGAAAAGAAAAAGGCGCTCATTGTTTTCATCACGGCCGGTGATCCTAGCCTCAAAAAAAACAAAGACCTCGCTTCCAGCTTCGAGAGGGACGGCGTGGACGTGATCGAGCTCGGCGTGCCGTTTTCCGACCCGCTGGCCGATGGTCCGGTGATCCAGGATTCTTCCCAACGTTCGCTTAAAAAGGGAACCACGCTGAAGATGATCTTGGCGCTCGCCAAGGACATTCGCCGCCAGTCGCGGATTCCTCTTGTTTTGATGAGCTACCTCAATCCGATCCTGAGCTACGGACTAGAAAAATTTGCCAAGGACGCCTCTGCTGCGGGCGTCGACGGCGTGATCCTGCCGGACGTTCCGGTTGAAGAGGGGGCGTCGATCGCGCGTATTTTTAAGGACCGCCGCCTGAAATTGATCTATCTGCTGGCTCCCACGAGTACGCCTGAGCGCATGAAAAAAGTCGCGAAAGCCTCCAGCGGCTTTATTTATTTTGTTTCGATGACCGGAGTCACCGGAGCCAAAAACTCCGCGCGCCAGGACGTCGCCGGACACATCCGCGCGGTGAAGCGCTTCACTCGGCTGCCGGTCTGCGTCGGTTTTGGAATCTTAACGCCCGCTCAGGCGGCTGAAATGTCGAAGATCTCCGACGGCATCATCGTAGGCAGCGCCGTCGTGCGCGCGCTTCACGAAAACCCCCGCTGCTCCGCGGATG
This sequence comes from uncultured Planctomycetia bacterium, assembly GCA_964543965.1. Classification (GTDB taxonomy): domain Bacteria; phylum Omnitrophota; class Gorgyraeia; order 2-02-FULL-51-18; family 2-02-FULL-51-18; genus CAMDWQ01. The sequence continues at coordinate 1,359 of CAZJAX010000043.1, forward strand.
ACTTCTCACGCCGCTTCATCCTTCCGTTGGCGCGGGCGGTCAAGGGATCCGTCTGATGGCCAAAGCGATCATCATGGCGGGAGGGCAGGGCGAGCGCTTTTGGCCTTTGACTCACAAGCGTTTCCCAAAATACCGCATCCAGTTTTACGGCAAGAAATCCCTCCTTCAAAAGACTTACGAGCGCCTCCGCAGGGTCTACGGCCCCGGCGACATTTATGTGATCACGACCGAAGATCATGCGCGCATGATCCGCGAAGAGCTCCCAAAGCTTCCTCGGCCCAACATTCTGATCGAGCCCTTCCGCAACAACACGGCCGCGGCGATTTTCCTGTCATGCGCTCTGATCGCCGAAAAATTCGGGCCCCAGGAGGTCGTATCGTTTTTTCCCGCAGACCACTATATTCAAAACGAAAAGCTTTTTCAGAAAACGGTCGAGAACGCCATCCGGACGGCCCGAAAAAATGACAGCCTGGTAACGATCGGGGTCCCGCCGACTTACCCGGCTATCGGTTATGGGTATATCGAGACCGGCGCTCCTTTGCGCGGCTCTGCCGGATGTCTGCGAGTACGCCGTTTCGTCGAAAAACCCAATCTTCAAAAGGCTAAAGCCTATATCCGGAAAAGGAATTTTTTCTGGAACGGCGGCATATTCACCTGGCGCATCGCTGTTTTTATGCACGCGATGAAAAAACATTCGCCGGCGTATGAAGCGGGTCTGGATCTATCCAATCTGAAGACCAGCTATAAAAAACTGCCCAATATTTCCATTGATTACGCATTGATGGAAAAGGCGGATAACATCGTTCTCTGCCGAGCGCAGATGGACTGGTGCGATGTCGGCAGCTGGGACATGTTCCTTGAAAAATCACCCAAAACGGCAGGGGGCTGTTATACGGAGGGTGTTTGCGCCAGCAGCGAGACCCGCGACACACTGCTGGTGAACCACACGAAAACCCCCCTTATCGCGCTGGGTGTTTCAGGGCTTGTCGTGGTTCAGACGGCCCAAGGGACGCTTGTTTGCCCCCGAAGCCGTTCCGAAGAAGCGGCGCTTCTATTTAAGAAGTTATGAGGATACTCGGCATCGACTTCGGCGAGAAGCGCATAGGCCTGGCGCTTTCCGACCCGCTGGGATTCACCGCTCAGGGGCTGGAAACCCTGCAGCGCCAGAACATAAAGCAGGTTCTCGCGTATATCGCCGAAATCGTAAAGAAAAACGGTGTGGGTGAGATCGTCATCGGCTTGCCTGTGAATATGGACGGGACCAAGGGTTTTAAGGCGGATGAGGTGATGAAGTTTAAAGGCCAGCTCGAAGAGGCGGCCGGCGTACCCGTCAGCACCTGGGATGAAAGGCTTACGAGCCGTGAAGCCAACCGCCTTATGATCGAAGAGGGCCTATCACGAAAAAAGCAGAAGGAAAACAGCGACCGCTTGGCAGCAACGCTGATCCTGCAGAATTACCTCGAATTTCGCCGCCCCAAAACCCCCTGATGGAACAACAGCTTTCAGTCCTCGACAACGGTCTCAAGGTTCTGGCGGTTCCGCTCAAAGAGCGGAAATCTGTTTCCGTCGGTATCTGGGTGCATGTCGGCTCGCGAAATGAATCTCCCGAGCTCGGCGGTGTCTCGCACTATCTTGAGCATATTGTTTTTAAGGGAACCGGAAAGCGTACGGCTTCACAGATCAAGGAATCCATCGAAGGGGTCGGCGGCAGCATGAACGCCTTCACTTCCGAAGAGTGCACTTGTTTTCTGGCAAAAACTACGCGAAGGCACTTTGACGGCGTATTCAGCACGCTTTCAGATATGGTGCTGGACGCGAAGCTGGATCCGAAGGATATCGAGAAGGAGAGGACCGTCATTCTCGAAGAGATCAAGATGACGCAGGATCAGCCCTCACAGCTGGTCGATGAGCTCCTGGCCGGCATCGTTTGGCCGGATCACGTCCTTGGGCGCCCCATCGCAGGCACGCACGAGACCGTGAGCGGGCTCTCGCGCGAGATGATCAAGGATTACCGCGACAGTCACTACGCGCCGTCGTATATCACCATCACCGCGGCAGGGGATATTGATCAGGGGATGCTTCTAGCCGCGGCCAAGGCGCATTTTTCAGAGAATAAACCGGCCAAAGCCAAACGCTTCGATCTTTTCAAGCATGGGCAGGATAAGCCGCGATCTCTTTTTTTTCCGAAGGATACGGAGCAGACTCATCTGGCGCTTTCTCTGCATGCCCCGCCGAAGGATCATCCGGATGAGTACGCCGTCGACGTCTTGAGCGTCATTCTCGGCGGCAACATGTCGTCGCGTCTTTTCAACGAGGTCCGCGAAGAGAGGGGGCTGGCCTACGATATCGGCTCCTTTGTCCGGCGCTATCAGGAGACCGGAGCTTTCGTCGTGGCGGCGGGAGTCGACCACAAGAAAGCCGCCAAGGCGCTATCTGTCATTCTGGCGGAGCTTGAGCGCATCGCGATCACGGCGGTCAAAGACGATGAGCTGCAGAGAGCCAAAGAGTTTTACCTCGGCCAGTTCGAGCTGGGACTCGAGAACAGCATGAACCAGATGCTGTGGACAGGAGACAATCTTATCGCGTTAGGCAAACTGCGCAACCCCGAAGAAATCGTGGAGGGTGTGCGCAAGGTGACCGCCGCCGATATCCTGCGGGTATCCGACAGCCTGTTTAAAACCAAGGCGCTCAATCTTGCGATGGTAGGGCCGGCGGTCTCCGAGAAAGAGTTCTCTTCCATCCTCGCGTTTTCCAAGAGATAACGCCCTTTTTTCTGTCATAAAACACCCGTTTTTTTGCTATACTACTAGGCTTAAATCAAGGATTTCAATGAACCGTACCCTGAAAATTGCACCGTCCCTTTTAGCCGCTGATTTTTCCATGCTCGGAGCGGAGATCCGGCGTGTGGAAGAGGCTGGATGCGACATGCTCCATCTGGATGTGATGGACGGCCACTTCGTGCCCAACATCACGATCGGACCCTTCATCGTGCAAGCCATCCGCAAGATCTCAAAGCTTCCGCTCGACACGCATCTGATGATTGAAAATCCTGAAAAATACGTGGGTGACTTTGCAAAGGCGGGCTCAGATCACATCACGGTACACGCCGAAGCGACCCAGGACCTCGGGGCGCTGCTTGATCAGCTGGGAAGGCTTAAGGTCGGCCGAGGGGTCTCGCTCAAACCCGCAACTCCGCTGGCCGGGATCGAACCCTATCTGAAGCAGATCGACATGGTGCTGCTTATGACGGTGAACCCCGGTTTTGGAGGCCAGTCTTTCATGCGTGAAGTACTTCCTAAGATCGAAGCGCTTCGCCGCATCTACTCGGGCGACATTGAGGTCGACGGCGGGATCAACAGGGAAACATCAAAAGAAACCATTAAAGCGGGCGCCAATGTGCTCGTGGCCGGCACTGCCATCTTCGGCAAGCCGGACGCGCGTCAGGCCATCCGCGACTTGAAGGAGGCGGTCTGACATGTCCAGCGTGATTTCCAAGATCAAATTCGGCACCGACGGCTGGCGCGCGCTCATGGACACGGACTACACCATGGAGAACCTCGAGCTGGTCACCCAGGCATTCGCCGATCTCATGAACGATAAGAAAAGAGGATCGTCCGTCGTCGTCGGCTACGACTACCGAGAAAATTCCGAGGTCTTCGCGCGCCGCGCCGCCGAAATCCTGGCCGCTAACGGTTTGAAGACTCTGCTGTCGTCGGCCCCGTGCCCGACACCGGCTGTCAGTTATACCATCGTGGATGAAAAGCACGACGCCGGCATCGCGATCACAGCCAGCCATAACCCGCCGCGCTATAACGGCTTCAAGATCAAGAACGCGATCGGCAGTTCCGCGGAAAAGGAGATCACTGATGCCGTCGAGCGTCTGATCGGAAAAAACCCGGTCAAGCGGACGGGGGGCGCGGCCAATCTTTCGATCCGGGACATCAATGAAAAATTCATCCAGAACACCAAGAACTACATCAAGCTCGACGCTATCAAAGCGGCGCCCTTCCGCGTACTCGTGGACTCGATGCACGGGGTCGGTGCGCACAACATCGAAAACATTCTCTCCGGCGGCAAGATCCAGATCAAGACGATACGCGGCGACCGCGACATCACGTTCGGCGGAGTGGCTCCTGAACCGATCGCCAAGTATCTGAAGCCGTCGATCGAACTTATGAAGTCCGGTCTTTACGACATCGGGGTAGTCACTGACGGCGACGCTGACCGTGTGGGCGCAATACGTCCCGGCGGCGACTTCGTCTCTCCGGGCATCATCCTGTCGCTCATCCTCCTGCATTTCGTGGAGGATCTGAAAATGACCGGAGGGGTCGTCACCACGATCTCCAACACAGGTCTTATTTACCGCATCGCGCGTAAACTCGGCGTCAAGGTATTTGAGACGCCGGTCGGTTTCAAGTATATTTGCGAGGTCATGATGAAGGAAAAGATCCTGATCGGCGGCGAAGAGTCCGGCGGCATCGCGTTTCAGGGGTACCTCATCGAACGCGACGGCGTTCTTTCTTCGCTCTTGATGCTTCAGATGATGGCGATGAGAGGGCAGACCTTTGACCAAATTCTTAAGTCCGTGGAAAAGGAATATGGAAAGTTCTACTATGTCCGCAACGACATCGATTATCCCAACGAGCTCAAGGCCAAGCTTTTCGAGAAGCTCGCCAAAAACCCGCCGGCTTCGTTTCAGGGTCTAAAGGTCGAGCGCGTGAATCCTGCCGACGGCATGAAGTTCGTGCTTGAGAACGACAACTGGCTGCTTTTCCGTCTCTCCGGCACCGAGCCCATCCTGCGCGTGTACGCCGAGGCTTCCTCTCAGGAGCTGGCTGACGCTCTTGTCGAAGAGGGCAAAAAGCTCGCTTTCAGCGTCGCGTGACCGCCTGACCTCCCCATGAAGATCAATAATATCCGTAATTTTTCAATTATCGCGCACATCGATCACGGCAAATCGACGCTGGCCGACCGCATTCTTGAGCATACGGGAGCCATAGACAGCCGCACGTTCCACAACCAGCTTCTCGATGATATGGAGCTGGAACAAGAGCGCGGCATCACCATCAAGGCGAGTGCGGTGAAGATCAGATATAAGAGCAAGGCCGGCCAGGAATATGTGCTCAATCTGATCGATACGCCGGGCCATGTCGATTTCAGTTATGAGGTCTCCAAGAGCCTGCGCGCCTGCGAGGGCGTGCTTTTGCTTGTGGATGCGGCGCAGGGCGTCGAAGCGCAGACCGTCGCCAATCTATATCTTGCCATCGAGCACAACCTTGAGATCATCCCGGTCATCAATAAGATCGATCTGCCCACCGCCGACCCCGAGAAAGTCAAAAAACAGATCCACAACATCCTCGGCATCCACGATTCGGAGGCTGTGCTCGCCAGCGCGAAGGCCGGTATCGGCATCACGGACATCCTTGAAAAAGTCGTCGAAAAGATCCCGCCGCCCGAAGGCGACCCTTCTCATCCGCTTCAAGCGCTCGTGTTCGACTCGAAATATGACACCTATCAGGGCGTCATCATCTACGTCCGTATTTTCAACGGCACGCTTAAAAAGGGCCAAAAGATACGCATGATGGTCACGGGCCGCGAATACGAAGTGCTCGAAATCGGGACTCTGACGCCCAAGCCTGTCGCCGGCGAGTTTCTCGGCACCGGCGAGGTCGGTTACATCACCTGCAACATACGAACCGCTAAGGACGTCGAGAACGGGGACACGGTCACCGACGCCCTGCATCCATGCGCCGAGGCGCTGCCCGGGTATAAAAAGATACGGCCGATGGTTTTCGCCGGTATCTACCCCGTAAATTCCAAGGATTTCCAGGGGTTGAAGGATGCGCTCGAAAAGCTCCAGCTGAACGACGCCTCGCTTGTGTTCGAGGTCGAAAGCTCGCCGTCCATCGGTTTTGGTTTTCGATGCGGATTCCTGGGGCTCCTGCACATGGAGATCGTCCAGGAGCGCCTTGAGCGCGAATACGACATGAACCTCGTCATCACGACGCCGAGCGTCGTCTACAAGATCCAGAAAACCAACGGGGAGATCATCGAGATCGACAACCCGTCCAAAATGCCTTCTCCCAACCATATCGTTGCGACGCTCGAACCCTTTGTAACGGCGACCATCGTCACGCCGCCCTCCAATATCGGCGCGATCATGGACCTGTCTGAAAAGAAACGCGGAGAGTATAAGTCGACCGAGTATATCAGCGAGGATCGCGCGAAGATCGTGTACGAATTTCCTCTCTCCGAGATCATCGTGGATTTTTACGACAACATTAAATCCATCACGAAGGGTTACGGCTCTTTCGACTATGAGCTTATCGGCCACCGCGAAAGCCGTGTCGTGCGCCTCGACATTCTGATCAACGAAGAGATCTGCGACTCGTTCAGCACAATGGTGCATTACGATAAGGCTCAGCAGAAGGGGAAGGCGCTCTGCGAAAAGCTCAAGGAGCTCATCCCGCGTCAGATGTTCGAGGTCGCGATCCAGGGCGCTATCGGCGGCAAGATCATCGCGAGGGAGACCGTGAAGCCCGTCGGCAAGAACGTGACCGCCAAGTGCTACGGCGGCGACATTACGCGCAAACGCAAGCTTTGGGAAAAGCAGAAAGAAGGTAAGAAGCGTATGAAGCAGTTCGGTAAAGTCGAGATCCCGCAGGAGGCGTTTTTGGCGGCTCTGAAAGTCGAGGACTGACCGTGAAATTCAATTTTGACTGGAAGTCGCTCATGAAGAAGGAGGCTGTCGTCCGCGAGACGAAAGAGTGGATCAATTCGATCCTAGTCGCGCTGGTGCTCACGCTCATCATCCGCGCCTTTGTCGTGCAGGCATATAAGATTCCGTCGGGCTCCATGATGCCGACACTGCTTGTCGGCGACAAGCTTTTTGTGAATAAATACATTTACCGCTTCGAGCCGCCGAAACGGGGAGATATCATCGTTTTTAAGTATCCGGTCGATCCTAAAAAGGACTTCATTAAGCGCCTTGTCGGCATGGCCGGAGACCGCGTGGAGATACGGGACGGCAAGATCTACGTCAACGATGAACCTCTGGACGACCCTGAGACCTTCGGGAGATTCTATTATTATAACCATGACCCTTACGGCGGGCCGCGCGAAGTGATCCAGGTTCCCGAGGATACGTATTTCGTTCTCGGCGACAACAGCGCCAATTCCACCGACAGCCGCTTTTGGGGATTTGTTCCCAAGAAGTACGTTTTGGGCAAGGCTGTTTTCCGCTGGTGGCCCCTGAACCGCTTTGGAAAAGTTTAGCCCCGCTTCCGCAAACCGGCTCCGTGATCTGCCGGTTCCGGATGGCCGCCCGAAGTCCGCATCCCGCTCTTTCTTCTTTTCCTATCTCGCCAACCATATTACCGTTTTACGAATACTGCTGGTTCCGGCCTTTATCGGCTGCCTTCTTTATTATGCTCCTGAGCGCGAGTTTTTGCGCGCCGCCGCGACTGTCATATTCCTCACGGCTTGCCTGACGGATGCGCTGGACGGGTACGTCGCCCGCCGCTTCAATCAGAAGACCGACTTCGGAAGCTACGTGGACCCTATCGCGGATAAACTGCTTTTGACGAGCGGCTTTCTGTCTCTTTCGCTGATGGATAATCTGCCCGTCTCCATGAAGATCCCGGCATGGGTCACGATCTCGGTCATATCCCGCGACGTGATCATCTTGATCGGCTCGACGCTGATCTTTCTTTCGACGGGCACCCTCAAGGCCACGCCGCTTTTCATCGGTAAGATCACGACGGTCGTTCAGATGGGGACGCTTTGCGCGATGCTTCTGTCGGCGCCGGTGTGGCTTGACCAGGCGCTCCTGGTACTGACCGTGATCCTGACGATTTTTTCGGGCATTCTTTATATCCGCATGGGTGAAAATATATTTCAGAAGGGGGATGATCGATGACGGGTTTTGTTGTGCTGCTGGCGGCTTCGTTTCTCTTGGGGTCGTTTCCTACCGCCTACATCGTAGCCAAAAAGGTTGGCGGGATCGATATCCGGAAGCACGGCTCCGGCAATGTCGGCGCGACCAATGCTCTTCGGGTGCTGGGAAAAAAATACGGCGCCCTTGTTTTTGCCGCCGATTTTCTGAAAGGATCTCTGCCTGCGTTCGGGGCGCTTTCCTTTTTCTCAGGAGACCCGCGCGCTCAGGTTTTAGCGCTGGCTTGCGGTGTTGCGGCGATATTGGGGCATATATTCACGCCCTTTTTGGGCTTTAAGGGCGGGAAGGGGATATCGACAGGAGCGGGGGCGCTTTGCGCCGCTTACCCGGGTCTTTTTGTCATCGCCATGGCTGTGTTTTTGGCTTCCATTCTGATGACCAGGATCGTGTCTTTGAGCTCTCTTTTGGCTTTGGGCGCCGTCGTTCCGGCCAGCCTCTGGTATCCTCGGGATGCGGCGGTCACGGGGTTGTTTTTGGCTCTTCTTTTGCTCGTGTGCTGGAGCCATCGGGAGAACATTTCCAGGCTTTTGCAGGGGAAAGAGGCGCCTATAACCAGGAAAATAAAGTAAGCCGCGCCCTTGATTCCGCCCCCTTTTTAGGGCATACTTTGCCTTGAGGGAATTTTTTTTAGCTTGCTTATTTAAGTTATTTAGTATTAGTTATTAAAAGGTTATATATGAGAGAAATCTGCATTAAGACCTCAACCTCTGACAATCATAAGCGAAAAAATCTCCAAATCGTGGAGATGATACGGCAGGACGGGATCACTGCCCGCGCTGAAAAGAAATTCGCCTACTACGTTTCCGAGCAAAGCCCCTTTATTGACGCCGAAAAGATGAAGAATTGGAACGATATTCAGGCCCGTAGCTACCAGAAGAAGGACCGCCACGTCTCCATCCGCAAAATGGTGGATCCAAAAACGGGGATGGGGCAGATGATCTACCGCGTGATCGGCAGTTTTTATGTCGTGCAGGACCTAAGAGTCTTTGCGGTCGTATTTATGCACAGCATCAAGTTTGACATGCTATCGCCCAATCTTCCGCAAGGCAAACTCCCGCCGCTTTAAGTATTTTTCGGGTCAAAATTCTTTGACCATTCCCAAGGCCTTTGTTATACTGCCCTAACTATTTATGTCCCCAAAAGATACGAACATCACAGTGGTCGGCGATGGAGGTTGGGGCACCGCGTTGTCTTTGGTGCTGGCCGGCAAGGGGTATTCTGTCACTCTTTGGGGAGCTTTTGCTCCCTACGTGGCGGCTACAGACAAGAAGCGTGAAAATAAAAAGTTTCTTCCGGGGTTCAGGCTGCCAAAGTCCATCCGCCTGACTTCGGATCTTTCGGCGGCGGTCGCCGCGTCCCGGCACATCGTGCTGGCGACGCCCTCGCAGTACATGCGCGGGGTGCTCAAAAGGATCAAGCCGGAGAACCTCGAAAATAAGTCGTTCATCAGCGTCGCCAAGGGCATCGAGGTCAGTTCGCTGAAAGTGATGTCCGAGGTCATCCACGAAGAATTGGGAGACGTGATGCTGGCGGTGGTATCCGGCCCGAGCATCGCCCGGGAAGTGGCCAAAAAAATGCCAGTCGCGGTTTCGGTGGCGTCGCGCGACGTGGATTACACAAGCGAAGTGCGCGATATCTTCACAACGGATTATTTCAGTCTCTTTGAAAGCCATGATGTTCTCGGTGTCGAGCTTGGAGGCTCCATCAAGAATGTGATCGCGATCTCCGCGGGCATCGGCGAGGGTCTGGGTTTCGGCTCCAATACCCGCGCGGCGCTCTTCGCAAGAGGCGTGGCTGAAATGGCGCGGCTCGGTGAGGCGATGGGGGCCAACCGTGAGACCTTTATGGGGCTTTCCGGTCTAGGGGATCTGGCGACGACCTGTTTGAGCCGCGAGAGCCGCAACCGCTCCCTCGGCGAGGAAATAGGCAAGGGGCGTAAGCTCAAAGCGATTCTCAAGTCGATGGAGATGGTTGTCGAGGGCGTAGATACGTCACGCTCCGCATATCAGCTTTCGAAAAAGTATAAAGTGCCGATGCCTATCACCGAGGCTGTGTACAAAATTTTGTTCGAGAATAAGAATCCCAAAGAAACCATCAAAGCCTTGATGCATTCGGGCTTCCGCCGCGAGCTTGATTGAGATAGAATAGTCCGGCCGGAGAATACAGATTTAAACGGGGTGTGGCTCAGCTTGGTCCAGAGCGCCTGCTTGGGGTGCAGGAGATCGTGAGTTCAAATCTCACCATCCCGATTTTTCCCTCCTTCCGGCACGAAAATAAACCGTGAAATAGACTCCCTTATTTGTTAAAATTTAAGTCCCTATTTTTCAGTGAGTTGTGACGAAAATGAAGGACTAAAAATGAGGAAAACCGTGAAGAAAGAAGTGCGTCTGGGGCTGATAGGTCTGGGGACCGTGGGGTCGGGTGTCTATAAGATCCTGAAGGCCAAATCGCAAGCCATCGAAAAAAAGACCGGCGTGCGCCTCGTGCTGAGGAAGATCGCGGTCCGCTCCTTGTCGCGCCGACGCGATGTCAGCGTTCCTTCAGCTCTTGTGACCTCCGACGCGATGGCTGTCGCATCGGCTCCTGATATCGACATCCTGATCGAGGTCATCGGGGGCATTCATCCTGCGCGGGAGATCATTCTGAAGGCGCTCTCCACGGGCAAACATGTCGTGACCGCCAACAAGGCGCTTCTCGCCGAAAGGGGCGAGGAGATCTTTGCCGCGGCCGACCGCTATTCGCGCAAGCTCGGCTTTGAAGCCAGCGTCTGCGGCGGCATCCCGATCATCAAGTCGGTCAAAGAAGGTCTCGTTTCCAACGAAATATCTCAGTTCCTCGGCATCGTGAACGGCACCTGCAACTATATCCTGACGAAGATGTCCGCAGGCGGCATGGATTTCCTTGAAGTGCTCGCCGAAGCTCAGGTGAAAGGGTATGCCGAAGCCAATCCCGCGCTCGACATCGACGGCGTCGATTCGGCTCACAAGCTCGCGGTGCTCGCGCGCCTGGCGTTCGGCTCCGTGATCCCGTTCGAAAAGATCCACGTCGAAGGCATCCGCTCTCTTCAGAAGGAAGACATCGCTTACGCGCGCGGCCTCGGTTATGTCGTCAAGCTTCTTGCGGTAGCCAAGAAGCAGCCTTCAGGCCTCGAGCTGCGCGTGAACCCGACACTTTTACCGGTCGATCATCCGCTGGCCAGCGTCCGCGGTGTATACAACGCCGTGTTCGTGCACGGCGATCAGGCGGGCGATCTGCTTTTTTACGGACGCGGAGCCGGGCAGATGCCGACGGCCAGCGCGGTGATGAGCGATGTCATGGATATCGCGTGCCGTGTTTCTGCGGAAAACCGCGCATTCGCGGTCGTCCCGACGGCCCTCGAAAACAAAAGGATCCTTCCCGTCGAAGAGACGGTGTCGAAATATTACCTGCGTTTCCAGGTCGCCGACAAACCCGGCGTGCTGGGCATCATCACGCAGACATTGGGAAGGAACCATATCTCTATCTTGAGTGTGAACCAGAAGGAATCACACCGCACCAAGACCGTGCCTGTCGTCATCCTGACGTACGCGGCTTCGGAGAAGAACATCCGTAAAGCGCTCAAAGCGATCCACTCGGCCGGCGCCGTCAGCCGGAACACGACAGTGATGCGGGTCGAATCATGAGCCTGTGGCCGGGGCTTATTGAAAAATACCGGGCGTTCCTGCCGGTCAGCGCTGATACGCCTGTCGTGACTCTCAACGAAGGCAACACGCCCCTGATCTACGCCAAGCATCTTTCGGACATCACGGGTCAGCGCGTTTTTCTCAAATACGAAGGGCTCAACCCTACCGGTTCTTTCAAGGATCGCGGAATGACCATGGCGCTCTCCAAAGCCAAGGAAAGCGGCGCCCGCGTCGTGATCTGCGCCTCGACCGGCAACACGTCGGCATCCGCAGCGGCTTATTCGGCGCGCGCAGGGATCCAGTGCGTCGTGCTGATCCCTGAAGGCGCCATCGCCTTGGGCAAGCTTAGTCAGGCTTTGATACATGGAGCCAATGTCATTTCCTTGAAAGGCAACTTTGACGACGCGCTTTGCCTCGTACGCGAAATTTCGGATAAGTATCCGGTGACTATGGTCAACTCGGTGAACCCTCACCGCATCGAAGGCCAGAAGACGGGCGCTTTCGAGATCTGCGATCAGCTCGACGGTCAGGCGCCCGACTTCCACGCGATCCCGGTCGGCAACGCCGGCAATATCACGGCTTATTGGAAGGGTTACCGCGAATATCACGAAAAAAAGAAGATCAGCTCCAAGCCGGTGATGCTCGGATTTCAGGCGGCGGGCGCGGCGCCCATCGTGAATAAAATGATCGTGACCAAGCCTAAGACCATTGCGACGGCGATCAAGATCGGCAACCCGGCCAGCTGGGATATGGCGGTCGCCGCTCAGCAGGAATCGGGCGGGCAGATCAGCGCCGTGACGGACGCCGAGATCCTGTCGGCGTATAAACTTTTGTCGCAGAGGGAAGGCGTCTTCGCAGAGCCTGCGAGCGCTGCGAGCGTGGCCGGTATCCTGAAGCTAAAAAAGCGGGGTTATTTCGACAGAGTAAAAAAGAATAAGCGTCAAAAGAGCGTCATCGTCTGCGTGCTCACGGGTCACGGGCTCAAAGACCCGGACCGAGCTCTGGCTTCCGTGAAAATGCCCAAGCCGGTGCCGGCGCGTATGGACAAGATCTTAAAATTGATGGGGTTTTAGACATTGAAATATCTCTATTTTGTTTGTCAGGGGGCTTTACGGGCGTACTTTACTGATCAAAATGGCGAGATTTATACAAAAAATTTGTTTCTTGAACAGCATTTTGCGGGTTCAATTGTGTCCTCTCTACTTGAAAAACCGTCTGAATTTACGATTGATGCCCTCGAAGCGACAACATTGCTTGCTATTCCCTATCCAAAATTAAAACAATTAATGAATCAATATGCGGACCTGAAAGATTTTTATATTGCCTATTTAGAAAAAAATTGGGTCATTGATAAAGAGCCGCGAGAAATTGCGCTCGTCTTAGAAAGTGCCACCACACGTTATTTAAAATTGCAGGCCACTTATCCCCATCTTGATCAACGCATTGCACAACAACATATTGCTTCTCATTTGGGTATTACCCCGACTCAACTTAGTCGCATCCGAAAAAATCTGAAAAAAAAGACTTAAATCAACCTATGTTGATGCAAATCAACTTCATTGCCCTTACTATTGGGGCATGAACCATTTCTTTCTTTTACTTTTATCTTTTGTTGGCGGCATTGCCCT
>CAZJAX010000044.1:0-14540 GCA_964543965.1 uncultured Planctomycetia bacterium
ATGGAAATGAAGACGCTCCGGGCATCTTTTTATCCGCGACGATTGCTGCGGCACCCGATCTCAGTGCGTCCTGAATGAATTCTCCGCCGTCTTTCTTGACGCCCTGGACCGCGATGAAGACCGATCCGGGCTTCACCTGCCTGGAATCGCACTCGACGCCGGTGACTTCCGCGTCCGGCAGAGCGGCGATGCCCGGATGCCCCGGATAAGCGCTCGAAACAAGATCCCTGAGCCTCATCGCGCCACCGCTCTCGGCGCCGCAGCCGGGCGGCGCTTGGTCACGACGGCCGCAGGCGCTTCGGTCTGCGATATCTGCCAATAACTCATGATCTCTCCCGCGATCTTCGCAAATGCGGGCGCAGCCGTTTCGCCGCCGTAGATGATCGGGTGCGGCTCGTCAAGACTCACGAGAATAGCGAGCTTGGGCTCGTCATAGGGCACTAGACCCACGAAAGAAGCGTAGAAATGATCGTGCGAGTACGTACCGTTAGGCAGGATCTTCTGCGCGGTTCCGGTCTTTCCCGCTGCGCGAAAGCCCGGCACTTTGGCCTTTTTACCGGTTCCGCGGGCCACTACACCCTCGAGAACGGTTCTGCACTCGATGGCGGATTCTCGGGAAATGACCTGGCGCACAGGCTCGATAGGAAAACTCTGTATCACCTTGCCGTCCTGATCGTCGATGTAGTCGATGATGCGCGGCTTCATGAGGAGACCATTGTTGGCGATGGCCGCCATGGAGCCCACGAGCTGTATCGGCGTGACGGCCACACCATGGCCTATCGGAATATTGATGATCGAGCTGCGCGACCAGTTGCGCGGGTTTGGCACGATGCCGGATACTTCGCCGGCCAGCGGAATTCCCGTCTTCGCTCCGAAACCGAAAGCCTTCATTGTCTTATACAGCTTATCTCCGCCGAGGCGCATCGCGCCCTTCACAGTGCCGATGTTGCTCGAGCGCTCGATGACCTCCCGGAAGGGGATCGTCCCCGAGCCGTGATGGTCATGCAGCACCTTGCCGGCCACAGCCCACGAGCCGTGCTCGCAGTTGAATTTTTCGTTGAGATTGAAAGCCTTGTTCTCGATGATGGACGCCAGAGTGATCGCCTTGAAGACGGAGCCGGGTTCAAAAATATCGGTGATGCCGCGGTTACGCCGGACTTCCGCGGAAGATTTTTTGGAGTTGTTCAGATCATAGAGCGGATACATCGCCATCGCCAGGACATTGCCGGTCTTTGGATCCATCACGAGCGCCGTGCCGCCCTTGGCGTTGTATTTTTTGCAGGTCTCGGAGAGGATGCGCTCGGAAATCGACTGAATGACTTCATCGATGGTCAGATGCACATTGTAGCCGTCTACAGGAGGAGTCACTTCGAGCTCTTTGGAAACGAGCTCGCGCTGTTTGGCGTCCTTCTGCGCAAGCCGCCAGCCGGGGACTCCGCGCATAAGACTATCGTACTGCAGCTCGATCCCTTCGAGGCCGTTGTTGTCGATACCCGTGAAGCCGACCAGATGGCAGGCCGTCTCGCCCTTCGGATAGACACGCTGAGACTCCTTGACGAACTCAAGGCCCTCGACTTTCAGCTTCTTGATAGCCTCGACCTTGGAGGGAGAGATCTTCCGCGCGATCCAGACAAATAGCTTGTCGCGGTTCAGACGACGCAGCACCTCTGACCGCTCGATGCCGAGGATCTTCGAGAGCGACGAGGCGACCGATTCTTTGTTTTTGATCTCGCGGGCGACAGCGTAGAGAGAATCAAGGCGCACGTCGAGCGCAAGCTCTTTGCCCTTGGCGTCCAATACCCGGCCGCGGACAGGCTGCATTTCGACGATGACTCGGGATTGGCTCTGGGCAATACGAAGGTAGTCGGAAGCTTTGAAAATTTGGATAAAACCGAGGCGCGCCAGAAGGCCGATCAGCGCGAGAATGAAAAATGAAAAAATAAAAAAAAGTCGGTTTTTAGAAAGCACCTGGCTCTTGTCTGAAAAATTAAATTATACGGTCTGAAATTATCCGGACGTTTCTTTGGCTTGAGCTTCGGCCGTACCCATAAACAGCTTGGACAAGAGAGACGATTGGCTGAAAAAAGACTGAGCGAACATTTCCCGCTTCACCGGAGCCTGACCCGTCATCACGATCGTCTGCCACGTCTTTGGGGATTCGAGCATCACTTTATGAGCCATCAGCCGACGCTCCAGGTTGGCCGGAGACTTCAACCTTGCAATATTGTACTTAAGCGCGCGAGCCCGGTCAAGGAGCTGGGTCTTCATTTCTTCCTGCTTACGGATCGTATAACCGATCTTAAAGGTCTGGACTTCAGCGAACACGTACACCAGACACGCTATCGTCACCAAAGCTACTGCCGCGACAAAACGCTTCATGACCGACCCCCTTCCCGCCGTTCGAACGAGCGGAGTTTGGCGCTGCGCGAACGCGGATTGGTCTCCGTTTCGCTTGCTTGCGCGGTCACCGGTTTTTTTGTCAGCACGATACCCATTCCGTCCCTTTCAAGGCCCCTGAAACTTTGCTTCACGATCCTGTCTTCCAGCGAATGAAACGAGATCACCGCCAGCCTTCCGCCCTCCTTCAAGCATTGGGGCGCATCCTTCAAAAATTTTTCAAGTGCTTCGAGCTCTCCGTTGACCGCTATCCTGAGCGCCTGAAACGTCCGGGTCGCCGGATGGATCCTTCCGTACCTTGCGGCCTTCGGCATCGCATGAAACACGATGTTTTCGAGCTCCTTGGTCGTCTTCACGGGCTTGGCGCGCCGCGCTTCGACCAGCCTTTCTACGATCCGCCGAGCCATCCTCTCCTCGCCCAGCGTCCACAAGATCTCACGCAATCTTTCCGGCGTATAACAGTTGACGATCTCGGCCGCCGTAAGCTCCGACCCTGGATCCATGCGCATATCCAGAGGGCCATCCTGCTGAAAACTAAATCCCCGCCCCGCCTCATCCAGCTGCGGCGACGACACTCCGAGGTCCAGCAGCATTCCGTCCACTTTACCTACGCCCAGTTCTTCCAGGGTCGCCGCGATATCCCTAAAATCTGCCTGCCTTAAAATCGCGGCCGCACCGTAAGGCTCCAGCGTCTGCGCCGCCGCTTCGATCGCCGCGGGATCCTTATCAAGCCCTATCAGCCTGCCCCCCGGCGCGATTTTGTCCAGGATCGCCTGCGCGTGCCCTGCCCGCCCCAGCGTACCGTCTACTACGCTCATCCCGGGCCTTAAGGCCAGCTGCTCGAGCGTTTCGCTTAAAAGAACACTGACATGCCCCGCCACGACAAAAGCCGCTCTCTAAGAGCGGCGTCAAGGGTTCCGGGGCTTGGCGACAAACCTCGGTTCCTGGATCTTGCGTATCGTCAGGATCCGTTCAAAAAATTTAAAATTTCCTCCCGTCAGCGATAGCATGTGACGGCGTTTTGAATTTTCAACGGAGTCATCTTCCCTGATGTCCTGAAAATGCAGATGAGCGCCTGCCGCCTCTTTCCTTGGTTGTTTCCTCATGAAACCCCCCTCTCCCTTTAGCTTTCGGGACTATTCTGAGAACCAAACACTTTTTCAGAGATCTTCTCGAACGAGTCCTTCGTGCTGCGGTAGAACGCTTCCCAATTTTCCTTCGACCAGATCTCCATGCGGCTCGAGACGCCCACGATCACCACATCCCGCTTGATCTTGGCGAACTCCTTCAAATAATCCGGAACTAAAATCCTGCCTTGCTTATCACAGGTAACCTCGCAGGCACCCGAGAAATAAAGCCGGTTAAACTGCCGGGCTTCGGCGCTGGTAAACGGGAGGGAACGGAATTTGCTTTCCTGCTTCTTCCATTCATCTTCCGCGAATACAAAGAGACATGTATCAAGCCCGCGAGTGACAAAAAATCGTTCGACATAGTTTTCTTTAAAGACCTCTCTGAATTTAGAGGGGATGATGAGGCGGCCCTTTTCGTCAATACTGTGTTCGTGTTCGCCGTAGAACATCTTTCGCTTTCCCCACTTTCCCCCACTTTATGGGATTTCATGGGTATATAGTACCCCCGGGGGTAAAACGTGTCAACAGTTAATTCAGCAAAATCGGGGGTAAGGCGGGAGGTCATTTCTGGACTTCTCTCTCCTTAAGGGCGCGCGCCATAGAGTTGATATTGTCGGCGAGGTCTTTGAGCTCATCGTGTTTTCTTAATGTCAATTTGATGTCGAAATTTCCTGCTCCGATGTTCTTTAGCGCCTGATAGATCTTCGGCAGAGGGCCGGCGACACGATGGGAAAATACGATGGAGCCCCAGACGACGAGGGGCATCACGGCGACAAAACTTACAAACGCCCACAGATAAACCGATTGAAATATCTGGACGATGCGCGCCTGCGGATAGACGGCGGCCAGCTTCTCGCCCATCAGAAGAAACGTCGTAAGAAAGATCGCGCCTCCGGTAAGAAGCGATGTGATGAAAGTAAAAAATATAACGACTGAGGCAAAGCGAAGCTGAAGTGAACGGTCGACAAAATATTTTTTACGGCGGAAAACGGCCATCGGCTATCTCCTCATCAGCATCACGGAGCGGCGCACAGAGATCACGATTTCTTTGTCTTTTCTGTCCGCGAGAGCGTCAGCGACTTTATTGATCGGCATGTAACGCGTGGACTGTCCTTCCACTTTGGAGAGCAGATCGCCCTCCTTGATCCCCGCATCGCTAGCGAGACTTCCCTCGATCACCTTCTCCACGACGATACCGTTGGATTCAAGCTTCAGCTTCAGACCCAGATTCATCTTGCCGGGCGAAGCGGGCGCTATCGGGCAGTCCCTTTCATACTCCAGAACAAAGCTCGAATAGAGAGGCGTCACCATCTTTTTGGCCACGACTTCCGGGCTCAGGTAACGCAGAGATTCCCCGTCGATCGACACGAAGCGGTCACCGCGCTGCATGCCTCCTGCCGCCGCATCTTTTTTGGAATGCACTTCCTCCGCCGCGACCCAGTCCCCTTCCTTGCGCAGCACCAAGCCCAGGTTCTGGGTAAGAGTTTTTGCGTCCTTTAAGATCGACTTTTTCTCGAGAGACTCAGGCTTCACGCCCTGACCCCACGAATCATAGATCAGCTGCTGCTTTTCCATCTCGCTTTTCGGCCCTTCGGTCGCAGCGGCCCAAAAACGGCTCTTCATCGCGGAGGCTGCTTTACGCGCTTCCTCGAAATTAGGATTCACCTCGCTGGCTTTTTCATAATAGGCCAGCGCTTCGCCGAATTTATTCTCAGCCTCGTAAGCGCGGCCGATCTGCATGAAGTTCTGCTCTGGATCGTCGTAGCGTATATCTTGCGTGTCGCTAAGAAGCACCGGCACTTCTCCCTTCTCCGTGCTGAGGATGATGCGATCGGCGTGGCGCTCTACGACGAGACCTTTCTGTTCGCTCCCATCTTTCATCACGACGGTATCGGCGCAAGCGATAGAAAAAAGAAAAAGGGAGGACAGTGAAAGTCCTCCCGTCATCAAAAATAAATAAGTAAAACGGACCGCGCCCCGCTTCATGATCTGATGCTGATGCCCCGCTCGAGTCTGTTAAAAACGGCCTGATTCTTTGAACACTATATGTTGTATGCTATCAAAAAATAAAACGCTATGCAAATAATTTGAAGTGATTCAGGGAGAGGGACTTAGGGGCTTTATAAAAAACGTGAAAAAGGCAGGATTTAAACTTTCTTTTTATTGTCCTTCATCAGACCCGCGCGGTCCTGGCTGAGAGGCCCCGTGTAACCCTTGTCCTCCGCCACGTAGGACTGCTCGGGCGAAGAATAACCCCGGTCGATGATACCGGACACGCGGTTCAGGCTTTCCGAGGAATCGAGATCCTCGCTGGAAACAGAAAACATTTCTTCACGGAGAGACCTTTTAGGCTCCTCCGTTTTAGGCTTCAAAAGCTCCTGCGGCACGGAGCTTTCGGCGCATGCCGAAGCCGTGCAGAGGATCAGAAATATCGCGATCCGGACCGTTCTCATAGTATCTCCGAAAAAAGAGCCGCTCCCGAAAGGCTTTTGGCCTTTCAAAGAGCGGGTTTTACAGATCTGTAAGCCGGGTTCTGTGCCTCCGCTTGCGCGAAGGCGACGATCATCTGTCTAGTCCTGCCGTTGCCGGAAGGATCACGGCGTTGAAAAACGCCTTTAGCGGTTTACCCGGGAATCGAACGAGCGAGCGCGCTCCTGCCTGCCGCTAGGCAGGCTCTTCCCCTATTTAACCTTGCTCCGCGTGGAGATTGCCCGTTGCACTCCTCTTCTTTCGAAGAGGCATCGTCACTGTTGCTCTGATCCTTTCCCTCTTTCGGGGGAAGATGGACGTTATCCATCACGCTGCTCTTGGAGCCCGGACTTTCCTCGAATCCCCGGAGGGACTCGCGATCATCCGATCTGTAAAAAAGTATTATCGAGAGCTTGGTTGGCCGCCGCGTCGGCGAGTTTGTTCTTTTCCCGCGGAACATGGCTTACGGCCAGCTTCTTGAATCCCGTCTTAAGATGCGTCACCAGCATAAAGAGCTGCTGGAGCGTCGCTTCCTTGATCTTGTATTCGCCGCTGAATTGGCGCGCGACAAGCTCGCTGTCGGTGTAGATCTGCACTTCCGAGGCCTTCATAATGATAGCCTCCTGCAGGGCGAAAATCAAGGCGTAGTACTCGGCAATATTGTTGGTGGCGGTGCCTATGCGCAAAGCGAGCGTCTTGAGCGTCTTACCTTCAGCGTCCTGAATGACCACGCCGCAGGAGGATGGTCCGGGGTTGCCCCTGGAAGCCCCGTCGACATAGGCGACGATTTTCTTCGACAATGTCAGACGGCCCAGTAAAGCATGCGGGCGCAGGACTCGCAGGCGATGAACTTGTCGCCCATCCGCGCTTCATTGACCACCTGGGGCGGCAGACCGAGATTGCAGCCGCCGCAAGCGTTGTTGCGTATCGGGGCTATGGCCAGCCCTTCGCGGTTCTTCAGAAGTTTTTCGTACTGCGGCAGGATCTTCGCGTCGATGCTCGGCAGGAAGACCTTGCGCTTCTCTTCAAGCGTCGCCACCTGGGCCCTGACCTCGTCCGATTGCTTCTTAAGCGCGTCGACGACTTCTTTGAATTTTTTTTCCTCGCCGGCCAAAAGCTCTTTTTCTTTCTGCGTGCGGGCCTTGGCGGTCTCGATCGAATCAAAAAACTTGAGGATCTCTTCCTCCAGAAGAGACTTGTCAGCCTTAAAGCCCTTGATCTCAAGCTCCATCGCCTGATATTCCTTGTTGGACTTCAGAGAATACAGCTGGCCGGAAAGCTTCGCGATCTTGTCCTCTTTGGACTGCAGATCGACTTCCATTTCTTTCTGTTTGACCTGCAGGGCCTTCTGGTCGGCTTCGGCAGCCTTCAAAGACGCTTTTTTCTTATCGAAATCCTGCTCCGCCTGCTTCAAGCGCTCCGGATGATCCTCGAGCTCTTTTTTCAGTGAATAGATCTCGGCGTCGATCTTCTGAAGTTCGGCGAGGATCTTGATTTGTTCGCTGACGATCGTAGGCATATTTGATGGTGGGCAATACTGGGCTCGAACCAGTGACCTCTTCGATGTGAACGAAGCGCTCTAACCAGCTGAGCTAATTGCCCTTCATTTCCTCAGGTTGAGTTCGTTTAAATCAGTACCGTGGGCCCGGCTGGACTTGAACCAGCGACCCGCTGATTATGAGTCAGCTGCTCTAACCAACTGAGCTACGAGCCCAAAAAATTCAAGTTTGGCCCTACGGCTCAAATCCGCCAAAGAGAGAATTCTAACATAAGGCCGGGGCACCGTAAAGGACAACAAAAAAGGCGGGATGATTTCTCATCCCGCCTT
Organism: uncultured Planctomycetia bacterium; assembly: GCA_964543965.1. GTDB lineage: Bacteria > Omnitrophota > Gorgyraeia > 2-02-FULL-51-18 > 2-02-FULL-51-18 > CAMDWQ01. The sequence continues at coordinate 7,825 of CAZJAX010000044.1, forward strand.
GAATGCGTATAACCGGGCTTAGAAATCGAGGTCTTCCCCGATACCGAGCTCCAGGAACGTCTTCAGTTTACGGGAACGCGTTGGATGGCGCAGTTTGCGCAGAGCCTTGGCTTCGATCTGACGCACGCGCTCGCGCGTGACGTTGAATATCGAACCGACTTCTTCAAGCGTTCTCGGATAGCCGTCATTGACGCCGAAGCGCAGCTTAAGGACCTTCCTCTCGCGCTCGGTCAGCGTCGCCAGAACCTCGTCCATCTGCTCTTTGAGCATCGCGTAAGTCGTAGCGCTGGAGGGCGAGACGGCGCGCTTATCTTCGATGAAATCACCGAAGTGCGTATCACCTTCGTCGCCGATGGGCGTCTGCAGCGAGATCGGTTCCTGCGCGATCTTCAATATCTCGCGGACCTTTTCCACGCCCATGCGCATGCGCTGCCCGATCTCCTCGGGAGTCGGCTCCTTGCCGGTCTCCTGCACGAGCGTGCGGGAAACGCGGATGAGCTTGTTGATCGTCTCGGTCATATGCACCGGGATGCGGATCGTGCGCGCCTGGTCGGCGATGGATCGCGTGACGGCCTGGCGTATCCACCAGGTCGCGTAGGTGCTGAACTTATACCCGCGGCGGTATTCGAACTTGTCCACCGCTTTCATCAGGCCGATATTGCCTTCCTGGATGAGGTCGAGGAAGGAAAGACCGCGGTTCGTGTATTTCTTGGCGATCGAGACCACGAGACGGAGGTTGGCCTCCACGAGCTCTTTTTTGGAACGCTGATACTTGTTTTCTTTGCGGCGGATGTTCTGGTAAAGCTCCTTAAAATCGTCGAACGTTTTGGTGCCGAATTTCTTCAGCAAAGCATCGCGCTCCTTCAGAAGCTTGCCGATCTCTGCGCGCTCCTTCCGGCGGCGGTGCTTCTCCATGTCGCGGTCGATCTTCTCGATACGGATGACAGCCGAGCGGATCTCATGATAGATCTCTTCGACGATATTGTTCGAGACTCGGAACTCCAAGAGCAGATCCATCACGCTGGCTCCGCGCTTGACCGCTTTAAGCTTCTTCGAAAGCGTCTTCAGGCGGCGGAGCGTGCGCGGCGCATTGTCGCGGAACTTGAGCTCCTCGTCGATGTACTCGTCGATAGTATATTCCTGTTTGAGCAGTTTATTGGTGAACTCGAGCACGTAATCGCGCGAATAGATGCATTGAAACACGGTCTTTCTAAACTCGATCTCGTCCGCTTCGATGCGTTTAGCCAGCTCAAGCTCCTGATCGCGGGTCAATAGCGGGATCTGCCCCATCTGGCGCAGGTACATGCGCACCGGGTCATCCATCTGCTCGAGACGGGCAGGTGAGACCGCGGTCACTTCGCTCTCTTCTTTCTTCTCTTCCTTCTCGGAGGCTTCCTCGCCGAGCTCCGGTTCCTTCTCCTCATCAGAATCCGCCTCGTCTTCGTCTTCCTTTTCGACGGCTTCCTCGGACTCCACGACGTCGATCTGCTGGGCGTTCAGAGTGACAAGGACATCATCGATCTCGTCGGAGGAGGTGACATGGCTGGGGAGGATGCGGTTGATCTCATCGTACGTCAGAAAACCTTTTTCCTTGCCGAGCGTGATCAGCTGTTCGAGCCCCTTCGACTTGGCCTTGGCCTTGCTTTCGGGCGACTGGTCCGCGACGAGCGTGGCTCCGCCTGCAGCAGGCGTCTGCAGACGCTTTTTTTTGAGCTCTTTAGCCTGGATCATCCGCTTTCCGGCCTGGACGATCTCAGCGCGCGTCGGGGCCGCGGCGGCTTTGGCCTTTTTTTGCGGAGCGGGTTTCTTTGCGCCCTCGATCTTCGTTTTGGCGCTCTTTTTTACACTGGCTTTCGCCTTCTTATTTTTTTTCATTGATTTTCTTTTCCCTTTTGTCCAGCTGATTTAAATGCCCGATAAACTCTTTGATGCGATCCTGGTTCCCGACCTGCACGGCCGTCGTCAGCTGCGTCTGCAGCTCTTCACGTTCGGCGCGTATCCTCTGCCTCTTGACCTGCACCAGGCAGTCCGACAAAACTTTTTCCTTGTCCGCGAGGATCTCCACATCCGCGGAGACCTGCGAGATCAGAGCCACCATCTCCGGCTCATCCCGGAAGCGGATCATCAGATCGCTGGTAGCCGGCGCTTCATCCGCATCCGCCGCCCTCCAAAGGATCGTTTCCGCGATCTTGCGGGAAAGAGGATTGGCAAAATCCGCACTCCCCAGCTCCCCGGATATCCGTCTGGCAAAATCCGCTTTCTCCAGCGCCAATCCCAGCACCATCTTCTCCGCGGCGCTGACCGTTTTGAAGCTTGCAGCAGGAGGCGCAAGCTCCGAGCCGGCAGGCATCATCGGAGGCTGCTGCTTCCACCGTCCTGAATCCGCTCTGGACTTTGATTTTTTCATCTCCGAGACCAGCGCTTCTTCGGAGAGCTTCAGCTGATGGGCCAATTCCTTGGTCCAAGCCGACCGCTGGATCTCGTTCTGCACGCGCGAGAAAAGACTCACAAGGTCGTTCGCGATGCTGACCTTGCCCTCGAGCGTGTCGGCGTTAAACTTCTGCTTCAAAAGAGCAAGTTTGTATTCAAAAAGATTCTTGGCTTGGGCCAGCGCCTTCCGGAACCCTTCGCCGCCCTGACGGCGTACATACGAGTCAGGGTCCTCCCCTTCGGGAAGGCGCACAACCTTGACTTCCATCCCCTCTTCAAGCAGGATCTCAAGGCCTCTCAGCGTCGCCATCTCGCCGGCTTTGTCGGCGTCATATACGATGAAAACATTTTTTGTGTGGCGCTTGAGCGATCGCGCTTGTTCCGCCGTCAGCGCCGTGCCTAGCGAGGCCACCACGTTCCCGACGCCGCCCTGATGACAGCTGATCAGGTCCATATAGCCTTCGACAACTACGACGGCATCCAGATCCCGGATCGCCTTCCTCGCCTGGTAGACGCCGTAAAGCTGGCGCCCCTTCGAATAAATTTCCGTTTCCGGAGAATTCAGATATTTCGGAAGCGAATCATCCATCACCCTTCCGCCGAATGCGATACACGCGCCCTTCGGGTCGAGGATTGGAAAGATCACCCGGTTGCGGAAGCGGTCATAAAACCCGCCGCCTTCTTTTCTTGCGAGGATAAGCCCCGTCTTTTCGAGCACCGCGTCCGGGATCTGACCCTTCACCGAAGAATAGAACGCGTCCCACGCTTCGGGGGCGTATCCTAGCTTAAAATTGATGATCGTCTCGCGACCCAAACCCCGCTTATCCAGGTAGGCTCGGGCTGCCGCCGCTTCCTTCCGGCCCAGCAGAAACTGATGATAAAATTCGGCTGCCTTCGCATGCGCCGATAATATCTGGTTCGTGCGCTCTTCCACTTTCGGATCCGTCTTCGTATCTTTCGGGATCTCGACGCCCGCACGGTCCGCCAGAGATTCCACGGCCTCGCGGAAATCCTTCTTTTCGATCTTCATCACGAAGCCGAAGATATTGCCGCCCGCGTTGCAGCCGAAACAGTGAAATATCTGCTTGTCTGGACTGACCATGAACGAAGGCGTTTTTTCCCCGTGAAAAGGGCAGTTGGCCTTGAAATTTCTTCCCGCGCGCCGCATCGGCAGATAAGCGGAGATCACTTCCACAATGTCCAGGCGGTCCTGGATCTGGCGGAGCACGGCGTCCGGAATCACTCTAAACCCCTACTTGCCGCGGGATATTCCCAACTGCGGCGACAAATGCGATAAATAATCAAAGATCACAGGTCCGACCTGAGAAACAGGTTCGCCAACCAAAGAGCGTGTATGGATATCCTTCTTCAGCTGTTCAAGCGGCGAATGGTCGATCATCATAAAAATAAAGCTCAAGAGTATGATCCACCGCAAGCCGCCCATCGCCAACCCTAAAAGTCGCAGCCCGACGCCGCCCTCGCCTACCTTTAATATCTTGAGCAGCAGCATACAGAAGAGCTTCGTCACAAGAAACCCTACGGCTAACAAAATCACGAACGCGACCCCATTCGATGTGGCGCTGTTCAAAAAAGTCTTGATCGTCAACTGCTGCGCGAAAGGCTGATAGAACCAAAATGTCACCAAAAAGGTGATCAGATAAGAAGCGATCCGTAAAATTTCGGGGAATATACCCCCCTTGTATCCGACGTAAAAACCCCGCAAAAGAACCAGCGCCGCGATGTAATCGACCCATGTAAGGCGCATGAAAAACTCTTTCAAAAAAAATCCCCCTTATTCTTGAGTGTAAAACTCAAAAATAGCCCGATATACATAGACGTTCTTTTGGGTTTAATGATCGCTGTCGCCGCCGGATAAGACAGCTTTGGGAGTATACCATCCGGTTTTGGCAAAGTCAAATGGTTAATAGATTAAATATCTAAATTTATACGTCATTCTCGGTATTGGTTGTTTTGATACGTCCGCTTGACCCTCGGGCAAACGGCTTTTCAACGCGCTCATACTTCCCGTCGTAATTCAGATCATACTCTTTGCGGATCAGGCGACCCCTGTCTTCGAGAATACGGAAGTCTGCTCTACCGTCGCCGTTGCGGTCATACTCTCTTTGATATACAGCGCCGTCGCGGCGATAAACCCAGCGGTCCACCACCCCCTTCTTGTTCTTCACCGTTTCCCGCGTTTCAGCGGCCTCGGCCTGCAGGCTCACGGCTGCCAGCGCACAAAGATATAAAGCGGCGGTTCGGCGGACCATTCTATTTTTTTTCAACGTTCACCTCTCTGTAAAAAAAGTGGATGGCGGACAAGGCGTAGATCCCGGCGGTTTCGCTTCTCAGCACCAGCGGCCCGAGGCTGACAGCCTTAGCGCCGGCGTCCATCGCCGATTTTTTTTCGGCGGGACTGAAATCACCCTCAGGGCCGATCAGCACAAGGATGCGCCGCGGCGGCGAGACCGGCAGCGCTTCCCCCATCGGGATCGTCGTCCCCTCCAGGGTCGGGATAAGCGTCAGATCGTAATTCTTTATTTCGGCAATAAAACTATTAAAAGGTCTCGGAGCCGGCACCTCAGGAGCATACGCCAAGCCGCATTGTTTGCAGCTTTCATGGATGATCTTCTGCCAGCGGACAACCTTCGATCTCCAGCGGTCTTCAGAAAGCTTCACGATGCCGCGCTCGGTCAAGAGCGGAATGACCGCGTGCGCTCCCAGCTCACAAGACTTCTGGATCAGGATCTCCATCCGCTCCGGCCGGAAGACCGCAGCGCCCAGCGATACTTGAACCGGCGAGGGAAAAGGAGACAGCGTCACTTCGGTCAACCGCACCGCGAGCCTTCCTTCGGAAACACCGCCGGCAATACCCAGAAAACGTCGCCCCGCCCCGTCAAAAAGCTCCAACGTGTCATTTTTTTTGACCCGGAAAACGGATACCGCATGCCGAGTTTCATCGGCGTCGAGAAGGACCTCGCTTAAACCTGCCGGCGGAGTCGCGATAAAAAAACGCGGCATCAGGCGGCGGACGGACGCTCTTTGGCCGCGACCAGCTCGCTGAAAACGAGATCCATATCCGCGGAAACTTTCCCGGCGGCGCTCTCGTCAAGCCACGCGATGTAATCGTTCATCGTGTGTCGGAAAACGGTATTTCTTTTCTGGAACGCTTCCATGGAGCCTAGCACGAAATAGACCTTTCTCTGGCGCGTGATCTTCACCCAATCAGTGGACGTCAGCTTTTCAGTCGAAGCGACTGCGCTCGAGGCGATAAAAAGGAGGGTTATAAGCAAGACGGCCGTTTTTTTCATGGACAGGGTTATCTCCGATCGATTAATCAATCTTAATCAGAAGTATATCCTAAACGAAGGGAATTACAAGGAAATCAGGCTTAATGGACCTCGTCGAAGCTGTTCACTTCGCGGCAGGACGGACACTGGCGGTCCGGCCGGCTCATCGTCGAGTAGCCGCAAAGGCGGCAGACGTAAAACGCCTTTCTCCCCTTCCAGTCATCCAGCGACTCCAGCGCTCTATGAAAAAGACCCGCGTGCTGGTTCTGCGCGGTCTTCGCATAGGTCATGGCCTGGATCGGTTCGGGCACGTTGTCCTCCCGGGCTTCTTTCACGAACTGAGGATACAGCCTCTGCCACTCGACCTGTTCGACCCGCGCCGCCGTGTCAAGATTTTGACGGGTGCTGTCGACCGGGAAACTTTCGATGACGATGCGCGGAAAACCGCCCATCTTTCGGATGGACTTCAGGATGCCCCGCATGCTGATCTCATTGGCTTTGGCGACCGCGCGGAAAAGCCCGGCCACACCGCGGTAGCCCTCCTCATCCGCTCGCCGGGCGTAGGCCGTGTAGCGGGCCTGAATGTTCACCTCTTCTTCATAGATCACGATAAGGTTGTTCAGCGTGCTTGCGGAAACGGAGGCGGCGGAAAAAAGAAGGAAAGCAAAGATAAACAGCAATGCAGAAACCGAGAGCCTCGTCATCATGGCGTCCTCCTCTGCGGGGGTGTAATGCATTCATTATAGCACGATGCGCTGCCATGTCATCGGCGCCAACACTTCGCAAGGCATAGGGAATACACGGCAGGTTAAAACTCTCACAATTTCGCAATAGAAGTCCGTATGCGAGGCGGGCTGAGGAGTCGTGGCAGAGCCACGTCGACGAGAACCAACGAAGCAGACGGGCTTCTATTGCGAAATTGTGGACCTGAGCGGGATCGAACCGCTGGCCTCCTCATTGCGAACGAGGCGCTCTACCAGCTGAGCTACAGGCCCG
>CAZJAX010000045.1:0-14236 GCA_964543965.1 uncultured Planctomycetia bacterium
AAATGTCAGGTCGTAACGAAGAGGGCCTTTTTTATCACCGGCTTTGATCGTAGTGTCCGGCACATCCTTTTCGTAAACGGGCTGAATACGGATGATCTGCGTGCTGTTCGGAAACTCGGCCTCGAGCCCCACCTGCGCAACAGTAGTCGTCGAAACGCCGAGTTTGCCTTTCTCCACGCTCACGATGAGAGCGGGATGATCCTTGCCGTCGCGGATATTTCCCAAGACGACCGAGTGACGGCCGTCACGCATACGGTAGACATAGCGTGAAGCGTCGGAGGTGTCGTTCGGCAGAAGAAGCTCATATTTGAGGGGCGCGTCCTTCACGACGGCTCCCCTTTCGTCGAGCGGAGTGATCTCCACGTATCCGATCCCTGCCTTGTCGTATCCGATGACTCCGCCCCTGCCCACAGGCACTAGAGTCTTGCCGACGATCCGATAGGCGGAGCGGCTCTCGTCTCCGTTGGCATCGACGATGACTTCAAAGCGGAAGCCTCCGACATCCTGAAACAGCAGCTGACCCGCGCGGCTGAAAGTTTTTGTGACATCGACGGACCGCGCCTGGGCGAGCAGGCTGTCGGCTTTGAGATCTCCCTTGGCGTCGACATGGTCGCGCGTTCTGCGCACTTGCGCCATTTCGTCATCAGTAAAGAGAGTTCCGTCGGTTTTGACCAGATAAAGGATAGGGTTTCCGTCGCCGTCCACTTGCGCTTTGCCGTCCACAAACCTCGGCAGATAAATGAACTGGCGCTCAAGCACCGTGCCGGGCATGTCCTTCACTTGCTTGCTGTGAGCCAGCGGCGTGTCATACTTGTCGGCGGCCTTGCTGGAAGGGTTGTAGCCGAAGCGCACTTGCGCCAGCTCGTTTTGCGCCCCATCGCGCACAAAGATCGTCTTCGACTGGGCAAACTCGATATGTAAAATATTTCCGCGCCCGTCGTATTTGACGTTGCTCGGGATCTCCCCGACTTTCGCTCCCAGAAAATACTTGTATCCCAGGAGACGCGCCACAAGATTCGAATCGGCGGCGTGAGCCTTGGGGACAGCCAGAGAAGACTGCCGCTGCTTGCCGGAGGCGAGCGTCTCGAGGCGCCGCGGGTTCTTATCGCCGTCGAGGACAAAATCGAGCACGTTGTCCTTGGTCAGACCCATGATCTCAAAGGTCGACTCGCTCTTCACATGCTCGCGTGATTCCTTTTCGAAAGGACGGTCAGCGATCGTCACCAAAGCGACCGGCTGGGAAGTACGCTTCAAGCTGTCGCGCAGAGAAATGAGACCCGCGATATCGCCTTTATCGGCTGTCCTGTCGGCGCTGAGTCTCGTGATCAGGACGTCCAAGCGATTGATCTGATCCTGGCTCGACGCCAGGACGACGGTTCCGGTCGTGAGACCGAGCTGCGCCTGATAGACGACGATGTCGGTAGAGCTGGCTTCATTCAGCAGGCGGCGGAAGATGACATCGTCCGCTTTCATCAATTCTGAAAATGCGATGATCTTCTGACGGACGTCGCCGGAGATGAGTAATGTAAGCTGCGTTTCATATGCGGTCTTCTCGGCAGCCGTCAGCAGCTTCCTCTCCTTGCCGTCGATGGTGATGTCGAGCGCTGCGGCATCTTTCAAGCGCAGGACGGCGACCGCGAGATTGACGAGGCGCACGCCGCCTTCCCCGCGCTGCAGAAGATAAGTGACTAGCTGCTCGTCGGTCATCGCCGCCTCAGCCTTCAGATGATCTTTGAGCGCCATGCGCTTGCCGTTGATTATGATCTGCTGGGACTCAAGCAGCGTACGAAGCTTGACCGTCTCTTTGCCGTACACGAGATCGTCCTGCAGGCGCGATGCCACCGATTTTGCATTCATGTTAACCAGCGCCATTTCAGGCGCAGAGAAAGTCAGATGAACGCCCTTTGCGTTCATATCCTTCTTTAAAAGCAGGCCGTCGGGGTTGTAGTTCAGTTCCCTCTTCAGCGTGACCTTCTGAGGAGCGCGGCTCAAATCCTTGGTATCGAGACGCGGTGTTTCGCCCAGCGGGATCTGGACGCTGTTCAGACGCACGCTTTTGTCGCGGATCAGGATCTCCGGGTTCGGATACTCTGTGGGTCTGATAGCCCTGAACGCGCCCGGCTCAAGCTTGTAAGTGCCTTCGATGTACGGCTCCCCCGAAGACGTGTAGCTGATGCGCGTGATCAAGTCTCCCTCGACTATATAGGAAAGACGGCCTGTCCTTTGGTCGTGATAATCAAAACGGACAAGGGTTTGGCGCTTTTTGCCTACTTCAAGAAAATCGCCTTCACTATTGGATTTCGAAGTGCGAAGCTCGGAAACAACGTACGCCTTGCCCTCGCTCCAGCCGCGGTTCACGCGCTCTTCGAAATCCGACGTCCTGTACTTGCTCCAACTATCATTATTGAAAACGTTGAGCTCGTGATACTTGAAAGGCCCCTTCATCGAAGAGCTGATGGTGCCGGTCGGACTGTCGGTCGTCGGGTCGGAGACATAGGTCACGGTGTCGGAATAGATCAGATCGTCGGGGCCGATAGGGGTCTCGAGGTAGCGGGTCTGCTCGCCCTCTTTTTTCGGCGCAAGCCTCAACTGTTCGATCGGAACGGGCGCGGCATCTCCCGCGCGCTTCACGCGCACGTTGCCGGAGTGGCTGGCGACGACGTTTCCGAGAATATCGATGACGTCCAGGGATACGAAGCGGCCCTTGGCGTCCACATATAGGATCCAAGTGCGTCCCCACCCCTTATCAAAAGTCTCCGAATAGACGGTCTCTGTTTTGTCGTCTGAAAGGCGTCCTTTAAGCACCATCACGGGAATGCGGTTGGGGTCATAAACCTTGGTTTTGCTGACCGCAATGGGAATGCCCGTTCTATCCGGTACGATCTTCCCGTTGGCATAGGCCTGCTCTCCCGTGCTGACGATGGCGGGCACCTCGGCTGTCTTGACGACAGGAGGCGCGACCACCGCAGGCTTCACCTCTTCGACTTTCGGCTGAGGCAATACTTTCGGCGCTTCAACCTCAGGCTCTACAGCGAGGACCGGGATATTCTTTTGTGCCCGATCCAATATCGCGCCGTCGGATGCCCATCTCAGCGGATCGAAGCCCGCGTCATAAAACGCCAAATAAAGCGAGGCCAGAGAGCCTACTCCCGTGGGCGGGACGTACCAGTTATGATAAGTATCTCCCCTGCGGCCGGGGCGGTCCCTGTCGCCCATGTCCCTGACGCCGGGACCAAACGCGTAGCACAGCGGATTCTTAGTGGCTCCCTCCTTCATCCCCGCCTGGTCCAGCAAAAGAATCGCCCTGTCTTCCGCGCTTATTTTTTTGGTTCCGGCGGGATAGTGTGCCAAAAGAAGATCGGCCGCGCACTGCATTCCTCCGAGCCACTCGTTGGACCCCATGGCCACGAGCTCAGGATTTTTCTTGTTGAACACGCTGGTGTCGCAGTAATCAAAAATATGCACGCCTTCGCCGGCCTTGGGACGCGCGAAAACTTCCTTGCCCGGGGTCGCATCGACCACCCGCCATCCGGCCATTTCGCGGGCCGCTTTCCACATCTTCATGCTGGTGCCTTCGCCCAGCTTGCGGTCGATCAGCTCAGGGCCTAAAGATGAAATAGCCCACGAAACAGTGTCCGTGGCGAAAACTTTTTCTATGACCCACTTGCCTTCCTTGAAAATCGCTCCCTTGAAAAAGGTATTCGTCTTGGCGTCGAACATGCCTTTTTGCGGAACGAGTTTTCCTGTGCCGTCGTCAACCCAGAAATTCCCTTCAAAAAACCAGCTTTCGATATCGCTGATGCTCTTGGCCAGTTTGTCCTTCACAGCCTGAGGCACGTTACTATCGTCTTTTACCCGGCGCTGAAGGGCTTTCAGCGAGGCGTAAGTGCTGATGTTATTCTCGGTGTTCACATAATTGAAAAAGAAGTCGGTGGTCTTGCTGATAGGATCATAAGAACCTTTGGAAGAAAAGCGGACGCCTCCCTCGCTTCCCTTTTGAAGCTCCGTCATCGTTTCAAACAGCTGGATCTGACGGGCAAGCATCGTGACGCGGACCTTTTCGGCTTCCGCAATCAGCGCTTTATCAGCGGGAGGGAATTTTGAAAGACACTCGTCCAGGATCGCGTCGGCCAAAATTCTCCACGCCATCGCGCCCGTCGAACCGGCTTTCCACTGCCTCCAGTCCTTCGTCCACTGGCCGTCTACCTTCGTGATCTCAAAAAGGAACCCGCCGGGCTCAAAATCCGGGCTTTCGGCCAATAATTTCATGTTGCCGTAGTCGCGCCCGGAATACCTTTTGGCGATATTCAGCGCAAGCGCATAATCTCCGTTCTTCGTAGCGATCAGCGCTCCGCCGATCTCATGGATAGAGCTATCGTAGGCGGCGGAGCCGTATTTGATCACGGACATCATTTCGCCGGCTTTTTCCTTATCGCCCAGGCGGCGTTCAAGCCATTCTAAAAGGGCTCGTTCCGCCTTTTCGTCGCCTTCCCACAGGAACATGCGGGGCAGCGCGGGAGCATCCCCCACTTTTCCCGCCGGGATGTGCTTGCGCAGCAGCGGACGCGCGGTTTTCAGCGTCAGAGTCGCCGGGCCGTCAGGTCTTTTTTGCTCGATCTCCGGTATAGCGGGAGCTGTCTTTTCTTCGGGCTGATCTCCTTCGCCGGGATTGAAAGAAACAAACTCCAGACCGTCACCGGCAACGGCGAGCAGATTTTCAACGGCAGGATTCAAATTGACCCGGTCGAGCAGCTGGACCACAACAGGTGTTTCCGTGACCGCCGCAGGACGGATGGGCGCGGAAACGGATTTCGGCGTTCTGGGCGTGGCTTCCAGTATCCTGAGCTGCTCCTTCATTTCGCGGAGCTCTTTCTGATCAGCCTCCGCTTCTTGGCGTTTTGTGAACGGAGAAAAATAGATGACGTGCATGAAGCCTTCGGCGTCTCTCCACCAAAGCTCGCTGCCGCTGGTAGTGATCTGAGCCGCCAGCTTCTTTCTCTCGGCGGGATCAGTCGTGCTGTTGAGCTGCTTCATCAGAAGCGCCTGCTTCTTCTGATTGTCGACGACCCAAAACTCGACCTCTTTCTCGCCGAACTTCGGTATGAGGTTATAGTTCTGCGGGGGTCCGTCGCGGTCGTAGAGATACCGGCCGATACCCGCTTCAAGGCTTTTCTTGTCGCGATCGGTGAACTGGATAGGCACCATAGCGCCGCCGTCCATCAGGATGCGCTCGTAGCTTTCCGTCGCGCCTATGGCTCGTATATCAAGGCCCTTGATCGTAAATACGGAGCCGTTGCCCGATTCCTCTGTAGCGACCGTCAAAAGATTTGATTGTGAGCCCAGGATCACGCGGTACCCAAAGTTCGATCCTTTCAAGAAAGCTTCGCCGGAATTATATTTCAGAGGATTCAGGCCGTTGCTGTACAAGAACCGCTCGGGCTGGTCGTCAGGTGAGAGCCAAATATCTGACTGGCGCTCGTCCCCCTCGACCGGTCTCTGCCGGTCGACGACACGGCGGGCGTCTTTGCGCTTCTTTTCGAGCTGATAAACATTTTCACTGAGCGGAAGGCGGTAGATCGCTTCCGGACGGCCGTGCTTCTGAACCTGAGCGGCAACTGCATCAGCGTTGATCGCGCCTCTATTGGGGCCGCCGTCGAATACAAATGTGGTGACGACCCGGCGGAGACCATCCTTTGCGGTAGAGATGCGGTAGCCCGCGACCGGGTGATAATCCTTGGTTGTGATCAAGGCGTCCAGGTACAGCGCGTAGATCGTGCCGTCGGAAGCCGTGAAATACCCCTTGCTGTTGATCGTTGCCAGGTTCCTCTGAACATCCGCAGGAAGCTGGGCAGAGGTCATGAACTGCTTGGTCTTTTTGTCTGTGCCGATCGCGATAAATTCAGCTTTCGGTCCGCGGGCCTGGCGGTTGTAGATCTCCCCTTCCCACTTATAATCATTTTTTCCGGGATAGCGGTCCGTATGCGCGACGCTGGTCATCCACTGCGTGACCATGCGGCGCGTCAGGAAATCCGCCGCTTCCGCGCTCTTGTCGGCCTTTTTCTGTTGGACCGCGATCTTGGCTTTGAGCTCTTCGATCTCGGCATCCAGTTCGTCGCCGGCGTCTGCCGAAGTGAACACGACAGTCTTGGACGCATCCGGAGCGGGCGCTTCAAGCGCGGGCTGCTGAAGAATGACGGTCGCTACGAGCAAAGCCTTCAGCTCTCTTTCGGCCGCAATTTTCTCCTGGCCGGAACCGTCCCTGGCAACCGCCACAAGGCGGGCCATGTCCTGAGCTGTCAGAGCCCGGGGCGTGAACGCGATGTCGTCGCCGTCGGGACCGCCGGTGGTCGGAACTTCTTCAGCGGCCTTCTTTTCTTCCTCGGCTTGGCCTCCGATGACAGCCTGATCCTGTACCGGAACCTGCTTGTCTGGAGAAACAAGAGTGATGGTATTTTTTCCGCCGAACTGGAACGGGTTGAAAGCGCCCGGCGTCGCCATCACGGGTCCGGCGCCCAAAGTGCCCAGCGCTAGAGCGGTTCCTAAAACCGCGGCGACGCTCGTTTCACGGCTGACAGCGCTGGTGCGCATCTTGAGCCAGACGAGAAAAGCGGCCGAGCCGATCAAGGCAGAGATGAGAGGGAACATCCAAACGAGAAACGCTGTACCCGCGGCAAGAGCCAGTACGGTGATGACGCGAGGCAGCGGATTACCGGAAGAAATCGGCGCGGCGGGCTCCGTCTTTACGGTATCCGCGGCTTCTGCCGCTTCAGGCCTTATGTCGGAAGGCGCCGTCTGAGGTATTTCGGGTCTTTCGATCTTATTTGCGCCGAGCCTTTGGTCGGCGGCCGCCCAGTCCAGAACCGTGCGGACATGTCCCGCGAAAGCGTCCATCGCGGGCGAATCCTCGCGCCGGCTCAATTCGTCCAGAGAACGGGATAGCGGGATCAGAGAAGCGACGTCCGAAGGCGGCGCGCGGAGAAGCTCGAGCGTCCTTTCGGCGGTTTCCGGAGCATCCAAAACTGCTTTGCGTATCTGCCGGACTTCTTCCAAGAGACCTTCAAAGAGCCCGCGCATGGCCGCGAGCCTGTCTTTTGCCTTCGGGGAAAGCTTTTTGCGGCTTTCGAGAGATTTGATCTGAGCGCCTATCTTTTTGGCTATCTTTTCCAGCGCGTCAAAATCGCTCTTCTGTTCACCTTTCAATTTTTTCTCGATCGACGAGGTGAGGCGGATCAACCGGTTGTAAAATGCCAGCTCGTGCTGATGGTTGATGGAGCCGCGCACCCGGTCTTTAAGCGCTTCTATGCGGGCGGCCGCATCTCCGGTGACAAGCTCCGCCACGAGAGGCTCGTATGCTTCAAAGACCTGATCTCTGCCCTGCTTTATATGATTGTCGATGCGTTCCAACAAGGCGAAGAGAGGCATCGCAAGGCCCTGGGCTCTGTCACCCTGCTGCCGCGCGATCCCAAGGATCATTTCCGTCACGAGATCCTGAAGAAAGAGCAATTCAGCCGGAAGTTTAGCCGATACGATGAGCCGGGTCTCGGCCGCGTCCAGCGCCGGCCGATCAGCTTCGCCCCGCTCTTCGGCCGCGTCCGCGTATGCGGTGCGCGCCGAACCTTCTTCAGCCGACCAATTGAGCGCGATCTGATCGACGTAAGCGGCGAGATCGCCCGAAAGCAGTCTCTGCATCAATACACTTTCCAAAGACCTCAGGACCTCCACTTCTTTGTCAGACCCGGGCAACGCGACTTTTTCTTTAAATTGGACGACATTAAGAGCCTCCGGCAATCCGCGGAGCGCCTGCAGGGTCGAAATGAGCGCCGTCTTCTCTTCGTTTTGGCGCAGGGCTTCGTCGAACTGGCCTCGGAGAGCGCCATAATACCGCTCCCGCACATCGAACATTTTTTTGAGAAAAGCGCGCAGAGCTTCAGCCGTTTCTCCCTGCTCTTTATCCGGGAGCTCGCGGTAAGCCTTAAGTGTGAGGCCTAACGACCTCATCCAAAACTCCGCATTGAGGAATTCCGGGTCGCGGTCGGCTTCATATCCGAAGACCTGCTTGATAGCAGCCGTGGCGGGGTTTTCGGCGACGCTGACTGCAAAACCGAGCTGGATCAAGATCAGACTGTTGTACCTAGCCGCATCGTCCGCACCGAGCACGTCGAACAGCGCATCGCTCTGGATCGCCTTGCCGATCAGCGCTGCGGCGAGCTTCTCTTTGGCGGCCTTAAGCTGGTCTGCATCGACGCTCGTCTCCCGCACGCGCGCTTCCCGCTTCAAGCGGTCCGCTTCAGCCGTATATTCCTGCTGCAATACGAAGATCTCGCGCTCTTTGGCGGCGTAAACGATCGATCTCTGCTTTTTCGACAATTGGACGGCTGCCAGCGCGATACTGTGCAAAAGCGCGATCTTAGGCTCCGCTGCCTCGATCTCTGCATCGACGTGCTCTAGTTCCTGAGCTGCGGATTTGCGCTCGTCAGCCGTAAGAGCGCTGTACATCAGCTTTAAAGCCGCCCGCCGCTCTTCGCCGAGCTTCCTTAAACGATCTTCGCCGGGATGCATCGCCCCGAGCCTATCGGCGATCAGCGAGGCATAATCCGCCACAGCGTCCGCTGCAGGGATCAGCGCCGCCGCATCGGCCACCGCGTCCGCCTGGCCCGCCTGCTGGCTCTGCTTCAGATAAAGCTCATACAAAGCCTGAATCTCATTCCGAAAGAAGCTCGGATCCCCGACGCTGGCGGCCCAAGCCTTATGGGCGGCTACAATTTTTGCCAGGTCTGGATTTCTTTCAATCATCTCGGCCTTGGCTTTGGCCTTTTCCATACGCGCCGCGAACGGAGCCAGGAACCGCTGCGACTCGGAGGCGCTCATTCTCTGCCCCAGAGCGCCGTCGGCCAAAATTTCCGAAAGTTTTTGTTCGAATTCACGGCTGTCGAAGATCTCAAAGCTTTCAGCGCTTTCGATCAAGTGATTCAGGCGGGACTCACGATCGCTGCCGGGATCGGGCCGCGACCCGAAAGCGAGGTTGGGGTTGACCGGCCGCTGATCGATCTTGCCGCCTTTTTCATCCGTGGCATACACAAGGCAGGTGGAAACCCATCGGTCATCCTTTTTCACCCACGTATACTCGCTCACGTGGCGGCGGATAAAATCTCCCCCGTACTCTTCAGATCCGTGTCCGTAATACTGGCGCAGGATCCGGCCGTCGGCGTCGAACACCTCCTCGATCATCAGCGGATAATCGGGCACGCGGCGCATCTCGTCTTCGGCGTGCGCTATCAAAGACTGCTTCTTGAACTGTTCGGAAGACATGCGGGTGAGCGACCACAAAAAGCCTTTTAGAAATCTCTTCGTTTTTTCATTATCGGAAGAAAATGCGCGCTCAAGCCATGATTCAAATTGCTTCCATAGCGCATCCGCCGCCTCTGCGTTCGATCCATGAATATCGACATCGACGATCTCTCTCAAAGCCCTGGAAGGGTCCGCAGGAAAATTTCTTCCTTCGAACGCGGAAGCCAACCCGGCCTTCTGAGCCTCTGACGGCTCGAGAAATACGAGACGGGCTTCGGTGGGTCTGTCTGCATCTTTCTTTGTGACCGTGACGCCGATGTCGATCCTTTCGGGATCGAGAGTACCGGCGGCATAAGAAGCGATGTGGCCCGACAATGATGCCATAAGATCCGTGCCATTTTCAATATCGCCCAAGCGGCTCAGGAGCTCCTGCATGATCGCTGCCTGCGCCAGATAGTTCCCGCCAAGCTCCGGTTCACGGCTCAAACGCTCCTTCACATCCGAAGTCAGCGCGGTAGCCGCCTCATCATCGAATACCTGAGAGCCTTTGGAGCGAAGCGCTTCCCTCAAGCGTACGGCGATGGTTTCATAAACAATTTTATGACGGTCACGGCGCCCTGCCTCAGCCTCCGCGACGACTAAAAGATTTGCTCCGGCCAGATCATCACGATCGACCCTGCTGAGCGATCTCGCTAGAACCTTAAGAAAATAAGCTCGGTCTTCAGGACTGAAATTGCGGGCAGAGAGCCACTGACCGAACTCGCCCCAGGCGCGGTCGGCCGCCTCCACATTGGACTCATGAATATCCCAATACACAACCTGCTGGATCGTTTCGAGCGGGTCGCCCGTTTCACCGGCCATCTCTTCCTTGGCAGGGATCAGAGGCGACGTCTGCACGACCTCTTCTTTTGCGGCCGGCTCATCGATCTTTTCTATAGGCTTCTGGAGATCGTCCGGCTGGACATCGGATACCGGCTTCACCGCATCCGCCGTCAGAGGAGGATTCAGGGCCGCAGTATCCTGGATCAAAGAACCGGGGTCCGGCGTCAATTCAGCCAGACGCGCGGCGCTGATCACAAGCTCAAGGTTGGCGGGCGTCTGGTTACCGAGAAGGCTTGCGTTGACCATGCGGGCAACGGCTTCGGTATTTTTATTACTGCGCGCTTTGGCAGTCTGCACGACGATCGCGGCCAGCCGGCTGACTTCCGCCTCGGTCAGCTTCGTCTGGGGAAGCTCTAGGGGCAGGGCGACGCTTCTCTTGGAATCCGCCTCACGGATCCCCTTATCGCCGGCTTCAAAAGAAAGCATCTTGCCTTTCAAAGCGGAAAACGCGACCGAGCCCTCATCCTTATAATCGAAAGTATTTTCATCCCAGTACACTGTGCGCTTGTTATTGTCGCTGCTCAGCGTGATGCGCGCACTTTTCAGAATCGCAGTAAAACGATCGGCTGAGATCAGCGTACCGGTCCTCTTTTCAAAAAGCGCCCGGGCTTCGTTGATCAGACCGTCATTGAGTCCGTAGACGTCCTCGGCTACCTCCTTTAAGTAACCGCGCTGCGTGTTGGAGATGGCGACGGTCAGGAACTGAAGGACGGCTGCTGGATCCGCGCCCGCCCGGTCCAGCGAGGAAGCGATGGCGAGATAGAAGTCCGAATCCTTGAACTGCTCTTCATATTCTTTAGGCTGGCGCGTCAGGATGGCGATATACGGCCTGTCGGGACTCTTCTCGTCGAACTTGGGCATCACGACAAGATACGAAAGTTTCTCCTGATCCATCAAAGTCGAGATGCCCTCGGAGTGGAAACCGCCGGTAACAAGCGCCGCAACATGAACATTTTCCTTCTTCATCCGTTCAAGAGTGTTTTTCATCAGCGCCCGGTTACGCCGCGAGGCCAAGTCATAGAACTTGCGGGCGCTTGGAATAGACCCTTCCAGTACGCTGAAATCGGCATAAGCCTCAAAAGGAACTTTGTACTTCGTCCCGAGAGCCGTCAGAAGGGTCCGGATCTCCGAGATTTGGCACGAAGACTCGTTTTTGACGAAGAACTCGTAGTCTTTGGAAGTAAGCGTCGTATCCAGAAGCTGCGTCAAGATGCTGATGCAGCGTGTGAGACCGGCCAGCGTCCGCTCGTCCTGGGCAGTGAAGAGTTTCTCGCGCACATCATTTTCAAAAGAGTCTGACTCGTCGAATATCGCGATCAGATCGATCCCCTCGTACATCACCACGTACTGGGAGTAAAGAATGATGTTCCTATATTCGAGCGGGTTGATTCCGGCTTTCTGGGACATCTCGGCAAGCTCCAGGTGAAACTTGCCCGCCGAAAGCTTGTTCTGCTTGAACGCGATGCCGTCCAACACAAGTTTTTCGAGGTCCGCTTTCCCGAGCTTCAGGTTGAGCTCATTGATCAGCGTGTCGCGCTCGAAACCGGCTTTCTTGAAATCGATCTCCTTTTCAAGCTCGACCGTATCGGAAAGTTTTTTGAGATTCGGATACTTCTGGAAACCGACGCCCTTCTCCTTGGCAAGCTTCGTAAAGAATTCCCAGTACTCGGTGAATTTGATCGAACCGTTCTTATGCAGAAGACGGTGGTTGGTCATCTCCAAAAGCTCGGGCGAATACACCTTGGCCTCGAGCTCATGCACGGCGCGCTTCAGGCCCTTGAGCTCTTTGCGCACAGCTGTCTTCTTGGCGACAAGCGCCCGGAACGCCTCAAGATTCTCGCCGTAAAGCTGCGGATCATCCACGCCGTACAGCGTCACCGCTTCGCGGGAGATCATCGAATAGAATTCACCGGCCGAGATCCTGCCCTCCTTCATCAGATAGGCCGCTGTCTTTTTACGCACCTCTTCGATTGGAAAGCTCGAGATGATCGACGTGTCGACAAGGTCGTAGGCGCCTTCCAGCGTGACGAGGCTCAGGTCGTAATTTTTGACCAGCGTGTCGAGAATTTTGGCGATGGACTCCTGGGCGCCGAGCTTGGAGTGCGCGTCCTGGATATTGATGATGACGTCTTCGCCGGCCTTCGCGACGACCTTTCGGGTGACACCGGATTCATTGGGGATCGTGATGTTGTTGAGCTTAGATTCGGAGGGATCAGCGTTTTGAGATTTGACCTGAGAGACATGGGACCAGATAGGAGTGCCGCCTTGGGCATGTGCGAGATCCTGCACCAGAAAGGAAAAAACGAGAACCGCTGAAATCGTCCGGAATGCCGGACTGAATCTCGAGCGGAACTCTTTGTCCTTCGTCTCTGGAAGCGTGATCCCCTGTTCCAAATCGTCTCCCTTTTTAAAACTACTTAGTCTATAACATTAGAAAGAATTAAATTATCTCTTAACGTAATAGACCAAAAAAAATATGAACAGAAAATTTATCAATACATTTCGAAGATTTGATAAATCCGATCCCATGAAAATCAGCTAATAATAGTATACATGCCCACTTACAGCAATTCCAAGGGGCAAATAATAATATCTAAATATTATTTCTACTAATTTATGTGGGGTTACGCCGCCGACCCGACCGACTGCAGCTCGACACGGATCTGAGCCACGGCTTCATTGAGCATGGCAGAGATCGTCTTTAAGAGGACTCTGCGCTTGTCGCCTCCCCGGATGACGATCAGGGCGGCCTTGCCGTAGACGCCGTAGATGGAGTCCTTGGTCGGGATCGAGTTCATCTTCACTTCGATCAGGTAGCTGTTGGAGGCTTGGATGTTCTCTGAGCTGAAGTTCCTGTCTTCGTGGTTGATGATACCCAAGACCTGTGTCTGGGCAACGTCACGCGTCCTGCCGAGGAAGGCACGGACTTCTTCGACGGAGCCGAAAGGCTTCTTGTCGGGGTTGAAGATCACGTCGAATTTGTCTTTGAACGCTTCGTTGGTGCCAAGATCGATGGCCAGTTCCTGGTCGCTGGTGACGAAGATGTCCTTCTTGCCGCTGGAAGCAATGCCGTATTTATCGAAGGTGTCGTCGCTCCTCTTCTTGTCGGCCAAGTACTGGGCGATCAGGTCTTCTCTTTCCTGGGCGGATCTCTGGCCTGAGAAGAGAGGATCCAAGGTGACCATGAGCGGTCTTTCTTTGACGTCTCTTAAGGCGGCGACTTCGTTCTCGAAGCGGGCGTTGATCCTGGAGGTGACGCGGGCCAGAAGCGCCGGGATGTCAGTGCTTTCCTGGAGGATCAGGGCGGCCATCTGCCTTAAAGCGTTCTTGGCCGGGGCGGCGTCCTGCCGGCTGAAAGCGTCGGCCAAGGCGATGGAGACGGCGTCGTCTTCGTTCAGAACAAGACCCGAGTCGATCTGAAGGCGTCTCTGGTCGGCTGAGAAGCTGAAGTTTGCCACAGAAGGCTCAGGCAGGAATCGGGCTATCCTAAGCAGAGCCTGCCGGGTCGCGGGCAGATCCAAAGAACGGATGAAGGCTTGGGCTTCGGAGGGTTTGACTTCCAGGCTTTCGGTGATCTTGGCCCAGATGTCGAGCACTTGGCCGCTGCGCTCGAAAGCCAAGGTTCTAAAGTCGAGAATATTGGAGGCGAGTTTATCGGCGTTGGTAAGGCTGTTGGATCCGTCCAGAACCAGGGCGCGGCCGTCCAGGACGAGAGTGTCGAGCTCTGTGGACTTAAGCTGGGCTTGGGAGAGCTGGATCGAGAGCGACTGCTGGAAGAAGAGGCGCGCTCTGACTTCGGAGGCAGGGCGGTCCATGCGCTGGGCCAGAGCCTGAACGAGGGCGTCCCGTTTAAGTCCATAGGTTCGGGGATCGGGATCAGCGATGAGGACCTTGACCGGGCGCGTGCGCAGACGGTTTGCGGTCGCTTTCACGGGGGTCGTGACCAAAGAAGCTCCCGCGGTCAGATCGTCGGCGTCAGCCGAGGCTTCCGAGACGGCAAGCCTTGCTCCGGCCCCGATCGCCGAGACCGTGAGATTGCCGGCAGCATCGATATCGATCTTGATGT
>CAZJAX010000046.1:0-6299 GCA_964543965.1 uncultured Planctomycetia bacterium
AAAAAAAGAGTGAAGATAGATTTTTAGTATTACTCCCTGGATGACCTGGACCGTGTTTTAAAACTCATGGGATCCTACAGCTCCTCTTGAAGTGAGTCTTTAATGTTGTATAATTCTAGTATTGTTTCAAGGGCAAACTATCCGCGAGGATAGGACGCAAACGCTTTAGGATCCCTTCCTGAAAAAAGGGTAAGGGACAGCCAGCTGCCAATACGTTATTTTATTGGCAGTTTTTTTTATTTTCTTCCTCTCTTTCTTTTGAAAAGCTCGATTGTAAATCGTCCGATCCTGGAAACGCGGACTCGTTTAAACCGGAGAAATCATGTTTAAAAAAATCACGGCATCCGCTCTTTTAGTTTCCTATGTTTGCTTGCTCACCGCGTCCGATCTCGCGCTGGCTGACAACCCTTTGACGTCCACGCCGCAGCGCCTTGGGCAGCTCACGCCCGAAGAGCAGCAGGCGGCTGCCGAAAGAAATCAGCAGCTCATCGACGACAGAAATGCGGCGATGGTTCTGCCGCAGCTAAACTCTTCCAATCCCTCGGTAGAACTTGAAGCTGATTATATTCTCGCCTGCCAGTTCATGAACCAGGCGAGCGCCGCGTACGGCGCTATCAATAACGTGTACGGCGCGCCGACGTGGATCGTGCCCCGCGAAAACGCGATGGCGATCCTCGCGCTGATCCTCACGGCCAATGTGCTCGATGAGCCGCAGTATCTTAACCGCGCCAATCTCGCGGCAAATTTTCTTTTAAGCGTGCAGGACTCGGACGGAGCGTGGTTCGATCAGTACGATCACAACGTCGCGACGGTGCTTTCAAAATCACCGACTCAGACCGCTGAGACGATGCTTGCGATCTACCGCCTCGGTTTCCAGAGCGGCCGCTACAACGCGATGAAAAAAGCGGCGCAGTTTTTACTCGCGTGCCAGAACCCTGTGAACAAGGGCGGGCTCGATGACGGTCTTATCGGCGGCGGAAAAAATGCGGCCGGCCAGTACGAGAGCCGCCGCTGGGCATCCGATAATTCTTACGCTTATCAGGCGCTGAAAGCGGCGGAGAACTGGGCAGCGGCTCAAGGAGATACTGCATTTTCCCTTCAATGCAAAAATGCCGCGGCGCGCATCATCCAGGGTATCAACGAAAAACTTTATGCAGGCGACCCGTTCGATCCGGACTACGGCGTGTGGCACCGCGTCATCGACAGCGTCGGAAATCCTCTCGAGGACAACTACCACGAATGGATCAACTACGCGCCGGCGATGCTCGATCTTCCGGCGATCGGAGTCGGAAATTCCAACGTAGGGGAGTGGATCCATGCCAATCTTCAGACAGCCAACGGCGGCGTGGTCTGGGACAACGGCGATCATCAGGGCCGCCGGTCACCGGGTTTTTCCTTTCAGGCTTCTCTGGTCTGGTTCGATCTGAACCAGCACGGCTATCTTGATGACGCGGTCGAGTGGGCCGTCACGAGCGGTCTGTGGCAAAGGCTTCCCGATGCCAACGGCATCAGCGGCGGATGGATCGATTGGAGAGACGGATCGGGAGAAGCGCCGTTTTGGCAGAGATTCATCGACACTTCCTTTTATGCGATCGCCGCATTTACGGGCGGGTACGATTTCCGGGTAAACAGCGCGGAGCCCGGCGACCTTCTGCTGATGGCGCTGCAGAACAACAGCGCGCTGCGCGACGCATTCAACATTCTTTACGGCGCTCAGATCACTTCATTCGGCGTGTTCAACGATCTTTCTCCCGCAGACCAGCAGACGCTTTATGATCTGACCGGCGACCCTGCGTTCAACCTGAACGAATATCTCGCGGCGCTGCCGAAAGTGAAGAATTTCTATACGGCGCTTCAGACCAATGCGGCCAACCGCAGCGCGTTCAACAAGCTTTACGGAACGCGCATCCTGCAGAGCGGCGTGCCGACAGCTTCCGACCGCGGCGTGCTTTTCAATGTCGCGGCGGATCCGAATTTCAACCAGGCAAATTATCTGACCATCCTCCCGAAGGCCGCCGCGCTTTTCGACCTTCTCAAGGACGACGGTTACAAGCGCGAGCAGTTCAACCGTTTATACGGCACCAATTTCAGCAGCACAGCCGCTCTCACGCCGGCGCAGGCTGCCGATGTCGCGGCGATCCGCCTATATCTCAACACGATGCAGATGAATCCCAGCGGTCTCGTCGCAAGCTACCCTGACGACCCCGCGCTGATCCCGAACGACCGCGGTTTTCTCGTGCACAACAACGAGCAGGCGTACACATATGATCAGGCCGTCGCGGGTCTGGCGCTGATCCAGGCGGGGGATCTCGCAGGGGCGAAGAAGATCTTTGATTTCTATTATGCGCAATGGCTCGCCGACCAGGTCAACTTCGGCGGGTTTTGGACCGTGTATAACATCGATCCGGCGAAACCGGACGAGAAGACCGAGTTCCGAAAAGGCATGGGCGAGAACGCCTGGATCGCGATCTTTGCCGAGCAGTATTCGCGTTTTGCGCTGACCGCCTCGGAAAAAGCCAAGGGCCTCTCATTGGCGACGAACGTCACGAAGTGGATCAGCGGTCTGCCGCATTATCACGGCGCCGTCGCGATGAGTCCTTACGGCAGCGGAACGAACCCGGATTTCGGGTATGTGTATTCGGTCGAGAACATTTTCGATTACTACTCGCTCTTAGACACGATGCGCGTGCGCGCGACCAACGTGAACGACCGTGCGCTCTTCCAATCTGAATTCGGTTTTGTGAAGTCCTGGCTCAAGAACGAAGCGTACGATCCGGCGAAGGCGATATTCCGCCGCGGCGGCTCGCTCATCGGGACGAATTTTCAATGGAGCCATCTCGAAGGCTTCGATTCCAGCACTTGGGCGTTCCTTGTCCTCGGGCCCTCGGTGCTCGAAAACGAGTTCGACATCGATGTCGACACGTTCCTGGCGAACGTCGAGCAGAGATTCTCCGTGCAGTCCAACGGCACTTTCGGCGGAAACATCCTTACGTCGATCGGCTTTGATTTCTCCGATTCCTTCAACGCGACGCTGATCGGCCGCCCGGGCATGGTCTGGGTCGAGGGCACTCAGCAGATGATCGCGATCTACAACATGCTCTCCGATTACTACACGAGCCTGGATCCGGCGCTTTCGGCGGTCTATCAGGCGCGCGCGGATCATTTTATTTCGCTGAACCCTTCTCACGCTCTGCCGCAGGGGAACACTCTGGCTTACCGCTTTTCCGATTCTCCGGGCGCGCAGCTTTTTGCCGATATCGGTCTCACGCACGCGACTCCAGGACGTGCCGACGCTGCGAGCGCATGGGTGAATTTCACGCTGGGCAGGATCAATCCTTTCGAATACATCGGCTATCTGCTCGCTGAGGATCGCGGGGCTCTTTTCAACACGGCCGGCAATCCTTCCTATATACAGGCGGAATTTTCAAATCTTCTCTCGGCCACCGGCGAACTTTTCGCGGCGCTTCAAGGAGACGCGGCGGCACTGGCGAATTTTAATAAGCTTTTCGGAACCAACTTGACCGTTGACGGCGCCATTTCCACGGCGGATCGCGATAAGATGTTCGCTGTCACTTCGGCCGCAGGTTACAGCCAAGTACAGTTTCTTGCATCGCTGTCCCGCGCAGCTTCTTTGTACGCCTCGCTGCAGGCGAGCGCGGCTGATCGCGCGCATTTCAATCTCGTGTACGGCACCTCGCTGCCGTCTTCAGGGTCTCCGACCGCCGCGAACCGAACAGTGCTTTTTAACGTCATCAACGCGGCCGGTTACACGCAGGCTTCGTTTTTGAATGTGCTTCCAAAGATCGGAAACCTGTATTCATCGCTGCAGTCGAGCGCGGGGGATCGAGCTCACGTAAACCTTCTATTCGGAACCGGCCTGACCGCCTCGGGTTCTCTTTCGGACAATGACCGCTCCGTATTGGCGCAGATCGTTTCGGGCGCGGCCTACGTGCAGGCGGATTTTATCTCGCGTCTTCCTCTGGCAGCCGAGCTTTACGCCGACGTCCAATCGGACAACAGCAACCGGATTGCGTTCAATGCGCTGTTCGGCGCGTCGATCCCTCAGACCGGGAGCCCGGCTTCGGTGGATACGGGCAATATCCTTATGAGCGTTTCCAGCGACCCGTCGTTTGACAAGCCAAAGCTTTTGGCCAATCTCCCAAAGATCGCGAGTCTCTTTGCAGGTCTGCAGTCGGCTTCTGCCACAAGCGGATTCAATCTTTTGTTTGCGGCGTCTGTTCCGGCCTCCGGCCCCATGACTTCGATCCCCAGCGTGAACGTGATGGCAGACGCCGTTTCGGACGGCAGTTACAACGAAGCGTCGTTTCTCGCCGTTATCACAAAAACCGCTGCGCTTTACTCGGCCCTTCAGTCATCCACGCAGAACCGTACTGACTTTAACCTGCTCTTTTCGGCTTCCGTCGCGGCGACAGGCTCTCCTTCAGTCGTGGATCGCGGCGCTTTATTCGCGGTTGCAGGCGACCCGAATTACGTGCAGGCAACATTCCTTTCCGTTTTAACGAAAGGTGCAAGCTTATACCGCGCGCTTCAGGCTAATTCCACGCTGCGCGCGAGGTTCAACACTGTTTACAGCGCGTCTCTGCCTGCTTCCGGTTCTCCTTCGGCCGCCGATCGCACGACGATCTTCGGCATCGTCGGCGACCCCAACTACAGCGAAGCGGCGTTCCTGGCCAGCTTGAATTCACCGGCTTATCAACTGCTTACAGCGCTGCAAGCCAACACGTCTCAGAGAAACGCTTTCAATCTTCTCTTCGGCACCGCGATCCCCGCGACGGGCGACCCGTCCGCCGCTGACCAGGCCGTTCTCGACGGCATCACCGGCGACCCTAACTACTCTCTGACGCCTTTTTTGAACTTCATGGTAAAAACTTCGACGCTCTACTCTGCGATACAGTCCACCACCGCGAACCGTAACGATTTTAACCTTCTATTCGCAGCTTCCATCCCCGCGGCAGGTTCTCCTTCGGCTGCTGATAGGAATATTTTATTCGCGGTTGCAGGCGACCCGAATTACGTGCAGGCAACATTCCTTTCCGTTTTAACGAAAGGTGCAAGCTTATACCGCGCGCTTCAGGCTAATTCCACGCTGCGCGCGAGGTTCAACACTGTTTACAGCGCGTCTCTGCCTGCTTCCGGTTCTCCTTCGGCCGCCGATCGCACGACGATCTTCGGCATCGTCGGCGACCCCAACTACAGCGAAGCGGCGTTCCTGGCCAGCTTGAATTCACCGGCTTATCAACTGCTTACAGCGCTGCAAGCCAACACGTCTCAGAGAAACGCTTTCAATCTTCTCTTCGGCACCGCGATCCCCGCGACGGGCGACCCGTCCGCCGCTGACCAGGCCGTTCTCGACGGCATCACCAACGATCCGGCGTATGTCCAGGCCGCGTTCTTGACCGTCATGACAAAAACGGCGGCGCTTTACTCGGCGCTTCAGGCCAGCACCGCAAATCGCAATGACTTCAATCTTTTGTTTGCATCCTCGATCGCTGCAACCGGCTCTCCGTCGGCCGCTGACCGCAACACTTTGTTCTCTGTCGCGGGAGACCCAAACTTCGTCCAAGCGACGTTTATCAGCGTGTTGACCAAAGGTGCGAGCCTTTTTCGAGCGCTTCAGGCTGACAGTCAGCTTCGCGGAAGATTCAACACGGTCTATAGCGCCAATCTTCCGGCTTCCGGCTCTCCGTCTGCTTCAGACCGTACGATTATCTTCAACATCGTCGGCGATCCCAACTACAGCGAAGCGGCGTTCCTGGCGAGTTTAAATTCCCCGGGCAGTTCTTTATTGACGGCGCTTCAAGGTAGCGCGGCTAATCTGGCGGCGTTCAATCTTTTATTCGGCACCGCAATCCCGGCGACCGGCAATCCTTCCGCTGCAGATCTTCAGATCGTGAATAATGTTGCGAACGACCCTGCGTACGTCCAAGCCGCGTTCCTGGCGAGTCTGCCGAAAGCCGCAAACCTCTTGACGGCGCTTCGGGCAACCGCGTCTCTGGTGGGCAATTACAACCTTCTCTTCGGCACGACACTGGCGGCGACAGGCGTCATCTCCGGAACCGACAGAAAAAGTCTTTTTGATACGGTCGGCGACCCTGCGTATGTTCAGGCAACATTTCTTGCCAATCTTCCGAAAGCTGCTGGTCTTCTGACAGCGATGCGCGCGAATGTTGTGCTTTTGACCCACTACAACGCGCTGTTTGGGACCATTTTGGGGGTTGCGGGTGACATCACCGCCGCCGACAGAAAGTCTCTCTTCGACACCGCAGGCGACCCGGCGT
>CAZJAX010000046.1:6399-11222 GCA_964543965.1 uncultured Planctomycetia bacterium
ATGTCCAGGCCACGTTCTTGGCTAATCTTCCCAAGGCCGCAAGCCTTCTGACCGCCATCCGCGGCACCGCCTCTCACATCACCAACTACAACTTATTGTTCGGCACCACGATCGCCGCCACCGGCGCTCTCACCGCCGCCGACAGAAAGTCTCTCTTCGACACCGCAGGCGACCCGGCGTATGTCCAGGCCACGTTCTTGGCTAATCTTCCCAAGGCCGCAAGCCTTCTGACCGCGCTTCGCAGCAACGCGTCCCAGCTTTCTAATTATAATTCTCTCTTCGGCACTGCGATCTCTGCGGGAGCGTTGAGTGTCAACGACCGCAAGAGTCTTTTCGACACCACGGGTGCGGCGGGTTATGCCGAAGCCGCATTCCTGGCTTCACTGCCGAAAGTTGTCAGTCTTCTGGCGGGTTTGCGCGCAAACAACCAGCTTCTGGCGGACTTCAATCTGATATTTGCGGTCGCTCTGCAGTCTTCCGGCGCCGTTAATGCGTCCGGCCGCAAGGCTCTCTTCGACACTGTCGGAGATGCGGCCTATGTTCAGGCGACGTTCCTGAACAATCTTCACCCGGCGACGACATTATATTTCGGCATCCAGGGATCGCCGGAATACCGTGTTTATTTCAACGCCCTTTACGGGACCCAATATTTCGTGACTTCAAGCGATGCGTCTACGGCCATGTTTAGACTTTTCAAAGCTTCGGTTCCCGATCATTTCTATACCACTTCGATTACGGAAAGAGACTCAGCGATCGCTGCAGGTTATACGCTTGAAGGAATAGCGGGCTATGTTTCTGAGGTTCCGGGCGGCGGCAACGTTCCTTTTTACCGTCTGCTTAAAAACGGTCATCATATTTACACCTCCAATGAGACCGAAAAAACAGCTCTGATAGGTCAGGGATGGGCTCTTGAGGGGATCGCCGGCTACATTCCTCCTGTCACTGCCAATGTGACCGCACCTCTTTTCCGCTTGTACCGCGCTTCTAACGGCGACCGTATCTACACGACCTCTACCGCCGAAAGGGACTCGGCCATCGCTTCAGGTTTCACTGATGAAGGGGTTGTCGGGCAGTTTGCAACGTTTGAGTATTTGGTGACATCACCGAATGCCGCCGACAGAAAAGCGCTTTTTGATGTCGTGGGAGATGCGTCGTTCAATCAAAATAATTTCTTTGCGGTGCTGCCGCTGACCGGCAGCCTTTATGCCGCATTGCAGGGCAATACGACTCTGCGCGGGTATTTCAACGCGCTTTACGGCACCGCCGTTCCTGCGTCAGGCGCTCCTCCCAGAGCCAATCTCGCGGCGCTGTTTGGCGTCGCAGGAGCCGCGGGCTATTCACAAACGACCTATCTTCAGGTGCTAAACCGCGCGGGCAGTCTCTACTCGGCGCTTCAGACCAACGCGACTCACCGGGCGAATTTCAACCTGCTGTTCAACACGGCTCTCGCGGCTACAGGCGCTCCTTCGGCGGCCGATCGCGGCATTCTTTTTGATACGGCGGGACCGGCAGCGTTCAACCAGGCGAGCTTTCTAGCGGTCATGGCTGAGGCCGCGCCGTTATACAGCGGTTTGCGCTCCAACGTGACCAACATGAACTACTTCAACCTGCTTTACGGCGCGAACATCGCAGCAACCGGAGCACTTTCCGCAGCTAACAGGACCATTCTGTTCAATGTCGCCGGCGGAGCGGGTTTCAACGCCTCGACTTATCTGAACATTCTGCCTAAAGCCGGCCAGCTGTATGTCGCGCTCCAGGGCAATGCAGCCAAGCGCGCCATCTTCAACTCGCGCTTCAGCGCTGCAGTCCCGGAAAGCGGTTCTCCCAACGGGGCAACTTTGGGCGTGATCTTTGGCCTGACGGGTGATCCGAACTATAATTTCACCGCGTTCTGGGCGTCTTTGGTCTAATAGCACCTTTTAGGCCATTTCTTGTCTATAGCCTAACTATCGGGCATACTTTAAGATAGCACCCAAAAACCATCCGATTGATGGGTCTGGGTCTTTTTTTAAACAAGATATAAAAATGTTTATTAAAGCGCTAGATAAAGGAATCTAGAGTGAAAAAAAAGCACAGCTTTCTGCGGTCGATCTCATTCCTGCTCATCCTTTCCTTATGTGTCGAGCAGATCGCTTATGCCAGCCCCGACCCTGCTCCGTACAAAATCGATCTATTTTTAAAGCCGAAGGCCGATCTCGGTCTTCCCGAATCGGTCGCTTCTGTCGACGATTCATATCGCAGCGCATCAGACCTCAAAACCCTTTACTTGATACAAGATGCCCACACCAATACCTCCGGTCAGCGGAATTTAGCCAAGACGCTGGATATACTCTTTAAAAAGGATAAAAAATTAAAATATGTTTTCGTCGAAGCCGGCTTTGGAGACAACTCGCTGTCCTTCCTGAGACGCTACGGCACGCCGGATGAACGCAGGATGATCGCGGAACCTTTTTTGCGGAGCGGCGAGCTTCACGGGGAGGAGTATCTCGATCTTACCGCGAGCCACGATTTTTGCGTGTGGGGGGTCGAAGACTGGGAACTCTATAAAAAGTCCATCGAAGATTATAGGGCAGTCGCAGGTGAAAGGGAGAAGTTCTCGGATTATCTGGCGCGCATCCAGGCGTCGCTGGATACGCTGAAGCCTAGAGTTTACAACCCTCTTTTGCTGGCTTTGGATGCGGCGCAGGAAAAATTCAGAAAAGAGGAGCTTTCGCTGACGGCTTATGCGGATCTCCTTGAGACGCATGGCGGCGCGCTGCGGACGGATCTGCACGCCTATGCCGCGCTGAAAAATTTGAAAAACCTACGGAAGAAAGAAAACAGCATCGATTTTAAGAAAGCCAACGAAGAGCAGAGCAGGCTCCTGCTGAGCTTATCAGCCCATGACCAAAATGAACTTTTGGAGCTGGCGCAAAAGGTGAAGGGTCCGTCGAAGCTTTCCGGAGAAGATGCCGAAGAAAAAAGTTACTACGATCTTCTGGGAGAGAAGGCGGGAAAGGAAATAGCGAATTATCCCGAACTTTTCAAATATCTGGCGTATTTGAGAGCGGCAAAAAAGATCCGGGCCTCGGAAGTGCTATCGGAAATAACGAACCTCGAGCGCGAAATATTTTCCAAGGCGGCTGTCACCCAGGACGAAAAGATCCTCGTTCGGGCGCAGAACGCCTCACGGCTTTTGGGCAGACTCTTAAGGCTTTCTCTGACTCCTGACGAATATAAGGAATACAAGGCGCTGACCCGTGATTTTGAGATCGCGCGGATGACAGGTTTTCTCAATCAAAAGATCATGCGGATGAAGTCTTATTATGACCGGGCTCTGTTTCTGGAACCCGGATATGAAGAGATCGTAGGACACGCCGAAGCTTTCTATGAGTCGACGTATTCCCGCGACAAAAACTTTATACAAAAAGCCCTCGCCAAGATGGGGGATGAGTCGCAGGAACGCGCTGTCATGATCACCGGCGGTTTCCATTCGCCGAACCTCAAGAGTCTTTTAAAGAACGAGGATGTTTCATATGTATCGATCACGCCCAGGATCCTGCACGAAACCAACCAGAAACGTTATGAAGATATTCTTCTGAGCCAGCGGGCGTCTATGGCGGCCGCGGTCATAGGAGCATCTTCGGGTGCGCCCGCATCGGCGGACCGCACGCTGACGGCGGCCGCGCAGTTCATGGTTTGGGAGCAAAGCGGACGCTCTTCGACGGTGCTCGGCCGATATCTATCGAGTGCGCGCGAAGCGGGGCTGATCCCATCAACGGATGACCCTCTAACTAAAGCCTCTTGGGCTAAAAATCTGCGAACGACGGCTCTGTCGGAGCCAGCGCGCGGCAAGCGTCAGCCCGTATCTGAGGAGCCGGGCGCCCGCATGGCAGCGGAGTTTGAACCTGTCGATTCAGACGGCCTTTCCGAAGCGCAGATACTCACCAACCTGGCGGCCGAGAAGGAGACCCGCACCGATGACTTGATGACCGCACTTTTCCATAACTGGGAAGACATGGGCGTCAAAATCAAGCGTCTTCGTGACGAGGTGATCGGAAAGCTCCCGTACGTGCAGCCCGCGCTGCGATATCAGTTCAACCTGGCACTCAGAAATCTTGTCCGGGAAGAGGAAATGCGCGCCGGCCTCGAGCTCGAGGCGCTTAACGAGCTTGTGGATGAAATCTACATTTATCACTATGCTGCCGAGCTTTCATTTTTGACCGGAGCGAAACCTTCGGATCAGGATGGAGCAGTGCTCGACGCCATGAGGCGCCGCGGTCCGCCAGTTTTTTTTCAGCGGCCTCAGGACGATTTTGATCCCCAACGTGTAGGTCAGCTGAATTCGATTTTCAACGATTTCCTCGACAACCTAAAGCACGTCTATCCCGAAACGGCATTAATTTTTGCGCGCGTAGACGACGACCCGCGCTATCCGGATCACTTTCAGATTATTGTGCGCGACGGCGGCATCACTTCCAATGCCAAAAATATTCAGAATTCGATTTTCGGTGAATGGCAGGAAGAGAACCGCTTTCACGCTTACTATAACACTATCGACAGGGTTGTTCGTAACGTGCTGGGAGGCGAATACACCATCGAATATACCGTGCGACGCCCTGGCGGTGACGTGAAACCTGCGGGAGAAAGACTTTCCGATAAGCGGAGCATTGCCCGCTATTTCTCAGGTACGTTCGGAAAACTCCCGTGGGTACGATCGGTATTCATCTTTTTCCGCAACCGGCTCGGCTGGAGGTGGGTCGGCCAGCCCCACGTCGACCGTACGGAGCGGGCGCTGCGAGCGGGAGAAACCGGCGCCAAGATCACGTTGTTTATCCCGAAAA
>CAZJAX010000046.1:11322-14083 GCA_964543965.1 uncultured Planctomycetia bacterium
CGGGCGCTGCGAGCGGGAGAAACCGGCGCCAAGATCACGTTGTTTATCCCGAAAACGAGCCTGATGAGGCAGGGCGCCCGCTTGGCAAAATCCATTAAAGATGAGGGATCTCAGTGGTGGGAGCCGAATTATTGGATGCGTCTGGACCGCATCGTTGCGCTCATTTTCTCGGCCGCGATCGCGGCGATGATCATCAGCGCCGCTTCGACTTATCTGAACAAGGCCGCCGGGGACATCAATAAAGCGCTCGATAAGAACAAGCCGGCCGCGAACAAGCCCAAGGGAGCGCGTCTGGCGGAAGACAAAAAAGAAGCTCTCAATCCCTTGCAGAAAGTCGTCGCCCATCCCTGGTTTTTGGCCGGATTTTCACTGACGCTCATGACGGCGATGGGATATTTTTTCGGGCCGATCGCATTCTTTGTTTCTTTGAATCCGTTTATCCTGATAGGTCTCACCGGCCTGATTCAGGACGCCGCGGGGGTAAATTCTTCCGGCAGCATTTTTTTTGTCGGCCGTTTCGAAGATCTTCCTGAAGGCGCCGAGTATCCGACCGCGACGATCGCGATCCCATTTTTCAAAGAACCTATCGAGACGGTCATGGAGACCGTGCTGCAAGCCAAGAAGGCGGTCGACCATTACAACGCCCAGGCGGGTGCCGTCAAAGCCAATCTCGTCATCTTTGAAGACGGTCTTCAAGTCATCGGCCCTGAGGAGAGAGATGCGCGCATCGAGTTTTATAAACGGAACGGCGTTTCTTATATTGCCCGTCCGCCCAACAAGGCAGGAGTGTATACGCGCACAGGGATGTTCAAGAAAGCCAGCAATCTTAACAACGGCCATCGTCTCGACCGCGAGATCCGCCGGCGGATGTCCGAGGGCGGTCTGAGCGCCGAAGCGGCGCTGAATGAGCTGATGACAGGCCCTGTCGATCCGGAAACGCGCGACGATCTTCTCCAGACGCACGGCAACATTCTTTTAGGCGACATGATCCTTTACCTGGACAACGACTCCTACACTCCCGTCGAGGGTCTTACGGCCAGCGTGCATGCGATGCTGCGCCGTCCGAACGCCGGATTTATTCAGCATGTGTCCGCGCCCCTCAATCCCACGCACAATCTTCTGACCCGCGTGCATGCGGTGGCCGCCCGCTCCTTTTGGCGTTTCACCATGAAGATCAGGAGCCTATATGCTCCGGCATCTATTCTCGGCCACAATCTTTTGGTCCGAAAAGCTGCGCTCGACGAAGTCATGGACGAAGCCGTGGAGCCTGCGCCATGGCACGAAGGCCGCGGCGCGGACGACATCGTGACAGGTATCGCGATCCGCAACGCCAAGAGCCATTATTACGGCGTCTTGGCCGATCTGCCGTTCGATGACGGAGGTTTTAAGGAAGGTCTGCCTCAGTCTTACACGGAGATCGCCGGGCAATTGAGGCGCTACGGTTCCACAGCCACGGGGTCTATATTCAATCCGATCACCGAATGGTGGTCAAAGGGGGTATTCCGGCCGGAATATTGGAATCTTTTGCAAAGCCGAGGCGCCGAAGAGACGCCGGTCACGCTGGGCGAAAAATTCGATCTCTTTTTCTGGGCGATGGGCGGACTGCAGGCGACTTTTCTGCTTTTGCTTCCGGCATACTTCATCGGTCTTGCCGTGCTCAAGGGATTTGCAATGGGACCTGCGCTGGTGATGGGAGCTTTGATCGGCGCCATCGTTCCCGTTGTATTGACGGTGTATTTTCTGTACCGCTCGCCTGTCAGCCAGCGAAGCGAATTCATCAATACGTTCATTTACGCGCCTTTCCTATATTTTTGTCTGACGATCTATTTCGGGATAGGGACCGTCTATGACATGTTTTTGGCAAAGGCCAAGGTCTACCGATCGACGGCTATCGGAGATCTGAAAGATGACAGTTATTTGACAGCCGTTAAAGCCTCCTGGGATGCCAACAAGACCCAGGTTTTGACCGGTGCGGCGCTTTTGGCGGGCGGCGTTGCGCTGCTGGCGGCATTTCCTGCTTCTGCGCCATTGTGGATGCTCGCTTCCTTTATTTTTTTCATCGCCGCCGCATTGATCGTCAGCCCTTTTCTTTACGAACAAAAGCCGTCTGCTATGGATCCGGGATCTGCTCGGGCCGCCGCTCAGTTCCGCATGCCTTCATTTGTCAGGGCAAGCCTTTATCCTCTCCTCCTCTTTATCCTTACGATGTTCGTTGCCCCGCAATCATTGAACCGCGTGGAAAAATCCGATGAAAATAAGGATGTGAAAATACAAAAAATGGCCGGCAATGAAGGCGTGGTTTTTGAATCGGAAAAATTCATCATTCACCGCACTGCAAGAGGCTATTATTTTTTCGACAAAGGAAGAGAAAGGGACCATTTTGAGATCATCGGCGCCGGCGCCGATGTGCCGGAAGGCTATCGGTGGGAATTCTTTCTCAGGCACGGCGTCGCTTCGTATAACCCTGAGACCAAAATCGCGGTTCCCGTACCCGGAGTATGGCTTTCCACCAAGTCTCCGTTTCCGCCTGATAAGAATCTGATGTTTTTGACACAGCTTAAAAACCGCGTGACGGAGGCGCAGAAGGTCCTTCCCGGCAATCCAGGCATTGAGGACGCAGTTCTGCATATCGAAAATGCGATCAACGTGCAGCAGCGCAAACCCAAGCGGATCGGCGCTGAGGTCAAATCTCCGGATAACACAGGCGCCCGGATGGCTGAAGAGAAAGGAAAAAACGATGATCTGACCCCTTATGAAGCGC
>CAZJAX010000047.1:0-5038 GCA_964543965.1 uncultured Planctomycetia bacterium
CGCTTCCCTGGAAGCGTGCGGCGACGCTACGAACGGCTTCGGCGCTTTCCGTCGAGAACACTTTCTGAAGCTTGGGGGGTACGACGACCTCTATTTGCCGGGCACCGTGGAGGATATGGATCTCTGCTACCGCGCGTGGAAGGCCGGTTATCAATGTTACTACGTCCCAGGCAGCCGTATGAGCCACAAGGGACAAGCCACGTTCAAAAAAAGTTTCAGCCGTTTCCGTCTTTTGGCGCTCAATCAGAGAAATCTCTACCTTTTTGTCTGGAAAAATGTAACCTCCCGCCGCCTGCTTTCAAATCATCTGCTTTGGCTCTTGCCGCGGCCTTTGTGGTTCCTTCTGAAGGGGAGGCCTGAGTTCATTTGCGGCCTCATTTGGGCCGTCGGCCGGCTTCCCGAAGCGCTGAGGAGGAGGAACATTCAGAAAAAAGTAAAGACCGAGCTTTTTGACCGCCAGGTTTTCAGTCTTTCGGAGAGGATCTGATGGGCTTATCTGCCGTGCTGATCGTAAAAAACGAAGAAAAAAATATCGCCGATTGCCTTGAGGCGCTGGCGTTCGCGGACGAGATCATCGTCGTTGATTCCGGCAGCTCAGACCGGACCCTGGAACTGGCTCGCGCCAAAGGCGCGAAAACATCGACGCGCGCCTTCGACGACTTCGCTTCGCAGAAAAATTATGCCGCAGGACAGGCTTCTTACGAATGGATCCTATCGATCGACGCGGACGAACGTGTCTCGGAGCCCTTGCGCGCTGAGATACTGAATACCATTGCATCGTCTGAGGCACGGGATGCCTACGCGGTACACCGCAAGACAAATTTCTTCGGGCGCGATTTCAGGGCCAGCGGCCTGCAGGACGATGCGCCGATACGTCTTTTCCGGCGGGGCAGGGCAAGGTTTGAGAATCCCGTCCACGAAATTGTCCGCGTAGACGGGCGCACGGGCAAGCTTAAGGCCCCGCTTTACCACCGCTCGTTTCAAACGATCAAGGAGCATCTTGCAAAACTTCAGCATTACACGGAAGTCGAAGCGCAGAAATCAGTTAGGCTTAAAAAGACAGGGTTTTTGAGCGCCTTTTTCATGCGACCTTTTTATCGTTTTTTCTCCCTATATGTGCTAAAACTAGGGTTTCGGGACGGCCTGCCCGGCTTTTTTTATGCGGTGCTTTCAGGCTACTACGAGTGGGTGCGGCAGATGAAGATCTGGGAAATCACCCGGAGCTGCGACAGAAAAGAGCCATGAGAACTCAAAAAGACGAGCAGACAGACGCGATCACCAAAAAGGCCTGGGAGCGCAACTGGGAGGATATTTCCATGGACGAGATCATGGAGATATTCGATTACG
The DNA here is from genome assembly GCA_964543965.1 of uncultured Planctomycetia bacterium. Lineage (GTDB taxonomy): Bacteria > Omnitrophota > Gorgyraeia > 2-02-FULL-51-18 > 2-02-FULL-51-18 > CAMDWQ01. The sequence goes on from CAZJAX010000047.1 coordinate 1,348, forward strand.
ACCGCGTAAAGAAGCAGATGGCGATATTTACCCGCGTCCTGCCGAAGAACGAGAAGATCCTGGAGGGAGGCTGCGGTCTGGCGCCATACCTGATACGCCTGCGCCAGCTCGGCTTCGACGTCGAGGGCATCGATTACAATGAAGCGCCGCTCAAAAAAGCCCATTCTTTCGATCCGTCACTGCCCCTCAGAACGGGCGACGTGAATCATATTCCTTATCCGGACGATACCTTCGGAGGCTATATATCTCTAGGCGTCATCGAACATTTTACCGAAGGGCCTCTGCAGGCGATCCGCGACGCACACCGCGTGCTTAAAAAGCGCGGCGTATTCGTGCTGATGGTGCCGCAGAACCATCTCTTCATGCGTCTGACCGCGCCGCTGCGCGCGCTCAAGAGGAATAAGACTCTCCGCCGCCTGCTGAAGAAGCCCGAGGACACGTATTACTGGGAGCAGTACTTCGACCGCAAGGAGCTGGCGGCGCTGCTCGAGAAGGAAGGGTTCGCCGTGCGCGAGGTCCACGCGCTCGATCATTCGCATGCATTCGTCTCCTTTTCTGATTTTTTCCGGGACAAAAAAACTTTCGACGAGGCCAGCCCTTTGGCGCTTAAGCTTGGCGCCTGGTCGGAAAAGAACCTCCGCTGGGTCATGGCCTGCCAGCTTCTGATCATCGCCTACAAAAAATGAGCGCGCGCAAGAGCTGGGGGGATTATTACGCGGGGGCGGGCGGCGTCGACTACATGCTCGATCACATCTCTATCCACAAAGATTTTTTGAAGGAGATCCTCAGGCGGAAGCCCGCCCGAGCTCTCGAAGCGGGCTGCGGTTCGGCGATCATGTCGGTCTTTTTATCGATGGCCGGGGTGCGGGTAACGGCCGTCGATCGTGATGACGAAGTGCTTAAGATGGGGGCTCAAACGGCCGCCGGCTGGAAGGCGGACGTTGATTTTCGGAAGGCAGACCTGCTCAAGCTCTCATTCCCTGAAGACTCCTTCGACGTCTCGTTTTCTCAGGGAGTTCTCGAACATATGACCGACGAACAGATACAGGCATCGTCCCGTGAGATCCTGAAGGCCAGTCCCGTTTTCATTTTCAGTGTCCCGGGGATCCATTACAAGCACAGGGATTTCGGAGACGAGCGATTGCTCTCGATCGGCCAATGGGAGCGGATACTCGCGGGGATCGGCAAGCTTGAAATGAAGCCGTATTTTTACGAGCGCACAAAGAAGAATTTCTTAATGAAGCGTCCGCTCATGTGGATGGGTATCCTTTCCCGGTGAGGATCGGCATCGATGAATCCTCGCTGATCCAGCACAGGACCGGGATCGGAAGCTTCGCGTATTCTTTTTTGCCGGTGCTCAAAGAAGCGCCTTCGGGGCACACCTTTTTTTCCTACCGCCCGCTCGGCAGCGAACTCAACACACCCCGCCGGATAGCCTGGGAAAGCTGGACGCTTCCCCGGGAAGCTGAAAAGGACAAGGTGGAAGCGCTTTACAGTCCGGGTTTTTCGCCGCCACCCTGGGGACGCTTCAAAAAAGTCGTGACGGTGCACGATCTTATCGGTCTCATCTACCCCGGAAATGTCGGGAGGGCCGCGCGCTTTTACTGGACCGCCTGGCTGCCGCACAACGTCCGGCGCGCCGATGTCCTTGCGGCGAGCTCTGAATCGACACGGCGCGACATCGAAAAATTCCTGCGTATTCCGGCGTCCAAGGTCAGCGTCGTCCCTTTGGCTGCGAATCCCGCGTATAAAAAGATCAGCGACCCCGGACCGATCAAGGTCCTCCTCGACGGTTACGGCATCAAGACGCCGTATCTGCTGGCTGTCGGAACGCTGGAGCCCCGCAAAAACTCCCTGCGCGTAGCTCAAGCCTTCAAAAAGATCTCAGCTAAGACCGACGTCCAGCTCGTTTACGCAGGAAAGGATGCCGGGATGGGTTCGGCGCTGAAGCGGTTCGTGGATGAGAGCGGTCTGCGGAGCCGCGTGCGGATACTGGGTTACGTGCCCGACGATGCGCTTGTTCAGCTCTATAACGGGGCGCTCGGTTATGTTATGATTTCCCTTTATGAAGGGTTCGGGCTGCCCGTGCTGGAGGCGATGAGCACAGGTTTGAGCGGGATCGTTTCCAATGTGTCTTCGCTTCCGGAAGTGACAGGCGATACGGCGCTTAAAGTGGACCCTGAAAATACCGACGAGATCGCCGCGTCGATCCTCGAATTTGCCGCCAACGATTCTTTAAGGAGAAGGATGGCCGAAGCCGCGCATGCGCGTTCTCAGAAGTTTTCCTATGAAAAAACAGCGATCGCAATGATGAATATTTTCAATAAGATCGCATGAAGCTTTCCGTCATCATCCCCGTTTACAATGAAAAGGACACCGTCCTTGAGCTCATCGAGCGTACGGAAGCCGTTCCTATAGAGAAAGAGATCATTGTCGTGGACGACGGGTCGACCGACGGCACGCGCGATCTTCTGAGGCGCCGCTACGGCACCGACGCGGAGGTGAAGCTGCTATTCCACGATAAAAATCGCGGCAAGGGCAGCGCCATACGCACAGGCATCGCGTCGGCCGAAGGCGATATCGTGATCGTGCAGGATGCCGACTTAGAATATGACCCGAGGGATTTTCTGCCCATCCTCGAAAAGTTCAGGACTGCCGGTGCGGACGTGGTGTATGGAACGCGCTTCCAGGGGGTCAGCCGTCTCGATTTCGTCAAAAAATGGGTGCAAAACCGCTTCTTCGGCGGCAAGCACGAGATCAAGCGTTTTCATCTTTTCTTCGGGATCCAGGCGCTGAACGTCCTTGCCAACGTCCTTTATGGAGCCGGCATCACCGACGAGGCGACTTGTTACAAGGCTTTCAGGCGTGAGGTGCTTTCAAAGATCAAGCTGCGCTGCGAGGGCTTTGAGTTTTGCCCCGAAATCACGGCCAAGGTTCGTAAAGCGGGACACAAGATACACGAAGTCCCGATATCTTATCATCCCCGGTCGGCGATGGAGGGCAAGAAGCTCAATTGGCGTCATGGCGTCGAGGCGATCTGGACGCTTTTGAAATACCGGTTCGCGGACTGAGCGATGATAGGCTGTTACGTTTTCCGCAAGAAATCGCTTTCAGTCCTGGCGTTTTTCATCGATTTAGCCGGGTATGCGCTGGCGGCGCTTATGCCGCGCAGAGGAGGGTTTGATCCTGACCCCCGCCGCATTCTTCTCGTCCGGCTGGATCATCTGGGCGATGCGCTGCTGGCATCGGGCGCCCCCAAGCTCCTGAAGGAAACATTCCCTCAAGCGAAGATCAGTTTTTTGACCTCGAGCCTGGGGGCGGCCGTTCTCAAGAATAATCCTTATGTCGACGAAGTCATCGTGTACGATGCGCCGTGGTTCGCCCGCGGCAAGGGTGCGCCTTCCGTTCGCGCAGGAAGCTTTGCTTCGGTCTCCCGCGCTCTCAAAGAAAAGAAATTTGATGCGGCGCTCGCTCTCAGGGGCGATCTCCGTGAAAACTTTCTTATATGGCGGAGCCGCATCGCCCGCCGCGCAGGATACGGCATCACGGGCGGCGGATTTTTTCTTAATGACGAGGTCCGGTACCGCTTCGGCGCTCACGAGATAGAACACATCGCCGATATTTTGGAGCGTTTCGGCGTCCCGCGTCAGAATCTTATGCCCAGCATCTATTTTTCCTCGGACGAAGAAGC
>CAZJAX010000047.1:5048-13534 GCA_964543965.1 uncultured Planctomycetia bacterium
GTTTTGCTAAGGGGTGGGTGGCTTTTTAAATTGGTTGAGGGTGGTGGGGTGGGGGGTAGAGCCGTCTTCAGACTTTGTCGGATTCCAGATCGACTCGGGGTCTTTGTCGAAAAACTGGCCCGAGGAGCATGCCCGCATATTCTGCAGCCGATTCGCCTCGGACTTCCCTTCAAAAAAGATGGTCTTCATCGGCTCCGAAGGCGGCCGGTCCGCCCGGCTGATGGACGCAATGCGCCGGGAAAATAAGGAGGCCTCGTTTTTAGACCTTGCCGGAAAGACATCTCTGCGCGAACTTTTTTTTCTTCTCAGGGATTTTCGCGCGTTCATCGGACCCGATTCAGGGCCTGCCCATGCCGCTGCGGCGCTTGGGCGTCCGACACTTTTTCTTTATAGTGGCACCAATCTCTTCAACCAGTGGAGATCAATGGCGCCCAACGCTTTTTTCTTTCGGCACGAAGTGCCGTGCAGCCCGTGCTATCTTACGGAGTGTCCGGTGGAGGGACATCCCTGCATGAGCCTCATCCGCCCCGAAAATGCACTGGCCTGGCTGAAGAGCCAGTTGGAGACGGTCCGATGAAGCCTAAAAATAAGATCGTCGTCGTTCTTGGTACGCGGCCCGAGATCATTAAAACGAGCGCGCTTCTGCGCATCCTTAGAAGCGGGAAAACCCCGTACCGTTTGATACATACGGGACAGCACTACTCTTATTCGATGGACCGCTTGTTTTTCAAACAGCTCGGACTGCCGAACCCCCAATATCAGCTGGATCAAAGGTCCAAACCCCAGGAGAGCCGCCGGCATTACGTGGCGCGCATGAGCCGCGCGATCCAATCGATCCTTGCACGCGAGGCGCCGTGCACTGTGCTCGTGCAGGGCGACACCAATAGCGTGCTGGCGGGCGCTTTGGCTAGCCGCCGCGTGACCGGAGTGCGGCTGGGCCACATCGAAGCGGGGCTTCGCAGCTATGACCTCTCCATGCCCGAAGAGCTGAATCGCATCGAGACCGACCGGATCTCCGACTGGCTCTTTGCGCCGACGCTCGGGGCTAAAAAGATCCTCTTCGGCGAAGGTCTTGCGGCTTCCAAGATCTTTATTACAGGCAACACGATCGTCGACGCTGTGCTGCAGGCGCTGCCTATTGCAAAGAAAAAGATCAAGCTGTCGCGCTGGGGCGTCTCAAGCGGCCGCTATTTTCTCCTTACGCTTCACCGTCAGGAAAACGTCGACTCTAAACCCCGGCTCGCATCGATCCTCAAGGGTGTGGACATCGTGGCTCGCCGCTGGGGGAAGCCCGTCTTGTTTCCTGTTCACCCCAGAACCGCTGCGCGCTTGAAACAGTTCGGTCTGGTTCTGCCGGAGTGCGTGCGCCCCGTAGAGCCAGTCGGCTTTCTGGAGTTTTTAAGGCTCGAGGCATCCGCTGCGCTGGTGCTGACGGATTCAGGGGGTGTGCAGGAAGAGGCCTGCATCCTGAAAGTGCCCTGCGTGACGCTGCGCACAAGCACCGAGCGGCCCGAGACGGTCGCGGCGGGCGGCAATGTGATCGCCGGTTACCGCGCTTCATCCATTCTCGCCGCTGCAAAAAAAATGATGCGCCGGAAAAGATCATGGAAGAATCCTTTCGGGGACGGCAAATCCTCGCGGAGGATACTCAAGATCATCGAGGAAGGCAGGGCATGAGCGCTCCGCGGATCGGTTTTGATATGCGTCTCTGGGGGCACCCGGGCATCGGGCGGTACATTCGCGAACTTGTCGAAGCGATGGGTGAGGCCAGGGGATTCGGCGATTTTCGTTTTTACGGATACGAAAGCAATCTGCACACCTTACTAGAGAAGGCGCCGGGCGCCTCCATTCAGAAAGCGTCGAGCCTGATCTATTCGGCCGCAGAGCAGTGGGAGATGGCGCGCGCGACGTCGGATGCAGGGCTTCTGCACGTCCCTCATTTCAATATCCCGGTCTGGCGCAAGGGAAAACTCGTCGTCACCGTGCATGATCTGATCTATTTTCACGACGCCGAGGCATCGAAGAGCCGCTTTGGAAAGCCCTACGTCGAGTTCCTGTTCAAAGAGATCGCGAAGAAAGCTTCGGCTATTTTGACGGTCTCCGAATACACAAGGAACGACCTTTTAAACAGCTTTCCCGGGGTATCCGCAGACAAGGTGTTCGTGACGCACGAAGCCGCCTCGTCCCATTTTAGACCGATCGCGGATGCGGCGGCGCTGAGCGAGCTTCGCCAAAAACATGGATTGCGCAAGCCATTCGTGCTTTTTGTCGGAAGCCTTAAATCGCATAAGAATATCCCGGTGCTCATGCAGGCTGTCGATTGGCTGCGCCGTGAGCGCCAGATGGATATAGAGCTCGTGATCGTCGGCCGCCGCGACATGAAAAATCACCATCTTTGGACCGCGCTTCAGTCCAAACCCTATATCCGATACCTCGGCGAACTGCCTGATGCCGATCTTGCGGGCATATACAATCTTGCAGGCGCTTTCGTGCTGCCTTCGTTCCGGGAGGGCTTCGGTCTGCCGGTGCTTGAGGCGATGGCTTGCGGAACGCCGACGATCGTGTCCAACCGCACGAGCCTGCCTGAAATCGCCGGGACCGCGGGGCTTGTTTTTGATGCGGCGCGCGTGGACGAGCTGTCGAGTCTCCTATATAATGTCCTTACGGATGCGGCTCTCAAAGCCCGTCTTTCTGCCGCTGGACTCGAACGGGCGCGGGAATTTTCTTGGAAGAAGACAGCGGCTCAGACTCTGGCTGTTTACGACAAGGTTCTTTCGTGAAGACCGCGCTGGTGCATGACTGGCTCAACGGGATGCGCGGCGGTGAAAAGTGCCTCGAGGTGCTCTGCGAACTGTACCCGCAGAGCCCCATCTACACGCTTTTTTATGAAAAGGGGAAAGTTTCCGGGCCGATAGCGCAGCGGCCGGTGCGCTCTTCCTGGCTGGAAAGAATGCCCGCAGTGTATTCGAAATACAGGCATTACTTGCCCCTGTTTCCGGCCGCCGTCGAATCGCTGGATCTGAGAGAGTACGATCTGGTCGTATCGACGAGCCATTGTGTGGCCAAAGGCGCTAAAAAGAGGCGGGGCGCGGTGCATATCTGCTATTGCTTTACGCCGATGCGGTATGCCTGGGGTTTTTTCGAAGAGTATTTTGGAAAGCGCGGAGCTTTTGCAAGGCGGGTAATTTCCCTGCTCATTCCGAGGCTCCGGGCGTGGGATCTGCGCTCGAGCGCCGGCGTCGATCATTTTGTCGCGATCTCGCGCCATGTGCAGCAAAGAATACGTTCCTGCTACAACCGTGATTCCGAAGTGATCTATCCGCCATGCGATACGGTTTTTTATACGCCGGATGCGGCGGTGAAGCGCGAAGATTTCTACCTGGTCGTCTCTGCGCTGGTGCCCTACAAAAAGATCGAGCTCGCGCTTGAAGCCTTCGCGGCGGAAGGCCGCAGGCTAATCGTAATCGGGGATGGTCCTGAGAGAGCCGGTCTGGAGAGATCGGCATCTGACAATATCAGGTTTTTGGGATGGCAGCCGGAAGAAGTGCTTCGAGACCACTTCCGCCGCGCCCAAGCGCTTATTTTTCCGGGTGAAGAGGATTTCGGCATCGTGCCTGTGGAAGCTCAGGCCTGCGGATGCCCGGTAGTCGCTTACGGCAAGGGCGGTGCGCTTGAGACCGTCATCGACGGGAAAACGGGAGTCTTTTTTGCGGAGCCTTCATCGGCGTCGCTTAGGGATGCGGTGGCGCGCTTTGAAGGGCTCGCTCTCGACCCCGAAGACGCCAGAAGGAACGCGCTTTTATTCGCGCGGGAAAATTTTAAGGAGCAGATGAAAAAAATGATCGAGAGGCAGTATGCTGAAAAGGCCGGCGCCGCAGCATGATACTTCGCCGCCGACGCAAGAGAGACTCGTTTCTGCCCTGGGTGCAGCTGCTTGTCGATTGCTGTTCGATCTACGGCGTTCTGCTGATCGTTTTCTGGATGCGCTTTGCCAGCGGACGATTTGAGACGATCTTGAGCCGGGAAGATTATCCGATCTATTTCAACGTGTTCCACCTCACAGCCCTTACGGCCGTATTTTTCTTGAGAAATAACGGGCTGTATCACCCGGGGAGCCTTTTCACGTTCGCCGAGGAAACCGGGCGCGTCGTCAAATCCATCCTTACCGCCGTCATCGTGCTGACGGCTGCATCATTTTTTATCCGCGACTTTTCCTTTTCCCGTTCGTTTTTGATCATCGCGGGGCTGTTTTTGGCGCCCGCCATCGCGCTGGCGCGTTATTTTTTGGGTGTCATCGTGATGAGCATCGACAGGAAGCGCGGAAGCCTTCGGAATGTGCTCGTCGTCGGCTGTGACGGCAGCGCCGCAAAACTCGTCAAACATTACCGAAAGAACCCCCGCTATGGCCGTCAGGTGATAGGCTTCCTCGATAGCGGGAAACCAGCCGGGTCCGAATACGAAGGATATCCGGTGTTGGGCCGCGCCGATGACTTGGGCGAATTTCTCCGCGAGAACCGTTTCGTGCACGAAGTCGTCCTCGCGTCTCAGGGCGTTTCCTCCGAGCAGGCGCTAAAAATGATCGCCGAATGCGAGAAGGAGATGGTAACGTTCCGGAGGGTCGCGGACATGTACGGCCTCATCACTTCGAAAATGAGCGTTTCCTATGCTGGGGGCGTGTCCATACTCTCTTTCACGGATTCGCCGCTGGGAGATTGGGAGAACCGTTTTTTAAAGCGGCTGGTCGATATCGGATTGTCATTCGCGGCTATGATCGCGCTCGCTCCGGTTTTTTTGGTCTTGTCGGTGCTGGTGAAGCGCGGGTCTCCGGGGCCGGTATTCTACCGGCAGGAGAGGATCGGGGAGGATGGGCGGCATTTTATGCTTTTAAAGTTCAGAACCATGGGGACGAACGCTGAAAAGGAATCCGGGCCTGTCTGGGCCAAAAAGAACGATCCCAGGCGCACCAAGATCGGCGCATTTTTGCGCGAAAACAATCTCGATGAGCTTCCGCAGCTCTGGAATGTGTTTGTCGGCGATATGAGCCTCGTGGGTCCGCGTCCGGAGCGGCCTCATTTCGTGAGCCAATTCAAGGAGGACATCCCGCGTTATATGGCGCGCCACTCGATACGGTCAGGTATCACCGGATGGGCGCAGGTCAACGGGCTGCGCGGCAATACGTCCATCGAGGAGCGCACGAAATACGACCTCTATTACATAGAAAATTGGTCGCTTTTCCTTGATCTGAAGATATTGTTTATGACGATATTCGCGCGGCACAATGCTTACTGACCGCCTAAAGCAGGGCGCCTTTATTTTTCTGATGGCCTCCATCGCAACGATCACGTTCTCGATCTCTCTCTACGAGATCACGTCGGTGATCTTCATCGTTCTCTCGCTGGCCGCCATGGCTTCTGACCGGGGCAATCCCGCGCTCAGGGGTCGATGGACGGCTTTTTTGGCGGTCTATTTTCTGGCCAACGCCCTTTCGATCACGCAGTCCCATTATTTGATGGATTCGCTCAAGGGGATCTTGAGGGTCTTCCGTTCGATGGCGCTTTGCGTGGCGGTGGTGTATGCGCTGGACACAGAGGATAAGTTTCTGAAGGCGTTCAAATGGTATGCGTTTGTCGCGTTCGCAATCGCCCTGGACGGATTTTTTCAGGCCTGGTACGGCGAAGACCTTCTTCGGCAGCGGACAATGACGAATTTCACGGCCGAAGCCGGGCGCGTGACGGCATCGTTCAACCAAGCCAATGATTTTTCTGCCTATATCACGCTTGCCCTTTTTTTCTTCATCGGAGTGCTTGCGGCGCTTCCCAGGATAAAAATGTCCCGCAAAGAGCTCTTTTTTTACGTCGGGGGGTTCATATCGCTTTCGGTCTGCCTGCTATGGACCTATTCGCGGGGAGCCTGGGCAAGCATCGCGGCAGCTTTTTTTGCTTTTGCTGTCTTCAAGCGAAAAAAAATCGTTCTGGTCTGCGGAGCCGCGGCTCTTGCCGCTGTCGTTCTATTTTCGCCGCCCCTGCTAAAGGAGCGCTTCCGTTCGATGCTCGATTTTAAAGGCGGCTCGATGACCTCGCGCGTGCACCTGATGGATGAAGCTCTGACCATGCTTGAAAAAAGCCCCTGGCTGGGTCTCGGCATCAACACCTATTCAGCCAACGCGCCTTTCTTTAAATCGAAGAATTATCATACTGACATGGAGTATGTGCACAACGGGTATCTTCAGATGGCGGCCGAGACAGGCATCGTCGGGCTTTTTTCGTTCCTGGCCGTTCTTGTATATTTTGCGGCTACAGCCGGCCGAGCTTTCTTGAAAAATACCGATCGATTCCTTGACGCAGCGGGGGCGGGGGTCGTTTTCGGCGCGCTTGCTTTTTTGATCCACAGCGCGGTTGACACCAACCTTCATTCGCTTCTTTTGGTCAGCAATTTGTGGCTGTGTCTGGGCATGGGATGGGCCGCGGCGCGGCTGACGGATAAGAGGCCGGCCGCGTGAAAAAAATTCAGAGCCTTGAGCGCATCCTCTATATCCGCACCGACAAGATCGGGGATACGCTGATGAATATCCCTGCGCTGCGCTTGCTGCGCCAGACTTACCCCAAGTCCTGGATCACGCTCCTCTGCGATGTCGGCGTCGCCGGCCTTTTTCAGGGGCATCCGGATATCGACGAAGTCATGGCGGTCGACGCATCCTCGTTAAAGCTCGATAAGAACGCGCGCCGCGAACTCCTCCGGAGAATAAAAAGCGCCCGCTTCGGCCTAGCCGTCATATCGACGTCGGACAAATTCTTTCATTGGGCTTCATTTATCGCCGGTATCCCTCACCGAGCCGGATGGCGCCGCAAGTGGGGTTTCTTTTTGAATCATTCGCTGAAAGATGATAAAAAAAGCGACGTTTCTCATGAGATCGATTCTAATCTACGCCTCGTAGAGCTCGTCTCAGATCTTAAGTGGGATGGATCGATGCCTTTGGCTGTAGCGCCTGAGACGAAAGCCAAGATCGAAGATTTTCTCTACCGCAGCGCTCCGCACCAGGCGGTCATCGCGATGCATATCGGTACGACGAACCCAAAAAAGCGCTGGCCGGCCGAGCGGTTTTCGGAGCTGTCCGACAGGATACAGTCGGAAAACGGTCCGCGCATCGTGCTGGTGGGCGGTCTCGATGAACGCCTCACCGCGGCCGAGATCTCGCGGCGTACGCGTTTGCCGCTGGTCGATGCGACGGGGCTATTCAGCCTCGCGGAGCTTGCCGCGTTCCTCGGATCGCCTAAGGTGAAGGCTCTTATTTCGGCGGACAGCGGGCCCGCCCACATCGCCTGGATGCAGGGTACGCCGACTGTGGTCTTTTTTGCCAAGGATCTGCCGGGCTCTAACCCTTCGCGATGGGGTCCGCGTGACGGCAAAAGCGAGATCATTGAAAAAAAGGTCTCCGAGATCTCAGCCGCCGAAGCTTTCGGCGCGCTGGAAAGGGTGCTGTCTAAATGAAAAAGATCCTGATTGCGAACCCGTTCGGCATAGGGGATGTGATTTTTACTCTTGCGGCGGCGGAAAAAATAAGGGAAGTGCATCCGGATGTGTTCATCGGTTTTATTTGCAACGAGAGAACCAGAGATCTTCTGGAGCTCTGTCCCGGGATCAACTGCATCCATATATTTAACCGGGACGAGCTGAGGGCGCTTTGGAGAAGATCCCCGAAAGCGTTCTTCAAGCGGGTCATGAGCATGATCAAGGGAGTGCGCAACGAAGAATACGGCTTATTCATCGATTTTTCGCTGGGCCGGGAATTCAATTTTGCCGCGATGATCGCCGGCATCCAAGAAAGGGTCGGTTTCGACTATAAAAAGCGCGGACTTTTTCTGACAAAGAAGAAAGCGATAAGCTCATATGAAGGGCTTCCCGTGGCTCGGAGACAGCTGGAGTTTTTAAAGGAGGCGGATGTCCTTCCTGACGAGCGCATGCCGGGAAAGATACGTATTCGGGTGCCCGAGGTTGATCTTGGTTTTGATGCGCCCTCAGGGATTTTTGCGGTGGCGCCGGGCGGAGGAAGGAGCTGGGGGAAAGACGCGCCTTACAAGCAGTGGGAACCAGATAGATTTGCCGAGGTTGTAAACCGTGTTGCGGCTCTGCGTCCGGGCATCCGCGTCGTCCTCTTGGGCGATCCGGGCGAGAAGGAGCTTTTGGAGCGTGTCAAATACATGGTCAAGTCTTCCGAGGTCCTGGTGTATGCCGGAAAACCGCTTTCACAAGTTTGCGCCCTCCTAAAAAGATCCAGCGCGCTTCTCTGCAATGACGGGGGCCTCCTGCACCTGGCCAACGCTCTTGGGGTCAGGACGGTATCGATCTTCGGTCCGGTGGACGAGAGGGTTTACGGGCCCTACGGGGGAACCGCCGTTCGCCGCGTCGTTACCGAGGCGGCGGCCTGCCGCCCCTGCTATGCCAATTTTCATTTTCCTCCATGCCAGCATTCCCGGCAGTGCCTGACC
>CAZJAX010000047.1:13544-13908 GCA_964543965.1 uncultured Planctomycetia bacterium
ATTTCGGCCGATAAAGTGTTTGAGACTGTTCGGGAAATCTTATAGTATAATCCGATGATGAATAAAACACCTCTCTCTGTCGTGATCATCACGAAAAATGAAGCGTCGCGAATCGAAGACTGCCTGAAAAGCGTCGAATGGGCATCGGACATCGTTGTTTTGGACGATTTTTCGACGGATGATACCGTAAATATCGCCAAACGCTACACGTCCAAGGTCGAGCAGAGACGCATGGATTTCGAGGGTCTGCACCGCAACTATGCGTACAGCCTGGCTTCCAACGAATGGGTTCTGAGCCTCGATGCGGATGAGCGCGTGACGCCCGAGCTGAAGAATGAGATCGCAGATCTTCTTAAGACGGGGA
>CAZJAX010000048.1:0-13657 GCA_964543965.1 uncultured Planctomycetia bacterium
TAGCTTTTGGGCGCGCGCATCACCAAAAGCACCGCTTCGTCGACGATACGCGGCTCTCCTCCGCCCGATGGACGCGAAATGACGTGACCGTAGCGCGCGGTGAAGCTTTTTTGAGATTTTGCGTCGGCACCGCTCACCGGCCTGAAAATTTTTGCCGCGATCGAGATCGCCTCTGATCCCGAAAGACGGACGATCCCGATACCTCCCTCACCCGGCGCCGTGGCGATCGCAGCGATGGTATCGCGATCGGCTTCTCTCAGAGCCATGGTCAGAGCCCCGCCGCGTGCCGAGCTTTGGCCGCAAGGTAAAGGGACCCGGTCACCAGGATGAGGTCGTCTTCAAGAGCTTCCTTGCGGGCGGCAGCCATGGCTTCGTTGAAATTTTTTTTCATGCGGACATCCTTACCTGAAGCCTCGGCGGCTTCGGCGATCTTTTGGGCGGCCAGACTGCGCTCATGGCCTGACTCGGTCGCGATGAGCACGTCGGCCTCGCCCAAAAGCTCCTCGAGCATACCCTCCAGATCCTTGTCCTCCGCTGCGCCGAAAACTGCGATGAGCCTCGCAAAATGAAAGTGCCGCATCAGTCCCAGCAGCATGCGCCTCATGCTGTCCCGATTGTGAGCGCCGTCAAGCACGATGCGGGGACGCTCCGAGATCTTTTCAAGGCGCCCCGGCCAGCGAGCATCAAGAATGCCCTGCTTGACCGCCGAGGCGGAAATTTTGATGCGCGTTTTAGCCTCAAAACATCCGGCCATCGCGATCGCCTGCGCCGCGTTCTCGAGCTGATGCTCGCCGAGCAGGTGAAGTTCGAGGTCGAAATAATTGCCGAAAGGCGTGCGCACATCGAACTTCTGAAACTCTTCGCTGTAGCCCCTGTCAAAAAACTTCACCTCTTTGCCGAGCACGACAAGCTTGGCCTCGCGCGATTCGGCGGCCTCGGCGATCACGGCTTCAGCCTCGCGCGTCTGAGGCGCCGAGACGACATACTCGCGGCCTTTGATCACGCCGCATTTCTGCACGGCGATCTTGGAAACGGTCTTTCCGAGTTTATCGGTGTGTTCGAGGCTGATCGGCGTGATGCCGACGACTTTGGCCTCCGCAATATTAGTCGAGTCGTAAAGTCCGCCGAGCCCCACCTCAAGCACCGCGGCCTGCACCTTCATTTCTTTGAAATAGGAAAACGCCACGGCCGTGAGCACCTCGAAATAAGTCGGCATGTCTTTGCGCCAGGCATAGTCATCAAACATCTTTTCTATCTGCGCCAGATATTCGGTGAAGCGGCTCTGCGAGATCATAAGTCCGTTGACCTGAATGCGCTCGCGCACGTCAGCCAGATGAGGGGAGGTGTAAAGGCCGACCTTCAGATTTTCCATCCGGAGAATAGAGCTCAGGATAAGAGCGACCGAACCCTTACCCTTGGATCCGGCGATCAGCGCGCACGGGTAGGCGTTCTGCGGGTTGCCCATCGCCTTCGCCAGGCGCTTCATCCGGTCGAGGTTCAGAGCTTCGGGATAATCGAATTTCTTCTGCTTTTCAAAGTTGACGAGGGAATCGAGAAATTTTAAAGCGTCCGGGTAATTCATCTGGGGAGATGAGGCGTTAAGCGGCTGGGGAGGGCGCGGCAGAAACTTCGGCCGCGGCCGCGGCGGCAGCGGCTGACGCCGCGGCTTCGGCTTCTTCTTTTGCGGCCTTGACCGCCCGCTCGGCGGCGGTCTTCTGATCAGCCAGCTGATTTTTGGCCAGCTCTATCAAATTCATCAGCTCGGCTTCCCTCTCCTCCTGCTTAGAGATCCGTCCTTCAAGCTCGGCTATCTTTTTTTCCTTTGCCGCGACATCCGAATCCAGAGTCTCTTTTTCGTACTGCAGGACTTTGGCGCGGCCCAAAAGCTCGTCGACGCGCTGCTTCTGCTCTTCTTTGGCGGCGAAAACGCGCTCTTCAAGCTCGACCTGCTTGGCCGAGAGCAGTTCGTTTTGGCGTGCCAGCTCTGCGGCGGCGGTCTCCTTTTCGGAAAGGCGGCTTTCGAGCGCCGTCACCTTCTGCTCTTCATAGACGTACAGCGCCGCGAGGCCGGCGCCCATCAGCAAAAAGACGGCCGCCGCCGCCAAAAAAGACACAGGAGAATTCACAGGACGCGGTTTTCCCGAGTCCCTTTCCTGGCTGGCTTTTTCGACGGCGTCGACCAAAGAGCTCATTTTTTACAGGTTTCTCCGTCCTTGGGACAGCAGGGACATTTTACGACGCAGGACAGGAGTTTGATCACACCCGCCACACCGATCAAGCCGTACACGATCTTAGCACCCATCGTCATATCGCCGAGAAGCTTCGCGACGAGATCTATCCCGAACACGCCGTAAAGTCCCCAGTTGATGGCCCCTATCGCCACCAAAAGCCCGAACACCTTACAGACGCAGCAGCATTTCTGACCTGTCATGTGACCTCCTTGGTTTAGTGCTTGAAGTGCCTGACACCGGTAAAAACCATGCTGATCTTCGCCTTATTACAGGCCGCGATGACGGCTTCGTCCTG
This sequence comes from uncultured Planctomycetia bacterium, assembly GCA_964543965.1. Lineage (GTDB taxonomy): Bacteria > Omnitrophota > Gorgyraeia > 2-02-FULL-51-18 > 2-02-FULL-51-18 > CAMDWQ01. The sequence goes on from CAZJAX010000048.1 coordinate 2,527, forward strand.
GATCGATCCGCCCGGCTGAATGATCGCAGAGATGCCGTGCTTCCGCGCCAGCGCGATCGAATCAGGTTTGGGGAAAAATCCGTCGGAGGCCAGCACAGCGCCCTTGGCTTTTTTTCCCGCTTTTCGAAACGCCGTTTCCGCCGAATCAACGCGGGAAGTCTGCCCCATCCCTAGTCCCAGTGTAGCACCTTTTTTGGCGATTACGATGGCGTTTGATTTAAGATAGCGGGAAACTTTGAAGGCGAACAAAAGGTCCTCGATCTGGCTTTTCTTCGGAGCTGTCTTTGTCACGCATTTCAGATCCGCAGCCGAAGGGTCTTTGGCGTCGCGTTCCTGCAGAAGAAGCCCGCCGGATACTTTTTTAAAATCATAAAGACCTTTTTCTGATGCGCCGGAGTCCATCGTCAGAAGACGGAGATTCTTCTTCTCCCTGAGCACGGCAAACGCGGTTTTGGAGAATGCCGTCGCGACGATGCACTCGACAAAACCGCTCTTCACGATGTCTTTGGCGGTCTTTTCGTCAACTTCCGTGTTGAAACCGATGATACCGCCGAAAGCAGACAAAGGATCGCAGGCATAAGCCCGCCTGAACGCTTCCCGGGCGTCTTTCCCCGCCGCAAAACCGCAGGGGTTGGTGTGTTTCATGATCGCGCACGCGGGTCCGGTAAAATCGCTCACGATCTCCCAAGCTGCATCAAGGTCGAGGATGTTGTTGAATGAAAGCTCTTTGCCGTGCAGTTTCTCGGCCTTCACGATGCCGCCCGAGACTCCCCTCTCTTCATAGACGGCACCCTTCTGGTGAGGATTTTCGCCGTAGCGCACATCCGCGCATTTATCGAATTTCAGCTCGAGAGCCTCCGGCAGATCCGGTCCGGAAGACGCGGCGCCATTGCCCTGAAAATATCCCGCGATCATCTTGTCGTAAGACCCTGTCAGGGCAAACACCTTCCCCGCCAGAGTTTTACGCGTCTCATCTGACAGCGCACCCGCGTTCCGCCTGAGCTCTTCGGCGACAGAGGCGTAATCCGCGGGATCCGAGACGGATGCGACAAAACGGAAATTCTTGGCGGCGCTTCTCAGCATCGACGGTCCGCCGATATCGATCATTTCAATAATGTCGCGCTCTTCGGTCTTGGTTTTCAGCGCGTCCCAAAAAGGGTAAAGATTGACCACGAGCAGATCGATAGGCTCGATCGCGTGCTCGGTGAGCGTCTGCATGTGCTTGGGATTGTCGCGCATCGCAAGGATGCCTGCGTGCAGGTTGGGATGCAGGGTTTTCACGCGGCCGTTCAGCATTTCTGGGAAGCGCGTCACTTCCGAGACCTCTTTGACGGGCACGCCTTCCTTTTTCAGCAGCTCCGCCGTTCCCCCGGTGGAGATGATCTCCACGCCGAGGCCGTCCAGCGTCCTGGCAAACTCGAGCACTCCGGTCTTGTCATAGACGCTGACAAGCGCCCGTTTAATTTTTGTCATGGATCATCGCCTCAAGGTTGTTTTTAAAATCCTGTCCCAAAATTTTCGTGACCGGTCCCGGAGCGCCCGGACCGATAAAGCGGCCGTCAAGCTTCACCACGGGCAGAACCTCCGAAGACGTGTTGGTCATAAAGCATTCGTCGGCGTTGTACACTTCGTGCCGCGTCAGACCCGTCTCTTCGAGTTCGAAACCGCGCTTTCGACAGAGTTCGATCACGAAGCCGCGCGTCACTCCGCTTAAAATACCCGAAGCGGAGGATGGTGTCAAAATCCTTTTTTCCTTCACGATGAACAAATTGGACACCGTGCCCTCAGCGACGGTGCCGGACGGCCCCAAAAAGAGAAGCTCGTGCGCTTTCGGGCCGCATTCTTCAAGCAGAGCAAGGACTCCGGCGGCGTACTGCGAGCATTTGATCTTGGAATCGTCGGCTTTGAGTTCGGAGCGGCGCATGACGGAGGTTTTGAGCTCGACGCCGCGCTCGTACCATTCCGCAGGATGCGATCTAAACTCACGGGCGATCGCCAGCAGCGTCCCCTCTTCGGGCGCTTCCCAGTGAACGGACACGCGCACGATAGCGTCGCTCCATCCGCTCTCGGTGAGCACCGCGCGGATCCAGGCGTCCATCTCTTCGACGGGCAGAGGCAGGGAATTTCCAAGGCCCCCGCAGGACCACTCGAGACGCTGCCAGTGTTTGGCGAGATTGAAAAAACGGCCGCGATAGGCGCGAAGCGTTTCAAACGCTGAGACGCGGTTTAAAAATGTAAGGCTAAGACTTTCGGAGTCTGCGCAAGAGGGCCCGCGTTTGAACCGGGCCGAAGATGGCGGTGAGAACCGCTTCTGCTTTATAAAGTGTTTCGTCATATTCCTTTTCCGGGTCCGAATCCGCCACGATCCCGGCGCCTACCTGCAGATGAGCCAGGCCGTCCCGGATGACGAGGCTGCGTATAATGATATTAAAATCCATATCCCCGGTAAAGCTAAAATACCCCAGAGAGCCCGTGTAAGGCCCGCGCGCGACAGGCTCGAGTTCGTCGATGACCTGCATCGAGCGCACCTTGGGCGCGCCCGTGATCGTGCCGCCGGGAAAAAATGCCTTGAATGCGTCCACGGCGCCGAGTCCGGGCTTGAGGGTCGCGCGGACATTGGAGACGATGTGCTTCACGTGCGAGTACTCCTCCAGTGCCATCAGCTCATCGACGGCGACGCTGCCGTATTCGGCGACGCGCCCCAAGTCGTTCCTCTCAAGGTCCAGAAGCATCACGTGCTCGGCCCGTTCTTTTTCGCTGAGCATGAGCTCTAGAGATGAGGCGCGGTCCTTTTTCCGGTCACGGCTGGCGGGACGCGTACCGGCGATGGGCCGCGTCTCAAGCCTCCTGCCTTCAAGCTTCAGAAGGCGTTCCGGCGAGCCGGACAGGATCTGAAAATCGCCGGCATCGAGCATCCCGAAAAACGAGGACGGGTTCACTTGCTTAAGCCTCTCGTAAACAGCGTCCGCCGACATCGGCAAAGGAAACGTAAACCGCTGCGAAAGGTTGGCCTGATAAATGTCTCCTCGCCGGATGCGCTCCTTGGCCTTCATGACCATTCCGGTGAAACCGCGCCGCGAAACAGAGGAAACCAGTTTGGGCAATGCCCGTGAAGAATGGCTTTTTTTAAGCATGAAAGGTCTTGAGCGGCTCAGATCAGCGCGCAGGCTTTTTTCGCAAGCTTCGAGCGCAGACTTTCCTCCCTCGGATGAAAAAAGGATCGTCTCGCCGGAGGCGTGGTCAAATATGACGCCCTGATGCAAAAAAAGAAAATACATCCACGGCAGTCCCAGGTCTTCCCGCGCATAGCAGCTCAGCGAGGGCTCGATGAGCTTCTTAGCTTCATAGCCGACGAAACCCACAGCTCCCCCAGCGAACGGCGGCGCGCCGTCAACCCGCACAGCTTTTTCCCGGCAAAGGAGCTCCTCGAGCGCTTTGAAAGGGTCGCCGTTGATGATGCGGTCGGAGCCGCCCGGAGATCGCAGCGCGGCCTTGCCGTCCCGATACCGGAAAACGGATTCGGGCTTTGTCGCGACCAGCGAATAGCGGCCGAAGCGCGGCGACAGCCGCGCGCTCTCGAGAAGCACCGAGGGCGCGGACCGGCGAAGAGCCCTATACAGCTCGGCCGGAGTGCCGGAATACTCTATATTTTTAAATGAGGCCCGCCGGCCTTGAGCGCGGACGTCAATCGAGGTAGGCAATCTTCTGCTTCTTTAAGCGGACCTGGAGCTTCAGCTCCTGGATGTCTTCGGTGAGAGGTCTGATCTTTTCATTGAGCATCATCACGTGTTCTGACCAGCGCTTTTTATCCTGAGCTGAAAGCGTGATGCCTTTCGGGTCTTTCAAAACTTTTTGCACGTCGGCCAGCGTCTTCTGGTAACCTTCAAGCTCTTCCTCTTTGGCTTCGATCGAGTTCTCGGCAGCCGCGATATCATTCTTCATCCGTGTCCGGTTAGCGTCGATGCCGGCACGGTACTGCTCGATCTTACGGTTCTGGCCCTTGGCGTAGACATCGTAGTTGCTGCGGAGCTTCTCAACCTGAGAATCGATGATCTGCTTTTTCTTGAGAAGGTCTTCGCGGATCAGGCTGATCTGGGAATGCGCCTGGTTCCTTTGGACCATCATCGCTTTGAAAGCCGGGTCTTCCTTGATAAGACGGTCGAGCTCCTCGGGACCCTGATTCCACTGGCAGCCGCAGACGAGAGAGGAAAAAACGGCGCAAAGAATGATTTTTTTCATAGGTTTACAATATCACAAAGATCCCCAAATCCCAAAATGACCGCCCTTTCTGCCGAGGGCGAAAAAAAGAGGCGGGGTTTTGACGCCCCGCCCCTCTTCCTTGCCGCCCGAAGGGCGCGCGTATTATTTTTTTGCTTTGAAGCTATCGACCAGCTGACCGACATATTTACCGGCCATATCCTTGCAGCCGAGTCCGATCGCCAGGCCCACGCCGAGCGCAACCGCCGCAAGCACCGCTTTGATCACGAGCTCGATGATCGACGTATCGATACGCAGCTGCTTGAGCGCCTCGATGATCGAGAAGAGCACGATGATCACCTGCGTGAATTGCGCCAGTGTGCGCGCCTGAGCGAGGCCTGCGTTGGCCGCCGCCGTCCGCACGGTGTTCGCCACGATGCTCGCAAAGAAGATACCGAGCACGAGGATAAACACGCTGGCGATGACGTTGGGGACGTACAGAATGACCTGATTGAGCAGTTCCGCCGCCACAGTGAGCTGAAGCGCGTTGACCGCCGTGAGAAACACGACGAGCATGAGGAGCCAGTAAATCAGGATTCCGATGATCTCGGAAAGCGTGTAATTGATATCACCTTTCGACAGGATGTTGGCGATACCGATCTTTTCGCTCACCGAATCAAGCCGAGCCAATTTGAAAAAACGAGTGATCACCTTCTGAGCCAGCGTCGCCAGCACCCATCCGATGATCAGAATTAGGATCACACTGATAAGCGTCGGCAAAAAACCTAGCACGCGTGTCCACATCGATTCCACAGGCTGCATGATCGTTGATTCCCAATCCACAGGGTACCTCCTTTCAATACATTTAGCTAATTTTTATTAAACTACAACTTTATAATAAAATTCTACTAAATATAGACACACCCGTCAACGATAATCCACCTATTGTGGTTATATTGTTAATCGACTTAAATATTATCTATTTAAGCTCTTTTTTAGATTGGATCTTGAGGTGAGAGTCGAGAACGTAGACCAAGGGAACGGCCGTACCGAGGTTGAGCTCTAGCACTTGCTCTTTGGTAAGCTTTTCGAGATCCATGACGATGGAGCGAAGACTGTTGCCGTGGGCGGCAACGATGATGTTCTTCCCCGCTTTGAGGTCGGCGGCCACGCGCGATTCAAAATACGGCAGCGTTCGTGCAGCGGTATCTTTCAGGCTTTCGCCGTTGGGCGGGGCAATGTCATAGGAGCGGCGCCAGATCTTGACTTGCTCATCGCCGAACTTCACGGCCGTCTCGGCTTTGTTGAGTCCCTGCAGGTCGCCGTAGTGGCGCTCGTTGAGAGCTTTGTCTTTTGTGACGGGGATGCCGCTCTGACCGATGCCTTCGAGAATGAGCTTCAAGGTGTTCTGCGCGCGCTGCAGCTCGGAGGTGTACGCCGCATCGAAACGGATATTTTCCTTCTTAAGCTTCTCCCCTGCACTCTTAGCCTCTTCGGTGCCTTTAGGGCTCAGCGGCACATCAACCCAGCCGGTAAAGCGGTTTTCAAGATTCCACTGGGATTCGCCGTGACGTACGAGAACGAGGACGGACATGGGGATGAGCGGGTCCTATTCTCTTCTTCTGCCGAATAAATTCAGAAGCATCAGGAACAGATTGATAAGCGCGATGTAAAGCGTCAGCGCTCCGAGGACATCCATCTTCTTGCGGATATCGGGATGATCAAAGCCTGCCGCATAAAGAGCCTTCAACTGCTGCGTCTGGTAAGCGATGAGCACGACGAAGATCGCGATGCCGACATAGGTGATGATCCACATCATCGCAGAGCTCTTGAGGAAGATATTCACCAGGCTCGCAAGGATGAGGCCGATGACGCCCATGAGCGCCAGCTGCCCGATCGACGTGAGGTCGCGCTTCGTCGCCATGCCGTAAAAACTAAAGAACAGGAACGTGCCCGTGGCGATCGCGAAAGTGCTCACGACGGATGCGCCTGTGTAGATCAGCAGGATGACCGCAAAGAGCGGGCCGTTCATCAGCGAGTACACGGCGAACACGGAGCGGGCCATCGGCACGCTCATCGTCATGATGCTGCGGTTCACCCAGATAACGAGGCCGAACTGGACGAGCGCGATGCCCAGATAGATCCACTGGTTGGCTACGGCGCGAAGAAGCGGCTCGTTGCCGAGGATCGTCATGGCCGAGGCTGTCGAAAGGAACAGACCCAGCGACATCCAAAGGAATACGCGGGATAGGAATGTCGATTCGGAAACCTGGGCTCCGGAACCGGCGATAAATCGATTGTTCATGGGATATCCTCCTTCTAAATTTATTATTCGATCGGGATCTTGATCCGAGTGCCCTTCTTGGGACGATCGGGATTGGAGATCACGTCTTTATTGAATTCGTAGATGCGCTTCCATTGCCTGCCGTCGCCGTATTCTCTCTCTGCGATGGCCCAGAGCGTGTCGCCCTTTTTGATCGTGTATTCTTTAACGTCGACCTTGATAGCGCCTTCAAAGTTCTTTTCCTCTTCCAGGACCTTCGGGGCTTCGCCGGGCTGAGAAGTCTCGCCGAATGAGCCCGCTTTGTCGGCCGGGATCATGACTTCTTCGACTTCGGCGATCATGAACTGCGCGTTGCGGTCCTTCTGCATGCCGACGAGGTCGTTCTTGGGCGCCATGGCGTCAAGCTTGCCGCGGCTCAAGATGCGGATACGCGCAGCCGGCAAGCCCTTGCTGTCGAGGTACTGACGCACGGATTCGGCGCGGCGTTCGCCGAGCTTCTGATTGTACTGCTCGGAACCGCGCACGTCCGCGTTGCCGGTGATAAGGATGTCGGCGTTGGGATTGCGCTCAAGCGTCCAGAGAGCTTTGTCGAGCGCCTCAGCCGCATCGTCACGGATGTCCGCTTTGTCATAATCGAAATATACTTTGACGTTGTTGAGGATCTTCTTGATGACGAGAGACGGCTTCATCGGACCCGGATCGGCTTTATAGTCAAAAATGACCTTCTTGACGTAAATCCAGCCTTGATTGCCCCATGGACGATCCTTGGATTCGCGTCCGGGCTGCTCGGGCCACCACCAATAGCCGCTCCTGTCGGGATCTTTGAAGGGCGCAGGCTGGGCATCCGAAGGCCACCAGGCGAACTTACGCGCCAAACGCGCGTCGTCGTCGGTCTGCACTTTGGGAAAATTGCCGGCGGAGGGCGCGACTTCGGCCTTGCCGTACTGGTTGAGCGTGTTTGAGGATTCGGCGAAGGCCGGAGAAACTGAAAATGTCAGGACGATCGCCGCCGCAAAAAAACGTCTAAAAAAAGCGTTCATAGGGTGCCCTTTTCTACGAAAATTGTCTCGGTTTTGGGATGAATAAACGGCCGTTTCTTATCGGATAAGCTTACTAAAAGGCCTTGGAACCGTCAAGACAAACTGGGCAGAGAATTAAACGTGTCGATCAGTTCTTTCAGACGGCTGTAACTGGTGCGGTCGAAATGAAATACCACCCTCTCGAGCGACGGATCCTGGTTGTCGTCCTCGGAGATGTCGGTCAGGCGCTCGAGACATCCCTTGGAGCACAGGTCTTTGAATCGGCTGGAAACGCTCTTGAGCTCCTCGTCGGAAAGCGGACGTTTCAAGCGTATCAGGTACTTGTCTCTCAGGAAGCGCGAGGAGTCGTAGTTTTTGTAGAAATTGATCAGCTCTGCTGCGGCGGCTTCGTTGTCCTGGTAATGGCGCACGAGGTTTAGGTCGTTGGGAGAGATCAGCTGCTCGTCGAGCAGGTTTTTTTTCATGAGCCTCATGAGCGACTTCCAATAGTCGCTGCCCGGCGGGTCGACCATGACGAGCGGACGCGGCTTGGCCTTTCCCGTCTGCACCAGCGTCAGGGACTCGAAGCCCTCGTCGAACGTGCCGAAGCCTCCGGGGAAAAGCACCGTCGCTTCGGATTCTTTCAGGAACATCAGCTTGCGCGTGAAGAAATATTTGAAATTGACGAGCTTCATGTTGCCGCGGATGACCCAGTTGGGCTGCTGCTCGAAAGGCAGCATGATATTGAGGCCGAAGCTGTGCTCCGCCCCTGCGCCCACCATGACCGCCTCCATGATGCCCGAGGCGCCGCCGGTGATGGCCATCCAGCCTTTTTTGACGAGAAGGCGTCCGAAGTTTTCAGCCATCTTGTAGCTGGCGTGCCCGGGCTTGGTTCTAGCCGAGCCGAAGACGGCCGCTTTGGGAATATTGCGGTAGGGCTTGAAAATTTTCATCGCGTAGCGGAGCTCTTTGAAGGCCGTGTTGAGCAGGCGGATCTCGAGAGTGTCTAGGTTTTCGTTCTTGAGCTGGGCGATGTTGAAAAGCATCTCGCGGAATATCTCGTCGTCGGAGCTCGGAGGAAAATCGTTGCCGAGAAGGCTGGCGATGTCCTTTTTAAAACGGATCAAATCCTTCTCGTTCATGCGGCTCATGCTTTTATCTTTCCCAGAAAATCAGGCGCCGGGGAAACATGCTCGACCCTCGTGCCCGACTGCGGATGAAGAAAGCTCAGAGAAGAGGCGTGCAGAGCCAGGCGGGGAAGCTTCAGGCGCTTGAGCATCGCTTCATCAAGCCCGCTCATCACATAGCGCTGGAAAAAAGAAAGATCGACGTAGATCTTATCGCCGACGATGGGATGGCCGAGAAGAGCCAGATGTATGCGAAGCTGATGTGTGCGGCCGGTCAGAGGCTCGAGCTCGAGCCAGGAATACACGGCATTTTCTTCCCCGATATTTTCATGCGTCGTAAGGACTTGGTAGCGCGTCAGCGCCTCTTCCCCGTTCACTTCGTCGGCGACGCGCACCGTCTGAAAACCGGAACTCTTGTCGTTGCCGAGACGGCAGGAAATCTCGCCCGCGTCTTGCGCGGGGCGGCCGAAAACGAGCGCGCGGTATTTTTTCTTCACGCGGCCGGCCAGAAATTCTTTGCCGATATAGCTGGCTGCCTCCGAAGTCTTGGCGGCGAGGATGACGCCGCTGGTCTCGGCGTCGAGGCGGTGCGTGAAATTGATCTTCTGTCCCGCGCGCGAGGGGTCGTTCATCAGGAGCGAGTGGAGATTGTTGTCCTGATAGGAACCCACCGGATGCACGGCCAGGGGCGCGGGCTTGTCGAGGACGAGGATAGACTCGTCCTCATGAAGCACGCGGTAATCGGTGTCGATGTAAAAATCGGCGGACTTCACGCGCTCCCGGGGCCAGGAGCGGTATGCGGGCGCCTGAGTTTCGTTATTTGGAAGCGAGGACGTAAGCAAATACGAGCGGAGCGACGATCGTGGCGTCAGACTCGATGATGAAGCGCGGCGTATTGCCGTCGAGCTTGCCCCACGTGATCTTTTCGTTGGGGACCGCGCCGCTGTACGAGCCGTACGACGTCGTGCTGTCCGAGATCTGGCAGAAATAACCCCAGAGACGGACTTTTTCCTTGAGATCCTGCTCGATCAGCGGAACGACGCAGATCGGGAAATCACCGGCAATGCCGCCGCCGATCTGGAAAAAGCCGATGGATTTGGAGACGGTCGCCTGCTTGTACCAATCGACAAGCGCGGCCATCTGCTCTTGGCCGGATTTGACGACGCTGTATGTCGACACGTCCTTTTTCATCACGTTGGCGACAAAAATGTTGCCGAGGGTCGAGTCTTCCCAGCCCGGCGTCCAGATCGGGAGGTTCTTTTCGGCCGCGGCCAGAAGCCAAGAGTCTTTGGGGTCGATCTGATAGTGCTCTTTGATGACTCCCGAGCGCAGGAGCTGATACATATATTCATAAGGGAAGTAGCGCTGCTTCTCTTGATCCGCCTTCTGCCAGAACTTGAGGACCTGGCGCTCGATGCGGCGCATCGCCTCTTCTTCGGGGATGCAGGTGTCGGTGACGCGGTTATGTCCGCCTTCACGCAGCTCCACTTCTTCTTCAGCGGTCAGATTGCGGTAATTAGGGACACGCTTGTAGTGGTCATGCGCAACGAGATTGAACACGTCCTCTTCGAGGTTGGCGCCGGTGCAGGTGATGGCGTGGACCTTGTCCTGGCGTATCATCTCGGCGAGCGTGATGCCCAGCTCCGCGGTGCTCATGGCGCCGGCGAGAGTGACCATCATCTTATTGCCCTTGCGGAGGTGGTCGACATAGGCCTCGGAGGCGTCGATGACGACAGCCGAATTGAAATGACGGTAATTATGCTGTACGAATTCCTTGATCGCCTGATAGTTGGTGGCGCCTGCCGGGACGGTCTGCTTTGCTGTTTTCGGTGCTTGAGTCTGTATCGCCATTAAGTACTCCCGTGGTTGTCGTCCGGAAAGATCCTAAAAAAATCCGTTCATTTTTAAATTTATAGCACGAACCGAGCCGCCCTCACAAGGAAAAAAGCGCCTCTAGCGCCTTCCGAACAGGCCGCGCACGAACATCCAGATCAAAAAGATCGCGATGACCGGAAGGATGACGTAAACGAAAAAAAACAGGATCAGAAAAAAGACGCCGGCCGCGATGAGCGCTCCGGCCGCCCGCGCAAGAAAGCTCTCCGGGGCTGTGCGCGTGACCGAGGTGCGGCGCGCGTACGTGTAACGCAGCTCGCCTTCGTCCGGCTTTTCAGGTTTTAGGTCAATGATCTCCTGCGCCATGCCCGTCTCATCCCTTCATCAGATTGAGCGCGCTGCCTGCTCTGAACCAGGCGACCTGCTCCTGCGTGAACGAGTGCACGAGCTCGGCCGAATCTTTCGAGCCGTCGGCGTGCGTGATGGTGAGCTTGAGGCTTTTTCCCGGAGCAAGCTCCGCCAGACCCGAGATGGAGACGCGGTCATTCTCGCGGATCTTGTCGTAGTCCGCGGGATTCGCGAAGCGCGCGGCGAGCACGCCCTGCTTCTTCAGGTTGGTCTCATGGATGCGCGCGAAGCTCTTCGCGACGACGGCCTTGGCGCCCAAGAGG
>CAZJAX010000049.1:0-13437 GCA_964543965.1 uncultured Planctomycetia bacterium
CCACTCGCGGTCGCGCTGGGCCAGGTAGTCGTTGACCGGGACGACGTGCACGCCTTGGCCCGTGAGCGCGTGGAGATACACCGGAAGCGTGGCGACGAGCGTCTTTCCTTCGCCGGTACCCATCTCGGAGATCCTGCCTTCGTGCAGGACGATCCCGCCGACGAGCTGTGAATCGAAGTGGCGCATTTTCGTCACGCGTTTGGAAGCCTCGCGGACGACCGCGAAAGCTTCGGGAAGCAGAGCGTTCAGAGACTCGCCTTTGGCCAGGCGCTCCCGGAAATAGGGGGTCTTGGCCTGAAGGTCGCCGTCGGAGAGCTTGGAAAGCTCGGGTTCGAAGGCGTTGATCTTGGCGACGAGCGGCGTGATGCGCCTAAGCGTGCGCTCGTTCTGCGTTCCGAATATTTTTCTTAGGATCCATCCGAGCATTTTTCGTTTTCCTTTATTCTCCGCCCAAACTTCTGAGATACGCCTCGATAAAACCTTTCAAATCTCCGTCCAGCACGCCCGCCGTATCCGATGTCTCGTAATCGGTGCGGTGATCCTTGACCATCTGATAAGGATGAAGCACGTAAGAGCGTATCTGGCTGCCCCAGGAAATTTCCTGCTTCTCACCGTACGTCTTCTTCTGCTCGGCCATGCGCGAGGCCATTTCCCTGTCATAAAGGCGGCTCTTTAAAACTTTCATCGCGGTCGCTCGGTTCTTGATCTGGGACCGCTCGTTCTGGCACTGCACGACGATGCCGGACGCCATGTGCGTGATGCGCACGGCGGAGTCCGTCGTGTTGACCCCCTGCCCGCCCTTTCCGCCCGAGCGGAACACATCCACTCGGATATCGGACTCTTTGACGTCGATATTGATATCATCGTCGATCTCAGGGATCGCTTCGACCGAAGCGAAGGAGGTGTGCCGGCGCTTGTTCGAATCGAACGGAGAAATGCGCACGAGCCGGTGCACCCCGACTTCCGATTTCAGATAACCATACGCCCAGTCGCCCTCGATCAGGAGCGTCGCATTCTTGATCCCTGCGCCCTCGCCCGGCAGCATGTCGATCATCTCGACGCGGTAACCGCGGTCTTGCGCCCAGCGCGTATACATGCGCAAAAGCATCGACGCCCAATCACAGGATTCCGTACCGCCGGCGCCGGCATTAATGCTGAAAACGACGCTGCTCTTATCGTTGGGGCCGCCGAGCAGTTTCTGAAACTCCAGCGCCTTGACCGTTTTGCCGATGCTCTCAGCCTCTTCGTCGAGATGCTTGAGTGACGCCTCGTCGGAGTCTTCGGTGATCTCCAGGAGTCCTAGGAGGTCGTCGACCTGAGCCCGCAGCTTCAGATACGGTTCGGTTTGGCTCTTTAGGGCCTTAAGCTCCCGCATGACGTTATTTTTATTGTCCTGGTTGTTCCAGAAATCAGGGCTCGAGATCTCCGTCTCCAAAGCCTGGATGCGGGCCGTAAGCTTGTCGACTTCAAAGAAACCTCCCCAAGGCGTCCATTTTGTCTTTATGGGCCCTCAGTTTTTCGGACAGATCTTTTTTCATGCATCCTTTCGGGAGCTTTAAAAATTAAGGTTAAATTCTATCACCCGGACAGAGGTTAGGGAATAGAAATCCGCCGGAAAACGGCGCAAAGATCAGGCGGACTGGAGGATGAGCTTCGAAGCCATACGGGCGCCGCGTATCCATGAATCGATCGGGAGGCGGACGATCGAAGGCAGGGCGATCGCGTCGATGGCGCCGGGATCCTGATTCAAACCGTTCACGACGTCGGCGAGAAGACCGATGTTCAGGTCTTTGACGAACAATCCCAAAAGCTCGGCGATGCGGCCCGACTGCAGGCCGGCGGCGTCGACCTTCTCGAGCCGGGCAATCGCGAGCGCGAGCTTCAGGGCTGCGCGGAAATTAGGGATATCGCCGCGTTCGACATTTTTCAGGAAGAAACGTTTCACGCCGGGCGCGAGACCCTCGGCGCCCGGAGTCGCCAGCGCCACGCGCTGCTCTTTTCGCTGATAACCCGCGGGAAGCTCGGTGTCCGAAGTGAACGCGGTGACGCTGCGCTCGTTCATCGCTGCAGCTACCCGCTCGGCTCGACCGGCGTCAGCGCTCTTGATCAGGAACACGGCTTTTTTGCCGTAGGCCTGGCGGTGCGCGTGCTTCAATTCTTCGATCAAAACAGGAAGCACCGCCTCTTCGAAGCCTTGACCCGGATCAAAATGATCGAGGTTGATCTCAACGACGGCTTCCCTGCCGTACAGCGCTTCGCCCGCAGGGATGGCGGCCGCCTTCCGATGAGATTCTTCCAGCACCAGCTTGAAATCCGCCATACTCATAGAGATCTCGGCGGAAAGCGCGCCCGAGAGGCCCGCGATCTCCTTGTATTGTCCGGGATCCAAAGAGATCAGTCTACGGCCCGACACATACACATCCAAACGTCCGTCCTCGGCCTTCAAGGCGAATATATCGTCTCCAATCGCTATCTCTCCTGTTTTGCCGGTAGCTTTGTGAACCTTGACGAGAAAGGCGACTGTTTCTTCAGCTGCTGAGGCCTTAGGAGCTTCGGACGCCAATCGGGATGGATTGATCCTCCCGTAGTAGAGTCTGCCCCCGATCATGAACGGATCGACCGGATGAACGCCTTCAATGCTCGCGCCCGAGATCTTCAGCACGCTTTCGATCAAGTCCTGTCTTAAGATCACCGGAGTGATCCCGTCGATACTCGCACCCGCGCCGCTCAGCGTGTCTCCGATGAGATCCGACAAACGATATGCGCCGGTTGAAGGTGCGGGTTCATAGAATGGCTCCTGCCATATCAGGAACTTCCCGTCCTTTTTGAGAGCAGGACGCAGATGAGCGCCGAATTTTTTCAGAGCTTCGCGTCCGAACTGGCCTCCGTCCCAATGCTGGTGCAGGCGTATGCGGCCCAGTTGGGGGACGATGACTCTGTGGCTGATGTAGGGCATGTCCCAGGCCAGGCGGTCGACCGGCTCGAGAAGAGCCTGTCCGTCATCGCCGATATTGTCATGCGTGACAGCGTTGATGGGAAAACCTCCGATGTCGGCCGTGTCGAAAATATTGGCGGTTTCGATATCGCTTAAACCGATCGCGTACCCTCTTCGCTGCGAGCGCAGCCACATCACCCAGGCGATGCTTGCGTTTCCGGAACCGACGTCGAGCGTAAGATCCCCGGGCCGCACATCAAACTCCGGCCCGAAGATGAGCGGAAAAAACTCTGCCTTGGTCTGCGCCGATGAAAGCGTCGCGGGATTATAAACGCCGGGAAAGACACGGATTATCAGCTGATGCACGCCGGGTCTCGGAGCATAGAGAGCCGGATCATACTCATCGGGATTGAAGGACGCGATCTTGTTAAGTTTGCCGGAGAGCTCAAGCTCGATATAAACGTAGCTCTTCGCAGGAACGCTGTAGCCGCTGGCGCTCGAATAGCTGTGTTTGAGAATTCTCGCCTTGAACGGACGGTCGACCTCCGGCTGCTCCCGGTACGAACGGATCGCTTCCTGGTCGGCCCTCCACTGCTCGGCGAAGCGTCTCCACTCTTCCGTGATCTGATCGGACGACAACGCGGCGCTGAACCCCGGAACCTTGAAATAATAATAACTCAGATCGAAATACCGCATCTCCGCTAAAGCGTAAGCCTCGGTCAATCGGACCGCCTCCGCCGTCCCCTTGAGAGCGTCGGCGATCTCGCCAAGGTTGAATACGGGGAAAACTGCGATGAGCCTGTCCCCGCGGTAAACGAGATCGAACGATCTGACTGGCGCAAGCTCATTATCCAGGATCTCGATGCCGCGCGGGATCGCCAGAGGGTCTTTGCGGCCCGTAAGCTCGATCGTTTTCACGGTCAGGTTCCCGATATTACGCTGAGATCTTATCGGCGGAAGTTCTTGGGCGGCAAGACCCATAGCGCTCAAAATAAGATCCGCGCCGCCGGTCTGCGCCAGACGCGAGGCGTTTTTGACGAGTCCAGCACCGCCTTCATCGGTCTTGGCCGGAGGCGAAGCCGGCACCGAGCGGCCGGCAACATACAGCTGCAGCTTCTCCAGACCGGCGCGGGTCGAGCGGATCTCTTCCTGGCTCAGGATCTCGAGTCCGGCGCCGCCCAGAGCGTCACGCACCTCGGTATATAGATAGCGGAAATACCGCGAGACCTGAAAAGCCGCCTCGCGGCCCCAGGGTCTGGGCAGATAATTCGTGATCACAACGTGCCCGCCGTCCCTAAGGCGCGCAGCGGCAGCCGGAAATGCCCGCGACAGATCAAGGTGCCCGATCGACTCCGAATAAACGACCACATCGTACTTCTCGTCACCAAGCGGTGAAAGGTCGTGCGCGTCGACGATCTCCACGTCGATACCGTGCTTCTTCTTGGCGTGACGGGCATTTTCGGGACTCAGGTCGATCGCCCGGACACGGTGGCCGGCCGCGATCAAGTCTTTCTCCAGGTGACCGCGGCCGGCGCCCACCGACAGGATCGAGAGGCTCGGCCCCAAAGCCGAGATCGCCCTGACGACGCGCGCGCGCACGCTAGGGTCGTGGGAAACCGCGCTCAGCAAGACCTGATCCTCACCGCCCTTTCGGATCGCGCCCTGGGCATTGAACTGCTTATACCACTCACGAAGCTCCTCGGCCGACGGCAGCTTGGGCGGTTCCTCAGCAAGTCTTGCGCCAGCGGCCAACCGCTTGCCGGGGTTCACCGCCACCAGCGCCGCGAAACCGCCGACCGTGACGGTTTGGAATCTCCAATCTGCGTAAACTTCCCTTTCCGCGAACGCCCGCTTCAGAGCGTCAAGCTCCGAGACCCGTCCGCCGGCAAGCACCATCGCCGCCGGCTGATAGCCTTTATCCAAGATCTGCTCGCGGATAGCGTCTAAACCGAAACCGTAGGTGAGGTTGGCCGCGATGACAGAATCCTGGACAGCGTCAGGGTTTATTCCGGAGAAATCAGCATGCAGCTGATACTGGCTCGTGCCCAGATTGCCATCGATAAGATCTTTCATCAGGCGCCCGTTCGTCTCCACAAGGATCAAGCCGGAGGCCCGCTCCTTCGCGAAAGCCGCAAGAATGCCTGTATGAGAACCGAAGTCGATGAATGTGCGCCCCCGAAGCATCTCCCGGATCAGGCTCAAGCCTGCGATCGCGGCGTGCGTCGAATGCATCGGCGTGTGGTCGGGATGGATATCCATGTCAGCTGCCAGGCTGAGAGCGCCCAGCTCTTTGGCGTCATCGTTCGTGCCGACAAGCAGCACATCATTGACAGGTATTGACAGAAAGCTTTCGTTCGGCAGATCGATCGGATTCAGGATCGAGCGATCGTAATAAAGCACGTCGCCGACCTGCCTCAAGCGGATCTTTTTTTCGTCGCCGGCTGCACGGATCCGAAGCGTTTTTTTGCCGTCCGCCGTTTCTACGGCCGCAGAGGAAAGCTCCCGGGAGATCAGTCCGTTTCCGAAAAGCAGGCGCTCAAACGCTTCATCCGCTGAAGACGCCAGGCGCGCGGCCGAAGACTCCCCGTCATCCGTGCTCAAAATGAACTCTAGCACGCGATACGCCGCATCCTCGCCCTCTTTGAGTCGGCGCCTGAATTCATCGACGTCCGAAGCTTCCGCCAAAAGCCGGGCATCTCCTTCGTCGAGAAGGCTTTCTGGCGACAAACCCAAAGACCCTTCCATCCGCTGCAGATCATCCCGCAAGTCTTGATCGGACGGCCTCTCCCATGCCGCTAAAACTCTCTCCGCAGCGGCGATCCTCTCGGACAGATCGTCATAAGCATTCTTCGAGAACCGATTGATCTCATAGTAGGGGCCTAAGAGCCGCTGTGCTTCCTTAAAGCTTTCGATCGCAAACCGGATATCGTCGGACACTGCAAGCCTGGCGCCGAAATACTGCCGCACCCTATCCGGCCACGAACCGCCGTGCGAAGAAAGCCATATGCGGTCTGCGCCGTTAACCAGCGCATCGGCCTGGATCCAGAACACAGGCTCGAAGATCGCCTGAAAAAAAGCAGCTTTCAGCTGATCGGCCGTCTTAAGAATCCCGCTTTTTGGATCGGAGGTATCGATGATCGGCGTGTCCGGGTCGCGAAAGGTCATCGACCCGATGACTTCCGCCATCCGGCGGTCGAACCATTCTCCGTGAAACGTATGATGGATCATGGACGAGACGGGATATTTCGCTTCGATGCTGTCCACAGGAACATCCAGCTTCAAAGCGATTCGGGCCACGGCCGCTTCGATCTCGATCTGGCTGTTGCCTTTGATGACAAGATAGGCTCTGCCGTCGCTGGCATAGCTGACGGCTTCGACTTCGCCCGCTTTCAGGATCGTACGGATCTGCTCGGGGGTCTGGCCAGCGATGACGATGCGGCCGTACGTGATAGGGGCGATAAGATCTGTAAGGTCCAGGCGCGCCTTCAGGAACCGGATGAAGTCCGTGATATTGAATCCGCCTGCCAGGTGCATGGCGATCTCAAGCCCCAGACTCTCGCCTGTCATGAAGTCGGGTCTCACCCAATAAGGAGCCCTTAGGCTGAGTACGCGGTATTGCGACGTCACGAACAGGAAATGCGCCGCCATGCGGATAATGACGTGGCGATATTGCTCCTCAGGGGTGCGGCTCTTCTTTCCGGGAACCAGAAGCCTCAACTCCTCCATCGTCGCGCCTCCATCAAAAGCAGCGACCGCTTCCTGGTAGACCGGCTCCACGATGTCGCGGAAATTCTCGTGGATCGACGTGACATCGAACGGCGTTTCAGGCCCGATCGTGAGACCGGTCGGGATGATAAGCACTTTCTTGTCTGCCGGGATGCGGATGCGTATGGACTCCGGCCAAAGTGTCCATTTTTTTCCGGCATCGTCCGAAGGTTTTCCGTCGGCAGAGACCTTAAAGGAATATTCTTCGACGCCCTCGGGAAGCACCGCTTTAAAACGGTAATATCCGAAACCGTAATCATTCGTCACGGCCGCGTCCGATTCCGCATCCTTCCATCGCCCTTCGGGATCCGAGGGGTCTTTGTAAACAAGGCGGACCGACGGGTTTTCCGCCCAAACACCCGCCGTGAAGTAAACTGCACGGTCAGGGGCGAGATCCTGGGTGTAAACGCTGACCGAGGGATAAAATTTGGATAACTGGAATTCCGGAGGACTTGACGGCTCGATCGCCCCCTGCAGCGCGAGGAAGGCTTTGATCTTCCGGGCGATAATGCGGTTACCCTCCGCATTGGCGTGGATCGCATCCACCATATGGTCAGGCCTCGAAAGGATCTCATCGTAAACGTCGGGGAGATAGGGCACGCCGGCAGCGGCGGCAACACGCTCGTAAAGGGGGTCGTCCTTGAAGCCGGTCTTGGGACTGCCAAGCAGCAGGACTTGGACGCCTCTCCTTTTCGCTTCGCCGATCATCTCGAGAAGCGCCGATTCGACGTCGGCCTCGGTCTTCCCGGCGTCGAAAAGGAGATCGTTTCTTCCGTGCCACAGGATCAGCAGATCAGGCTTGTGTCTTTCAAGAATTCCCGGAAGCCGTGTCTTGCCGCTCGGCCCGCCGTGCAGATCGAGGGTTCTCTCTCCGCCGATCCCCTCGTTTATGACGCGGCGGCCGATAGTCCTCTCGAGAATGGCCGGATACGACATGCGGGGATCCACGACTCCTTCCGTGGAGCTTGATCCGAATGCCAGGATCTTGGCCTCTTTGGTCAGAAAGCGCATCGACGCTAAGCGGCTCCCGGAGGTTTCGGCCAGGCGCGCGCCCGGCGAATCCAGCGCAAAAACAAAGAGTCTCGAATCTTTCGAAAAAGTTGTCGAGGGATAGTCTGCCGGAGGATCATCGAATACGGCGGCCAATTTGTAGCCGTAAGCCTCGATGTGTTCCACATACACCTCGGTCTTGCCCCAATCCTTATGGTTGAGCCGCAACAGCACGGCTCCTGCGCGCATTTGGGCTACGTGGTGCATCATCAGAGAGATCGTCACCAGGGCATCCGGCGGAGCGTTCAGCGTGACGACATCGACCCCTTTCTCTGACAGCTCCTTAACGGCCGTATTCAGGTCGTCGACCCGCTTATTTTCCGCGATCTGGAAATACGGAAATTGGTATACCCTGTCGACCGTCTGCATCTCCGACACATCCAGCGCATAACTGCGTCCGACAGGACCCGCGGCGAGAACACGGCATAGATTGAGCACGAAATCCGGCACCTGACTGCCGAAATCCAGAATGCTGATCGCGGACCCATCTCTTTTTTGGAACGCTCTGTAAAACATCTCGGACGTACGGACTTTTCCCGAGGCCGCGGCTTCGGCAAGCCAGCCTTTGTCGACGATGAGCTTTCCTGGCGCATCTAAATGATCCAGCTTCGGTTTCAAACCGGTACGGTTGATCTCGGAAATAACCTTATCGAGCGTGACCGCGCGCCCCTGACCGAGTTCATCCAGGATGTATCTGCTGATGGTCTGCCTGGGATCCCGGGATCTTGAGACGGCTCTTCCGAATATAAAACTTCTCAAGATCAGCAGGTTGTCTTTGTAAATATCTCTGTCCGATATCAGGTCGACGCTGTAGGGCCTGAGCTTGGCATCCACACCGTCGGCAAGCTGCGTATCATCGGTGTGATGGCGATAGATGGCAAGCCACACGAGGATCGGTCCGCGATACCCTTTCTCCCTCAACTTCGTCACCCAGTAAAAATATAAAGGGCCGGGGCCGTCATCGGCTGAGAGCTTTTTAGGGGCAAATAATTCATTCTGGTTCAGGATCACGATGTCGGGCTTATCGGACGAGGGAATGCTGTCGTACTGATCCACGAAGTCCTGCATGGTCGGATACTGCCGATGGCTCCTGCCAGCACCCTCTTCAAGCGGTATCCCGACGGTCGCGACGCGCCTTGCTGCCGTCTTGTCAGGATCAAGATACGCCAATTCATTGGGTCCGGCCAGGCGCGCCCCGGATCCGGCGGGCCGGGTGACGGCAGCCGCCATGCGTGAACCTGCAAACTCGCTGAAATCGATGGGCAGCCCCATGTTCCACGCGCTCATGCCAAGCTGAAGCCGGAAGAGACGATTGACGGCAGAATCCAGCGATGCCTCGGCCTCCCTGGCTTTCAGCTGGATGAACGGAGCGGCATCGAAATCCTCAATATCGTTGAAATCTTTCTGCAGCATGCCGATCAGCGTAGGCATGCTGATCATCTCCAGCCGTATCGCATAGAGGCTCTGGGTCGCCTGGGTAAGCGCCGCGGCTGACTCTTTAAAATGGGATACGTTTTGCAGCGCATCCCGCTCATCGTCCAGTTTTTTTGCCAAACCGCGGAGATCGCTCAGGATCTTGTCCCGGGATCTCAGGTAGTGCTCTACGATGGGTACCGCGCTCAGTTTCGCGGCGGTGTCGCGGCTTCCGGTATTGGTGATCACGATACGGCTGTCGATGAGAAGCCTGAGCTCGGTTTCGTTCAAAAAACGGGCGGCGGCTGCCAGTGAGTTGGACGCGCCGGTCACGTCAACCGACGCGCTGCGTATCATGCGGCGGGAGGCCTTCAGCACTTTTTCGGCGACATCATCGCTCCTGTCCGACGCGAGGCGGGCTCCGCCGGTTTCATAAAGTCCGTTCATCACTTCGATGGTGTCTGTGTTGCGCAGCAAGACGTCCAGCGAAGACTCCGCGCCTGCAAGCACATTCTTGGCTCTTCCAGCGCGCGCAGCCGCACCTTCGAGTAAATGCCCGCCTCCGGTTCTCGGCGTCTCCGGCAGCAGCTGCTCAAAAAGGATCTGTTCAAATTTTTCATTCGCCAGATTTGCGAGGACTCCGCGCAGGCCGTACGCCGCGGCGATACCGCGAAGGAAACCGCGGCCGCCCGAGAGCTCTAGATATCCCGCCAGCGCCTCCGCGATCCTCTTCAAAATGCTTTCGCGGTACGGATGACCGCTCAGGAGCTTCTCCACATTTCTCCATGAACCGGCCAGGATCAGCCGCGCCGTCAATGGGATCGTTTTCTCGGGGCCAGGCTCTTTCCCTTCAGATTCGAACCTGCTGATGACGCGGTCCCAATAATCTCCCAACCCCGCGGGCTGCATCTTCCTTGTGTCGAAGTCCACATAGGGATGCAGCGTCGGCACAAGGATCGGAGCCAGCGCGTCCATCTCATCTTCCGCGGCGAGCGCCGAAGGCGCGGCGTCTGCGACCTTCGGCCTGTATCCGGCCAGCCGAGCGACCGTATGCCAATAAGCCGCCACGTCCCGGCGGGGGTCGTTCATCACGCTTCTCAGGGAATCGATGCCGGCAGGCAGATACTCGAGGGTACCGGCGTATTTATTGGTCTCCTCCTGTATGGTGATGACCATGCGGCTGAAACTGCGCGGATCCGCCTTTCCCCTTTCGATGAATGAATAGCCGAAATCATAGATATAGCAGCCCGTGATGTCGTCAGCGGTGATCGTGCGGTTCATTCCGGGGATCACATGAGGCTTCAGCCGGATACGCATGTTCCCAACCTTGATATCGGCATGGATAATCCCGCGCTCATGCACGAGCTTAAGAGCGCGCGCCGTATACAGAGCCATCTTCCTGACGGCGGGACCATCGAAACGCATATTGAAATCGAGCAGGAGGTCGTTGATGTCTTCTGTGTCGTCGGCAAAAACCTTTTGCACGAAAAAAAGCTTCCCTTTCAGGATTTCCGCTTTGAGCGCCGCGGCCGCTGGAGCGATCCCGTCCAGCCTTCCGCTTCGCAGCGCCAAACGGAGCTGCTCGCAGATATCGAAGAACCTCTCGCGCTCTTCCCGCGTAGGCACATAAACAGTTTCGGCAAGATCGGCGCGCGGACCCATCGCCTGCAATTCTTCATAAACCTCCAGAGAAGCCAAAAAACGCACGATGCCGACGAGAAAAATGCGCAGATCCTCCCTGCGCTTCAGCTGCGCGCGCCAATCGCGAGGCTCAGAGTAATAATCCAGCACGCTCATGTCGGCGCCGTTCTTCGGCGCCTGAAAAACGTACTCCGTCTTGTTCGGGAGGACGTAACGGAAGATCATGTTGGCAGTCCCCTCGATCGGAGCCACGCTGAGCTGACCATAGGGAACGAGCTCCGTGCCGGCAGCCGAAAGAACCAGCTTCTTGAGATGATGGCCATCATCACCGGGGTTCACGTCCACAGCTAGAAGAGAGAAATCAGGCGCGGTCCGTACGGCCAGCCTCGCGCCTGCATCGGCGTCCGCCAGATCAGGCCTGGCCTCGACGAACTCAGCGAGGTTCTCAAGCGATTCGATGGTCCAATACCAGGGTCCGGATTCGCGGAGCATGTATCGGCGGATGCGCGCATCCTGCGCGTGCGGAAGCTTCATCACGGAAAGGCGCTTATGAAACTCAGCGGACCGCTCCGAGAAAAATTTTACATAGTGTCCGGTGTACTCCGGGGTGAGCGGCCCGCCGCTCAGCGAGCCGCGAAGCATCGAGCTCACGCCCCGCAGGTCCGAGATCCAGCGGTCGATATTGCCGCGCTCGATGTCGCTGGCGCCCTCGTTTCCGGCGCGCTGCAGGTAAAGCATCAAACCGTGCGGAGTCTGTATCTCGCCGATACGCCGCAGGACGGAGTTGACGAGGATCTGGTAGCCGGCACGCGCTTCCATCATCGCCAGCTGGCGGACCGTGATATTTTTCAGCAGCGGCAGCGCCTCCGAGGTCTCTCGGGCGATGCTGATCTCTTCCGATCCCTTCTTTTCCTCGGCGTCGCTCAAACCGTTGAAATAGATGCCGAGGCTTTCGGTGAGGGCATCGGTCTTGGCGACGAAGACATCCCATGCCCTCAAAGCCTCTTCGCCGCTGCGCTGACCTGCGAACTTTTTCAAGCGTCCGAGCTCATAAGCGAGATCCTGCACCTGAGCCACGGCATCCGAGCGATCAAAAAATTTCATTTCTTCAAAATTTTCAAGGATGCGTTCCAGCGCCCGGCGCGCCGCACTCATCTCCCGCTTAAGCTCACCGGCCTGCCCTCCGCGCAGGCGCCATAGCGCATCGGCGGCGAAGCGGACGAATCGAACCACGAGCTGAGAGCGCTGCCATAGAGGTTTCGGCGGCGGCTGGTCTTCGGGAGATAATTCTTCGGCCAGACGAGCTCCCCGGGTCATGGCGGGAGCAGATTCGAATCTTGCGATAAACTCGGCCGTCAGCGCAGGGCTGCCGATCTCGTTGGGAGCCAGATACGCATTCATCGTCATCGCGGCGGCAGGTTTCACAGCCGCGCTTGAGGCCGGCTGACTTAAAAGGATCTCTTCGTAGCGCCGGATGTTGGTTTCCTGCAGGACACGCGGCACGACGGAGACATAGGAGATATTTTTGCGGCGCATCAGGGACTTTAAATTCGGCGCGTGAAATCCGCCCGTAATGAGCACGGCCGGCTTATCGGACACCCCCGCGAGAGCCGCGGCGTTCTCGAGAAACTTCTCGTCCCTCAAAAGCGTCAGCTCATAAAACCGCTCGCAGAGAGCGGCCATGCCGTCAAAATCCTCCTTCAGAAAGACGGCCTTATCGTGGCGGTCGTCGAGGCGGAGAAGTTTTTCGTTGAGAAAACCCGACAAGCTCTTAAGGCCCGCAGACTTCGTTTTTTTGAAACGATCGAATTCCTCCGGCGTCAGCGACAAATGAAAGAGTTTTCGGTAATACCCGAGCGTCCTGACCGCGTCGAGAAGCTTCGCCTCGTCCTCCGAAACCTTAAGCCCGGCAAACACGCTCTCTTCAAGTTTCTCCTTTTCGGCGAGGATCTCCCGGGCGTCGATCCCCCTGGAACGGCGAAGGTACTGCAGGTATTTTTCGAGCTCTGGAAAAGCTTCGGGATTTTTAAGCTTGTCGGTCAGACGCAGAAAGTAGCCCGCCTGCGATTCTTTAAGTGAGAGTTTGGACGCCTCGGAAAGATCCTCAAGCTCCCTCCGATCGTCATCGCTGAGCGTGCGGACTGCTTTCACCTGCTCTTCGTTGGCGGTTTTGAAATCGATGCGCATCTCCATCTTTTTCAATTCAGAAAGCTTCATCAGATGCGGATAAGCGCCGGAACTGATCTTGAGGGCGGACGCCTGCGTCAGAAGAAAGTCGATGTAGCCGGTCAGATCTTCATCAGTCTTCGCACGCTCATAGCGGAGAAGGAACGACAAAAGGAACGGGTTCAACAGGCGGGGCTTCAGAACCTCGATAGTCGAGGCGATCTCGTCGAGATATTTTCCGAACGCTTCGCGTTTTGCGGCGCTCTCCCGGTAAACGCGCAGCGACTCGTAGTAAAGCACCGGCTCCTCCACCCCCTCGAGCCGGAACCGATGCTCCGACGTCAAATCCAGATACTCGATGCCATGGAGCAGACCTTTGTGCAGATATTCCTCCGCGATCTGCCGTCGGCGGGCCAGGCCTGTTTTCGTCCTCAAAAATGAAAGGCTCGCGCTGCCCTAGGCCGCCT
>CAZJAX010000050.1:0-13243 GCA_964543965.1 uncultured Planctomycetia bacterium
AGAGAGGGATTCGAGGCTTTTTTGATCGTCTCGATCATCGCGGCCTATCTTCAAAAGACCGGGCGCGGACCGCTTTTGCAGGCGGTGTACTGGGGTGTAGCTGTATCGATAGCGGCCAGTATCGGCTGCGGATTCCTTCTACAGCAAAGCGCCAATCAGCCGTTCTGGGAAGGCGTCCTCGGCCTTGTCGCGGCCGTGTTTGTCACGACGCTGGTCGTGCAGATGTGGACACAGGGCAGTTTCCTGAAAGATAAGATGGAAAAACGCATAGCTGTGATCACGGCCGAAAAGCCGGGCGGGACCGCGTGGTGGGGAGTTTTCGTGTTTACTGTCGTCATGATCGCGCGTGAAGGCATGGAGACCGCGCTGATGCTTATCCAGGTTCCTGAAGGCAGAGTTTTCGCGGGCGTGGCGCTGGGCGCGCTGGCCGTCATCGTATTCTGTCTCCTGTGGATCAAGTTCAGCTCACTGATCAACCTGAGGCTCTTCTTTCAAGTGACGGGCATCTTTCTGCTGATCTTCGTGGCGCAGATCCTAATCTATTCTTTCCACGAATTCACCGAGGCCGGCATCCTGCCAAACAGCGAAGCTCTGCATCTGGCGACGGAGCCCTTTTCTCCCGACGGCCAGTACGGCCGGTGGTTTGCAGTGTTCACGGTCGGCATCTGTACCGCGTGGCTCCTATTCGCATGGCTCAAGGAGAAGACGAATGCTAAAAGAAGCTGAGAGGATCTTCGCCGAGTTTCTCGAAAAAAAGGATCTTAAGCTCACGTCCCAGCGCCGTACCATTCTGCATGAGGCGATCGAGGCGTCCGGTCATTTTTCCGCAGAAAAACTGCTCGAGTATTCGAAAAAAGCCGACCCCACCGTCTCCAAAGCTACGGTCTATCGGACACTGTCCCTTCTTAAGGACAGCGGCATCCTAGAGGAGCAGGATTTTGGCGACGGAAAGAAGCTTTACGAGAGGTCTCAGGGCAGGGCTCATCACGACCATCTGGTCTGCATCCGATGCGGCGCCATCCTGGAGTTTGAAAATCAGAAGATCGAGGACCTCCAGAACGCCGAGGCTGCGCGTCATCGCTTCAAGATCGTTTATCACAGCCTGAAGCTTTTCGGTTTCTGTGCCGGGTGCCAGCCGCGGGCTTGAAACCTTGAAATCAAATTGACCACTCCGCAAGAACGCAAGGCCGCTGCCGAAAAGGCGGCCCAGGAAATGAAAAGGGATTTCTACATGGCGGTCGGAGCCGTCACCCTGCTGATCCTCGGC
This sequence comes from uncultured Planctomycetia bacterium, assembly GCA_964543965.1. Lineage (GTDB taxonomy): Bacteria > Omnitrophota > Gorgyraeia > 2-02-FULL-51-18 > 2-02-FULL-51-18 > CAMDWQ01. Next base: position 1,268 of record CAZJAX010000050.1, read on the forward strand.
CTGATGGCTTTTTTTCTGAGCGATATCCTGATGCCCTCCGCCCGTAAAAAGACTCCGAACGATCCTCCTTTATCTCTGACGCCGATTTCAGGACCGTTTTATGCCCCCGCTTCTTCCGATGCCGGCGTTTCGGAAGCTGCGCAAGCAGTTGCTGAAGCAGCGTCTCAGATTCAGGAAAAGAAACAGGCGGGCGCAGCCGTCAAAAAAAAGAGATCGTTCGAACCCGGATCGCGCATCAAAGGCTCGGAAATGCATGATTCCGCAGAACAGACGCTTTTTTATGACACCGTGGACGAAGACGCGCTCTCGAGCGCCCGCGGCTCTTCGTATGCGGCCGTGCGGCGGTATCTGGATGACGGCCGTCTGCCGCCGCCGGACAAGATCAGGATCGACGAGATGGTGGATCATTTTTCTTACGGAGGATCCGAGCCTGAGGGCGATGAGCCGGTATCGGTCACGGTCGAGCTGGGCGACAGCCCCTGGAACCGCGGCCGCAAGATCGCTCTCGTCGCCGTGAAGGCAAAAAAATTGGGCGCGCGCAGCGTTCAGCCTTCAAGCCTTGTCATCCTTGTGGGGACATCGGAAGCTGCCGGCGGGCGGGAGCTTTCACTGACGCGCTCGGCCTTGCGGCAGCTTGCCGATGAGCTCGGTCCCCGGGACAAAATATCGCTTGTGAGCGCATCCGGCATGGTGATCGAGGGTGCCGCTGCCGGTGAAAGGACCCGCATTCTGGAAGCGATCGATGGTTTGAGGCCGGGCTCGATCGGTACAGCGGCGATCCGGCAGGCTTATGAAGCGGCGGACAAGCATGCGGCCGCCGGCGGGAACAACCGCGTCGTGTTGATGGAATGCGGCCCTAAAGCGCTGCCGCTGCATGAGGAGATCGCAGGTATTGTGAAGGAGCGGACGGACAATACCGGTATTCTATTCAGCCGAGTACGTTTTAATAGACCCGACGAAGCGCGAAAAGCCCTCGTGGGCCAGCTCGCGCGCAAGGCTGCTAGAGATGTCAGGATCGAAGTCGATGTCAATCCCTCGGCGGTCAAAAGCTGCCGGCTGATAGGTTATGCGGATCGCCCATTAGAACCATCGGACTCAGGAGGCGGCAAGTCTGCCCGGGACATGGATGACGGGCAAAGCATGTCGGCGCTCTATGAGATCGAACCGGTCGCCCCCAAAGAAGGTGCCGCCAGCGGAGGCGGTGAGGACCTGCTGACGGTCAAGGTACAGTACAAGGCGCCTGACGGCGACACGATCCGGCTCATCGCGCAGTCGGTTCCAGCCGGACAGATGCGTCAGCCTTCGATCGATCTTAAGTTTGCGTCGGCGGTGGCGGAGTTTGGCCTTCTTTTGAGCCATTCCTCCGATAAGGGAAGCGCGGATATGGATCGGGTGCTGGCGCGCGCCGAAGAATCGATCGGCAGCGATGAGGACGGCCGCCGCACCGAATTCATCGGTCTGGTCAGGACCGCCGGACGAATTTTGGACAGCGGCAAAAAATAGGATTTGTTATAATAAGCGCATGAATCCCAAGCCTGTCTCCGCCTCCAAGACCGAAATGAGCCAGCTGATGATGCCGCATCAAGCCAACACGGCCGGCTTCGTCCACGGCGGCGTCATTCTCTCGATCGCGGATAACGTGGCCTACGTCTGCGCCGCGCGTCACGCCGGGCCGCGATGCGTGACCGTGTCGGTAGACCGTGTGGATTTCCGCGAGCCGATCCATATCGGAGAAGTTGTGACGTTCCAGGCGTCAGTCAACTATGTGGGGCGCACTTCGATGGAAGTCGGTATCCGCATCATCGCCGAAAATCTCAAGACCGGCGCCAAAAGGCATACTAACTCGTGCTATATCACCATGGTGAGCCTCGACGAAAAGGGGAGGCCGGCTCCGGTGCCGCCGCTCGTCCCCGAGACCGAGGACGAAAAACGCCGCCAGGGCGACGGCGAAAAACGCCGCAATCTCCGCCACCTCCAGCCCCGAAAATAAAAATCGCCGGCCTCCGCATCAGGCGGAAACCGGCGATGTGAACCCGGCTTAATTCTTAAGCAACAGCCTCGACTACGGTAACTTTTTTCATCGAGATCGTCGTCTTGGGCTTGTCGTTTCCGTCCACCGGGACGTTGGCGATGGCCGTGACCACTTCGATGCCCTTGGTGACCTGGCCGAAGACCGAGTGGCGGTTGTCCAGATGCGGGGTCGGGACCTCGGTGATGAAGAACTGGCTGCCGTTGGTGTTGGGTCCGCTGTTGGCCATCGAGAGCACGCCGGGTTTGTCGTGCTTGAGTTTCTGGTTGAACTCATCGCGGAAAGAGTACCCGGGTCCGCCCGTGCCTGTGCCGGTCGGGTCGCCGGTCTGGATCATGAAATCCGGGATCACGCGGTGGAAGATGATCCCGTCATAAAAACCCTTCTTCGCCAGATCCTTGAAATTTTTCACCGTCGCGGGCGCTTTGTCGTCGTAAAGCTCGCCTTCGATAGTGCCCATCGTGGTTTCGATGATGAATTTGCTTTTTGCCATGGGTTTTGTTTCCTCTTGTGCGGGGGTTGACGGAGCAGCGGCGGGCGCCGGGGTGACTGCAGGGGCGCTGCTGCTGGTTTTAGGGGTCGATGTCTTCGTTTTCGCAAAATTGGTGGCCCAAGCCGGGGATGACAGGAACGCGAGCGCAAACAAAAACGTGAATATTTTTTTCGTCATTTCGATATCTCCTGGATAAGTGCCACGATTTTAGCATGAGCGGATGAAAAAGGATATTTCGAAAAATCTTTTTTTGTGACCCAAGCGGATTCCCAGGCGCCGGCCGCTTCCGAAGCGCTTTCCGTACGTCCGCTGAACACATGCAGAGTCTCGTTGAAATAGGTGTAGCTGCGCTTGATGGGTCCGAGATACTCCAGTTTTCCCGCAGGCTGCGCGAGCTCTTTTTTGATGAGGCGGGCCGTCTTGCTCTCGACCGCTTTAGCCGTCATGGATTTGTTCTTCGCCAGCTTCCATTCGGGAAATTCCCAGAGTCCGCCCATGATCTCTCCGAGAGGGCGGAAGCGGATCAGATAGCGGCCTTTATTTTCCAGGACCAGCGCGCCGGCCGTAATCTTGACTGACTTGTTTTTCTTGGCTTTTACGGGGTAGTTCTGAGGGCTTCCGATCTTATAGGCCCGGCAGAATTTTTTCAGAGGGCAGACCGCGCATGCCGGGTTGTCGGGCGTGCAGACGAGAGCTCCCAGTTCCATCAGCGCCTGGTTGAACCAGCGCGCTTTTCCCTTGGGGATCATTTTTTCCTCTAGCCTCCAGAAAAGAGGCTTGTTTTTTTCGACGTCGATCGGTTTATCGATCGCATGCAGACGCGAAAGCACGCGCAGGATGTTGCCGTCGACGATGGGGCGCTCCTGGTTGAAAGCGATACTGGCGATAGCGCCCGCCGAGTAGCGCCCGATGCCTTTCAGCGCGAGGATGGCGTCGAAATCCTCCGGGAAAACACCTTGATGCTTATCGACGATGTGCTTGGCGCTCTCGTGGAGATTGCGCGCGCGGGAATAATAGCCGAGCCCCTCCCAGGCTTTTAAGACCTGCTTCAGGTCGCTCGAAGCCAGGGTCTTGATGTCGGGGAAAAGCGCCGTCCATCGTTCGAAATAAGGCAGCACGGTCTTCATCTGAGTCTGCTGGAGCATGACCTCGGAGACCCAGACATGATACGGCTCGTAGTTTTTACGCCAGGGCAGGGGGCGTTGGTTCTTGTCGAACCATTCGAGGAGATGCCGCTGAATAGACATGCGGTTATTATATATCGGGTATGTTAAAATACCTGCCATGAACTTTTCACTGCGCAAAGATATTTACAATCTCGGGGTGCTTCTGGCGCTATCCGTCTTTCTTTTCGGAGCCAATCTCGGCAGCTTCGGCCTCCTCGACCCCGACGAACCCTTTTACAGTCTGACCGCCCGCGAAATGGTCGAGCGGCACGACGCCTCGACGCCGTATATCTTCGGCCATCCTCAGTTCGAGAAACCTATTTTTTTCTATTGGGTCATGTACGCATGCTTCAAGGTGTTTGGCATCAGTGAATGGTCGGCCCGGCTGGGGCCTTGCATTGCCGGCGTTCTGACGGTGCTCATCACCTATCTGTGGGCCCGCGCGCTCTTCCGGCGTTCTGATACTGCTTTCATCTGCGCGGCGATCCTTGCGACAGCGGCGCAATTTATCGTCGTGTCGCGTATCGTGCTGACCGATGTCTACCTCTGCCTCTTTGTGACGGCGGCATTATACTCGTTCACGCTCGGCTATCTTTATCCGCGCTGGCGCGCCGCCGCCTGGCATCTGCTCTTTGTTTTCTGCGCGCTTGGTTTCCTGACCAAGGGAATGCTCGGCTTCCTTTTGCCTTTCATGGGCATCGGATTGTATGCCGTCCTGTCGGGAGAACTTGCGCTCCTCGTGCGTCTGCCGTGGCTGACCGGAGGGCTTCTGTTCGCGATCGTAGGGTTTCCGTGGTACGGGCTCATGACGGCCCAGCACGGGACGGGATTTCTCAAACATTTTTTCATTCATGAGAATATCCGGCGCTTTTTCGTAGCCGAGCACAAAGGTTTCGACCGGTTTTATTTCTATCCGGCCGGATTTCTTCTGGGTTTTTTCCCGTGGACCTTCGCCCTTCCGTACGGCGTCGCCCATACGATACGCAAAGCGCACAGGGGGCTGGGTCTTTACCGCCGCGAGTTCCTCCTCGTGGTTTCGTTCTTTGTTTCCGGTTTTGCTTTTTTCATGGCTGCGAAATCCAAGCTTTTAAGCTATACATTCCCTTTGTTTCCGCTGATGGCGCTCATGATCGGCGTCTGGGCGCATCCTTTCTTCCGCGCAGTCGCTCGCGGCGGGAATCCCGCAAAACCGCTTTTACTTCTTGCGGCAGCCGTTTTGGGCGTGATGCCGGCGGTTTTGGCGGCCGGAGTGTACCGGTTCGGCGCAAGCGGCAATTTTGGTTTAGAGCTGCCGGTCGCAATTTACTGCGTGACGGCGCTTCCGCTTTCGTGGGCGGCTCTTTTTTCTGTATTCCGGAAGAAGGTCAAAACGGCTTTTTTTCTGCTCATCGCGATGACCGCTGTTTTCAGCGTGATCGGGTTCGGTTTCCTTCTGCCGGCGGCGGACAAAGTTTTCGCGTCGCGGCACCTGGCGAAGCTTTATGAAGAAGAGACTGCCGGCACACGGCGGGGGATGATCATGGGAGGCAAGCTTTTCGTCCGCGGTGCGCGCTATTACACCGGCAATCCCAACGTGTCGGTGATCGTGCAGGATCCGAAGGGCACATTTTATACCAACCACACCATCCCGATGATCTCGAAGCGGGAAGACCTGATAGCCTTGGACGCCGCTTCGTTTCCGATCTATGGTTTTTACCGCCAGAAGGATTTTAAGAGGCTCAAAGAGATCGCTTCAGAAGGGTTTAAGATCACGGTGATCGAAGAAGCTAACCAGCGGGTGTTCGCCCGCCTCGATCGCTTGACATGACGCGCCGGATATTGCGTCCGGTATTTTTTTTGCTTTCGGCCGCCGGCCTATTCACGGGCGTTTTTGAGAGCGCCCACGCCGACACGCTTCCGTTGACCTCTGCCGACCGCATTCTCATCGTAGCTCCCCACCCGGACGACGAGACGCTCGGCGCGGGCGGTATCATCCAGTCCGCGCTGGCCGCTGGCGCGGACGTGAAGATCGTCTATCTGACGCGCGGCGAGTCCAACGAGATCTCATCTCTCTTCTACCAGAAAAAACCCATGATCCTCACGACCGATTTCATCAAGATCGGACGCGTGCGGAAAAACGAGGCCGTGCAGGCGATGGCGCTTCTCGGAGTGCCGGAGAAAAATCTTTTTTTTCTCGGATACCCGGACCTCGGGACCATGTCCATCTGGGAAAGGTTCTGGGAGGGGAAGAAGCCCTACCGCAGTTTTTTCTCCCGCGTGAACAAAGTCATCCACCACGACGATCTTTCTTACGGAAAATATTTCCGGGGCGGAAGCGTCGTCGAGGATTTTGAAAAAGTGATCTCGGAGAACCGTCCGACGCATGTGTTCGTGACGGCGCCTTTCGACCGCAATCTGGATCACCAAGCCGCATATCTTTTTCTGAACGCAGCTCTGATGAACCTCCGTCTTCCCGCTGAAAACGCGCCCCAGGTGCATCTCTATCTCGTCCACTCGCACGATTGGCCTAAACCTCACAAAGCGGACTACGAAGCCGGTCTCGACCCGCCTCCGTCGGTCGTCCGGCCGGATCTGCGCTGGGGGCGGCACGATCTGACTCCCGCTCAAACCGAGAAAAAAATGCAGGCCTTATCCGTCTATCAAAGTCAGATGTCCTACGCCAAGAATTTTCTTCTGTCTTTCGCCCGGAAAAATGAGATCTTCGCCGAGTACCCTTACGAGACGGTCATCGTCGAACCCGGCCTTACGCCCGAAGACTGGGCGTCCCGAGCTAACACAAGAAAAGGGGATGTGCGCTATGGAGCCAGCGGCACGGATCTTTTTATCGAAGCGCCTCTCATGTATGCGCTCGATGAGATGGGGGCGCTAACCACGAGCGTGTTTGCCTATAAAAGCGGCGAGCAATTTTCCAGGATGCCGAAGCTTTCTTTGAGGCTTTTCGGAGCCCATTTGAGAGTACGCGACCTTGCAGCGGGCAATTTCGCCTCGAGCGTCTTTTTTAAGATAGAGAAAAACAGGCTTTTGATTCGCATACCCCTGGCGGCCTTAAAGGATCCGGATCATCTTTTTGTCTCAACGAGGACGTCCAAGGATAGATTGTCGCTGGATTTCGGGGCATGGCGGGTGCTGCGCCTGGCCGGAGCTGCGAATAGTGGACAGGCTCAGCCCCAAGCGGTATCATAACAGCATGACAGAGAAGAAGTTTCAGCAATACGCCGCGTTTTTGATGATCCTCGCAGCCGTCCTCATCCGGGTGCTGCCTCACCCAGCCAATTTTACGCCCTTGACGGCTCTGGCCCTCTTTTCCGGCGCTGTGCTTTCGCCGGGTCTGGCTCTGACCGTACCGGTTGCCGCGATGATCGCCAGCGACCTGGTTCTCGGCGCCCATCCGCTTTTCTGGCTGACTTGGGGCTGCTTTGTCCTGACCGTGCCCATCGGTTTCTGGGTCCGGCGGCGCAGCGGTATTTTCCGCATCGCGGCGGGAACGCTGGCTGGAAGCCTTTTCTTTTTTATCCTCACCAACCTCGGCGTATTTCTATTTCAGGACATGTACCCGAAAAATTCAGCGGGACTGGCCGAGTGCTATGCGATGGCGCTGCCGTTTTTCCGCAACTCATTCCTCGGCGATATTTTTTATGCCGCGGTCTGTTTCGGCGTCTGGAATCTTGCCGCCAAGTATTCCCGGAAATTTTCCGGCGAAAAAGCCTGACCCGTCTTGCCGCCGGACCCGGCCGCTTACAATAAATTTAAAAATGATTTTTTAGAAAAGAACTGCACTGCCTGCGGCCTTTCTAAAGGACGCACCCATCTCGTATTTGACCGCGGCAATCCCGCCGCAAAAATTCTCATGATCGGAGAAGCGCCCGGCGCCGAAGAAGATAAGACCGGCAGATCCTTTGTCGGCCGCGCGGGAAAAGTTTTGGACGGCGTGATGGCGTCGATCGGCATCGACACGGACCGCGACACGCTCATCGCCAATGTCGTGAAGTGCCGGCCGCCTGACAACCGGCCTCCCCGCGCGGACGAAGCCGAAACTTGTTTTCCTTTTCTTGAAATGCAGATCAAGATCTGTGACCCTCAGCTGATCGTGCTTCTCGGCCGCACGGCGATGAAATACATCATGCCGGATAAAGCGAAGCTTCCGATGAAGGACATCGTGGGAAAAATTTTTACCGGTATTTTTTTTAAGGAAAAAAAAGAAATTCCCTGCCTGCTTTTGTATCACCCGGCCTACCTTCTCTACGACCCCCGGAAGCGCCGAGATATGCTTTTACACCTCGAGACACTTAAAAAAATTATAATAAATCCGTAATGAAAACAAAGCGGATATTCAAATATTAATTTTTAGATAAGAATGTTTAATCTTAAATAGGCAAAAAAAACGAAAAAACGTAAGAGATTTGTTGCATGATATCCCGCCTCTGTCATAAAATAATCACGTCGTAAAAGTTCTCATTTTCCATCTTAAATCCGTGGTGCGGCCTACCGGCCGATCAAAAGAGAAAACCTTCGAAGGGAATTATGAAGATCATCAAAAAAATCTCGGCTGTTGCATTGTCTTTTTTTATTTTCAATTCATTTCTGATCGTTCCCGATATGCATGCCGCGGTAAGTCCGGGGCAGGAACAGCAGAGCCTCGAGATCACGGATAAGAACCGCGAGTCCGCTTCGCGCCTTGAAGCTTCGCAAAAGGAAGCTTCGATCGAAGTCGGCGACCAGAATGTCGCGGTCACGGAATCAAAGACCGACGAAGCCGTTCAAAGCGCCGCGGTCGAACAGTCAGAACCCGCCGCCGGAACGTTTTCCGTTTTGAGCGAATCCTCCGAAGAAGTAAAGTTCCTGATCAAGTCGATCAGCATCCCGGACACCGCGCCGATCTCAAGATATGAAATGGAAACGCTGGTTTCGACGTTTGAAGGCAAAGAAGTCAAACTCACCGAAGTCATCTATCTCACGGACAATATTTCCCAGCTTTACAATTCTGCGCGCCTCATCTCGAAGCTCAACATCATCAAAGAAGGTTTTGACGAAGCCGACAACGCCGAAAACGAAGCGCCGACCGTATTCGTCGTAGAAAAGATCACCGTGCCCGACAACGCCGCGATCTCGCAGGATGAAGTCGAGGCGCTGGTCAAGCCCTATGAGGGCAAGGAGCTCACGCTCAATGAACTGCGTGCGTTTTCAAAGAACCTCGACAAGATCTATCTCTCGAGCGAGAACATCAATGCGATCGCCGAAGGCGACTACACCCCAGCCGGCGGAGCGATCTTCGCGGGCAGGGGCGACACCTCCAATATTTCTCAGCGCCGCGCCGCGAAGAAAGCTCAAAAAGCCGCTGACGCCCAGCTTCCGACAGAAGACGTGGCTTTCCAGATCGACAAGATCGTTTTCACCGGCAATACGGTCATCGACTCTGCGGAGATCCAGCCGCTGGTGGCGCCTTTTCAGGGCAAACAGTTGAAGCTGGCTGAAGCAAAACAGATCGCTTTAAGCATAACTCAACTTTACAGGACAAAAGGTTATATAACTTGCCGCGCTTATATTCCGCCGCAAAAAATGACGGACAAGGTCTTGAAAATTCAGATCTTTGAAGGCAAACTTGGCAAAGTCAAAGTCCAGGGAAATAAGTATTTCAGCTCCGGCGTCCTCAAGCGTTACGTCAATAAGCTTAAAGGAGAGGTGCTGCAGTATTCGGATCTCTCTAGAAACATCAAGAGAACCAATCTGAATCCCGACCATGAAGTCAAAGCTGTCATTGTCCCGGGCAAGTCGGTCGGCACGTCGGACCTGATACTCGACGTGAAAGATCGCTACCCGCTTCATATCGGCGGCGAGATCAACAATTTCGGAACGAAGCTAACCGGTAAAGAAAGATACAGCGTGTCATTGAGACATACTAATTTTCTCGGTATTGACGATATCGCGGCCGCCCGCGTGCAGTTCGGCGACCACGTGTTTGCGCTCGGTACCCAGTATGCGGTTCCCGTCGGGGATCGCGATACGCAGGTTGGCGCGACGTTCAATTACACCGATGTCACCGTCGGCGGACCGTTCACGGTTCTGGATCTGGGCGGCACGGCCTACGCGTACAGCGCTTTCATCAACCATCCTATATATAGCAACGACTGGCTCGGTTTCACTTGGACCGGCAGCGCCGAATCCAAGAGCATCGAAAACACCGCTCTCGGCAACACCTCCAGCAAGGACGAGCTGCGGATGCTTCACACCGGCCTCAACATCGACGAACAGGACAAGTGGGGCAGGACGTTCATCACCAACGACCTTACTTTCGGAGTGCCGTGGTTCGGCGCTTCTGAAAAGCATGACCCGCTCCTTTCCCGTCCCAATGCCGGCGCCAGCTTCTTTAAGTATTCCGGCGCAGTGAACCGTATACACCCGGTCAAAGACTCGACCTACCTTCTTTTCAAAGGCGCCGGACAGGTTGCGCCCAACCGCTTGGTTTCGGCCGAGCAGTTTGACTTGGGCGGCATTTACTCGGTTCGCGGTTATCCGCAGAGCGATTACCTCGGCGACACCGGAATCAGCGGTACGGCCGAACTGCGCGTGCCTTTCTATTTCATCCCGCGCGAGACTAAGGCTCCTTGGTCCGAGGAAGCTCTTTGGAACAAATTGAATTTCGTCGGTTTCGTCGACGGCGGCTACGCGAAGCTCAAGGCTCATCAGGTCGGCGAGTTCGGAAGCCAGAGCTATTGGGGCGTGGGCGGCGGCGTGAGATTCGATCTTCCGCGCAATCTGACGGGCCGCTTCGAGTACGGCGTGCCGGTAGGCGATACGCCGTCGGATCGTTCCAACGGACAGTTTTATTTCAGCGTCAGCGGCGATTTCGTCTAAGACGCATACGCAGTTCATCATCAACTAAAGCTAAAAACAACAAAGCACAGAAAAAACGGGGTTTAAGCATCATGACAAAGTCCAGACACTCGATCTTCTTTAAGAGCGTTGCAGCGTTCTTAATTCTCACCACGGTGAACTTCACGGCGCCGGTGTCTGCTGCAGTTGACCCCAATACTATTCCCACGGGCTATAATGCCGAATTTGGGAATTCTTCATATTCTGAAAACGGGAATGTCGGTACGCTGGAATCCCACGGCGGCGCTACCATCGGCAGCCACGAGTTCTTCAACGTCGGCTCCAACGCTTCCTTTATAGCCAATATCGACACGGCCCACTTGAACCGCGTCCGCTCAGGCTCTCCCTCCGAGATCTTCGGCAGCATGCAGATCAACGGCGGCAAGTTCTTCCTGGTCAACACCGGCGGCGTCTATTTCGCGCCCGGTTCCCAGGTCAACGCGGCCGGCCTCGTGGCTTCTTCGCTCGACATCAACAACCAGGACTTCTTGAACGGCAACTACAAGTTCTTCCAGAACGGCAACGCCGCCTCCGTCGTGAACGACGGTTCCTTATATATAGGGGACGGCGGGCTGGCCCTGCTCGGCGGCTCGGTCGCCAACAACGGCCTGATCCAGGCCAACGAGTCAAGCGTGGTCCTGGCCTCCGGCCGTGAAGCGACGCTCTCGTTCGACGGCGGCCTTATCTCGGTCGTGGTCGACAAGGAAGTCCTGCAGGGCACCGGCGCCGCGGAAGCGGTCTCCAACACCGGTATCGTCCGCGCCAACGGCGGCAAGGTCGTCATGACCGCCGAAGCGGCCAACAACATCTTTGACAAGCTCGTCAACAACCGCGGCATCGTCGAGGCCAACACGGTCGGTTCCAAGACCGGCTCGGTCGAGCTTTCCTCTATTAAGAGCTCGGGCATCGTGGCCAATTCCGGCACGATCAACGCCAAGGGTGACGATGCGGGGGAGAAGGGCGGCTCCGTCAAGGTCCTCGGCGAGCGCGTCGGCCTTATGGCTGGCACGTCCATTGACGCCTCGGGCGACCAAGGCGGCGGCGAAGTCCTGATCGGCGGCGACGCTCACGGCGACAACGCGGCGGTCCGCAATGCGGAGCGTACGTTCGTTTCGCGCGACGCTTCGATCAAGGCCGACGCGGTCACCAACGGCGACGGCGGCAAGGTCGTCGTTTGGTCCAACGACATGACCGGCGTTTACGGTTCCATCAGCGCGCAGGGCGGCGCCCAGTCCGGCAATGGCGGTTTCGTGGAAACCTCCGGCAAGAACTTCCTCGATTTCGATGCGACGGTCAACACGTCGGCCGCTTATGGCCTGACCGGCGTCCTGCTTCTCGATCCCAGCACGCTGACCCTCATCGATGCGGTCTCCGGCGGTACGCTGGATCCCAACGCGGCTGATGGCACGATCCTTTCC
>CAZJAX010000051.1:0-12721 GCA_964543965.1 uncultured Planctomycetia bacterium
GCGCGGCATCCATAAAACGCGCCTTTCCGATGACCGCGGTTATGGGAAATCCGTTGCCCATCCCTTTTCCGAGAACCATCATGTCGGGCTCGACGCCGTAAAGCGTGTGGAGGCCCGCCGTCTTGAGCCTGAACCCTGAAGAAGTCTCGTCGAATATGAGCACGGCGCCTATCTTGTCGGCGACGGCGCGCACACCCTTTAAAAACTCGACGTCCGCCTCCTGATGACGGCGCACCTCGGTGATGATGACGCCGATCTCATTCGGATTCATTTCCGCGATGGCTTCAAGCTCTTTCAAAGAGCCCATATTGAACGGGATCGAAGTGCCTTTCAGCGCGCGCGGCACGCCGGCCGGTTTGAGGCCCGGCAGAAGCTGGCCGTCGAGGTTGCCTGAGTCGGCGATATTAGCGGATAAGTACCAGTCGCCCCATCCGTGATAGCCGCAGAATGCGACCTTGTCTTTCTTGGAAGCAGCGCGTGCGATGCGCACGGCAACGGCGCAAGCTTCACCGCCGGTACGCGCAAATCTCGCCATCTGAGCCCAGGGATGCAGCCGGATCAGCTTTTCGGCGAGCTCGACCTCTTCATAGCAATTCAGCGTGCTCATGTTGCCGTCGTCGATGGCGCGCTTCACCGCAGCGTTGACCTTATCGTCGGCATAACCGAGCACGCAGGAACCGATGCCCATGATGCTCATATCATAATAATGATTGCCGTCCATGTCCCAGATCTCGACACCCTTGGCTTTCTTGTAATAGGACGGCCAGAGATCCGGCAAGAACATTTCCGAGCGCTTCGAAAGCAGCTGGTTGCCCCCGGGAATGATCTTTTTAGCCTTTTTCCACAACTCGGCTCCGCTGTTCATCTCTGGCTCCTCTTCTTCAATTTGAGAACGATGTCTTTGACCGCTCGGACGACGTACCGCCTCTCGGAATCTTTAAGGTCGGGATAGATGGGAATGGAAACGGCGCGTTGGTAATAATTTTCAGCCACGGGAAAATCTCCGGGCTTGCAGCCGTATTTCCGGTATGCCGGCTGAGTATGAAGCGGGATGTAGTGCACTTGCGCGTCGATCCCGCGTTTTTTAAGCTCGTCAAAAACAACGCCTCGATCTGCCGTCAAGCGGCCTAGCTCGAAACGCAGGACATAAAGATGGTACGCTGCTTTGACCGCGTCATCCGACGGCGGCCGCTGAACCTCGCTCACGTTTTTGAACTCACGGTCATAAAACGACGCTATTTGCCGGCGCTTTTGGATAAAGGAATCCAAGCGCTTCATCTGCACAATGCCCAAAGCGCACTGTATGTCCGTGATGCGGTAGTTGAACCCGATGTCCGAGATCTCGTAGCGCCAGCCCTCTTTTTTGACCATGCCGTGCGAGCGGAGCACGAGCATTTTTTCATACACGTCGCGGCGGTTGGTGGTGATGGCGCCCCCCTCTCCCGTCGTGATGGCCTTGACCGGATGAAAACTGAACACGCACGCATCCGCATGCGCGGCCGATCCGACTTTGAGCCAGCGGTTCCCGGCGCGGTAGGACGCGCCGAGCGCATGGCAGGCGTCCTCGACGACGGCCGCTTTCTTTTTGGCGGCGAGGCGCGCTATTTTTTCCATGTCGCACGGATGACCGGCGAAATGCACCGGAGCGATGATCCTGGTCTTGGAGTCGGCAGCATCGAAAGCGTTGGCCGGATCAAGATTGAGAGTCTCTGGAGATATGTCGGCAAACTTTAAGCCGGCGCCGCAGTAGACCGCGCCTGCCGCCGTCGCCGAAAATGTCAGCGGAGTCGTAACGAGATCGGTCTTGGGTTTCAGGCCCAGAGCCAGATACGCCAAATGAAGCGCCGCGGTACCGTTGCAAACCGCGACCGCGTACTTCGCGCCGGTATAAGCGGTCAGGCGGTCCTCGAACTCCCGGACCAGGGGTCCTTGAGTGATGCGCGGCGACTTGAGGGCGCGCGTGACGGCGCGGATCTCTTCGGAGCCCAGCGTTTGCTTGCCGTATGGGATGCGTTTCATTTTAGACATGGGACTTTCTGCCCTTTCTGACCGCTTCCAGCGCTTCGGCCTGAGATTGATTCATCACGAGATCCACCGCCGACATGAACGGCGCAAAGGCGCCGTGAAGCTGCGGATATTCCGCAGGCGCATACTCGTGATACAAGAGCTCGATGCCGTTGTCCCCAGCCAAAACCGCGTCTTCTTCAAGGTATTCGCGTGAGCCGGCCGGCGAAAGATATTTTCCGGCGCCGACGGCTTTGCAGATATCCAGCAGGAGCTCGCTTCGCTTGCCGGAGACCGGAAGGCTTGAACTGCGCACGGTTTTCCGCCTGATCCCCAGGCTGCCCGCCAGCCACTCGATGAGATCGATATTCAAATCGGAAAGCTTTTCGTGCTTTTTACCGGCGATAGCCTGAAAGCCTTCGCTTACGGTCTTATAGTGAGGCGCCCTGGAGTAAGCCGCGCGGAGACTGGCCGCGTGCTTTCTTCCGAAGTCCTGCGCCTGGTCGATTAACGTGTCGCATATCTTTTGTTCCCGCAGGCCTTTCGAAAGCACCGGTACCGTCAGCATCAACTCGCCCTCCCGGGCTTTAATACGGTTCCTCTGCTGCCACGAGCGCTTGGCAAACTGTACGGAGTCCAGATACACAAACACATCGCACCGATCCATGAGATCAAAGTATCCGACCCACGGCAGGTAAGTCGGCTGCATGATCACGGCGGTCGTCATCGTTCAGGCTTCTACGGCGTAGCAGATGCCGTGTTTACCGTACTCATCGCCGTTGTAAAACAGATGTTTTTTGCCTTGGTGACTCACCACGCAGGGATAGGCCGCCATTTTGGCGTCTGGACCGCCGGGCGTGAGCTCAAGACCCGCGCGCTCGTCCAGGCGCGTCCAATCAAGACCGTTCTTGGATTCGGCGTAGCCGATGCGGTAATCCTCCCCTTTATACGCGTACCACATCTTATAAAGCCCGCCTTCTTTGATGACCGAGGGCCGCGCCAGCGCGTGCTCACCGCGGGCCAGCGGGATGCAGACCCGGCCCGTCCTCATCCAGTGCAGACCGTCGCGGGATTCGGCGTATTTGATGTCGTAATAGGGGTAAGTCTCCGCGCCGCGCGCTTCCCATTTTTCCCCGGACACGTACCACATCCGCCAAGCGCCCTCTTCGCGCAGGATGCTTAAAGTGGCTGTAAGGAACGGGTCGACGGCGTTCCTCTCCAGGATAGGCGCGCGCGAATGCCTCTTGAAAGATTTCCCGCCGTCTTCGCTGACCGCCAGTCCTGTAAAAAGCTGCATGCGGACAGTCGCGCTGCGGGACCAGCCGGCGTAAAAAAGAAATTTTTTACCGCCTACCGTCTCCACGTGCGTCGGCGTCACGCCGCTCTCGTCGAATGCGCCGAGCTCGCCGTTCTTCAAGACAGGTTCTCGGGTCATCATGAGTGTTTCGGAAGGACGCTTAAGATCGATCTCGGCAAAACCCGTCTGAGAGCGGTTGTGATCATCGCGGCCGCAGAAATAGATCCGGTAAACATCGCCTCCGACGTGCTCGGCTGTCGGTACCGCCATATACCCCGATCGCATCCACCAAAGCGAGGTGTCAGGCTTGAGAATGAGGCCCTGCTTTTTCCACGGCATCGCGTCAGATCCCCTTCAGCTGGTCGCTGGTTTTTGGGAAAAGTTCGGTCGAGCGGCTGGCATAAACCTCTTTTTCCTTGGTATCTTTGAGAAGCAGAGAGCCTGCGCCGATCACGCACTCGCGCCTCACCGTGATGTGGTCGCGCAGCGTCGCGTTGACGCCGACAAAACAGTAAGGCTCGATAACGACGCCGCCCGACACGACAATGTGCGAAGCCAGAAAGCAATGATCCCCGATGGAGGCGTGGTGGCCGATGTGATTGCCGCTCCACAGGATGACATCGCTTCCTATCGCCGCGAAGGGCTGGATCACGTTGTTTTCAAATATAAACGTGTTGTCGCCGATCTTAAGATCCGGCCAGGTCGTCGCCTTCGAAGAGACGTAGGAGATCAGCTCATAGCCTTTCTTCTTGGCGAGGACGTATTTCTCGGCGCGCAGCTTGTTCACGTTCTTGTAGCTCAGCGCCACAAACATCCCGAAGTCTTTGGCGGGGAACATTTTTTCGATCTCGTCAAAAGCGACAAGCGGCAGCCCTGAGACCGTACTCTCCTTGATGTATTCGCGGTCCGCGGTATGGGCAACGACTTCGTACGAGGAATCGTGCGTCAGATAAAAACGGACGACATCCGCCAGCTCTCCGGTACCGAACAGAACGATTTTTTTCTTCATGGTCCCCTACTTGTAAAGGTACGTGGTGTATTCGTAAAGCCCGTAATCGTGGCGAAATGTAAAATTGCGCGTCACCTCTTTCGAGAGGAAGGACGCCAGTTCGTCAAAGTCCAGGTGAAACGCCTCTTTGCGCTTCCAGTCCGCCTGGCCCGACATCACGTTGAACGCCGCGCCGCGTTTGGCGCGGGCAAACACGATCCTGACCTGCTGCTTCAGAAGCGAGAACATCTCGCTCTGGCTCAGGCTGCGCTTCTGCGTGTATACGCCGTTCATCACGGCATAGTCGAACACCGGAAGCTTTTTCGGCTCCTTGAGAATATCCAGGCAGAAATACCGGTTGCGCGGATACTTTCTCCGGGACAGATCGATGAAGGCCTTGGAAAGATCCAGGCCCAGATATTCGACGCCGGAGTATTTCTTTTTTTTCATATATTCGTAAAGATGGGAGGAGCCGCATCCGAAATCCAGAAGCTTGGCTCCGCGCAAAGGCCTTGGCAGAAGGTCGAGCATCACCTTGTAGCGCGTCTCGGCATCTTTCAGACGCGGCCAATCGACGCCCAGATGAGTATCGCCATGCTTCTCCAGGCATTTTTCATAATGTGTCACGATGTCGATATAACGCCCGCTCATACAGCCCTCCTGTGTTCCGCCTTCACCAAAACCGCCTCGCGGAGAACGCGCTCTAAACCCCGGCCGTCCACGAGCTTTTTCCCGGCCGATGCCATCGCCTGCCGTTCCTTAAAATTATTCAATAGGCCTGCCGCCGCCTGCGCGATCGTTTGCTCCTGAACCGCGCTGCCCATGCCGAGATGCTTTATCGAGCCCTTAGCCGCAAAGAGCGCTGTCAGGCGGTCCTCTTCCTCGTGCTGCGCCAGACTGATCCCCGGCGTTCCTGTCGCCGCCAGCTCATACTTGGTCAAGCCGCCTGAAATCACGGCCGCGTCGCACCAGAGCATGAGCGCCGCCATGTCCGGAGGCGTTTCCAAAATCTCAAAGCGCTCTCCTGGCGCCGCACTCTTCAAAGCGCTCTTCAGATCTCCGGAGAAAGCCGCGCCCGCGACGATTTTGACCCTCCAGTCCTGCGACGCTCCCGCCAGAGCGCTGACCGCCTTGAGCGTCAGCCGGCCGGGATCCGAACCGCCCATCGTGATCAGAATGCGGTCCGCCTTCTCCCGGATAACCCGTTCTTTTTTAGCCGCGATCTGGAATTCCTCCCGGAAAATAAAATAGTCGGGTCCGAGAAAAAGACGCGCCCTCTCGGTTCTGGACGCCGCGGCTCTATCCGCGCCGACATACGGCACGACGAGCGAGTCGTAATAAATTCCTTCGCCGTAGGGGCCGTCCAGCGCCGCGACCGGCCGTGCGGCATTTTTCAGGATCTCGGTATAGCGCGCGTAGCCGCGGATGTTTTCCCGCGTCTCGGCGTTGTCGAGGTCGAGAATGACGCCTGCGGCATCCTTTTCATCGGCCAAGGCCGCAATAAAATGCGCCTCATCCTCCCAATTACGCTCCTCGCCTGTCATGAAATTCAGCGGCGCAAAACCCGCTTTTTTTAAGTAATCAAGCGCTGCCGGTTCCGCATTTTTTAGAACGATCAAAGGGCTGTAGCCTTTTTTTTCAAGTCCGGCCGCCAACGCCGCGGCGCGAGCCAAATGCCCCATCCCTAAACTGGCTCCGCCATCGGCACGAACGATGACGCTCGGCTTATTCATCGCGATACCGGAGCGCCCGGCTGCCAGCGGATCGCGTCGACGATGGAGGCATTCAAAAGCCCCAACCCCTCGACCTGGGAGGCTATCTGCCAGTTATAGTTGGGCGAACACAGCACGAATATTTTAGGCGCCGGATCGGCCGCGTCAAAAGCAGGTCCCATCACAGGAAAAACAAAACCGTCGTGCGGCAGCCCCCGTTTTTGCGCGCCGTTATCGACGAGGCGCGGCTTGACTCCCGTCTTTGAAGAAAACGCCGCGCCGAAAGAAGTCGCAAATTCGTTGGCGCCCCAGAAATACACCTGCGTCCTGGGTCCCGATTCGCGGACGAGAGCGGCCAGGTGCTCAGAGAGAAGGTCGCTTTTAAGCTTTCTCTCCTCCATGATCTTGGCGGCCTTTGCGTAAGCAGCTTTGTTGTCTGCGGGGCCGTCTGCGGATATCTTGAGCTCGGCCGGCGCGCCGTTTTTTTCAGCCACGACGGAAAAACCGAAGTTCCGGCTCGCTTCATGAGCGTTGAGCTCGAGAATGGAAAACCCGCAGCTGTGGATGCAGCGCGCTAAAAGCGCCGGCGTGAAATGAAGCAGATGTTCGTGGTTCAAGGACTCCGAGGGGTGCGTGCGGAAATTAGGCACCTCGAGGATGAGGCGGCCGCCTTCATTCAGAAGGCCGCGCGCAGCGGCGAGCCATCCGCGGGCGTCGGCGATGTGTTCAAGCACGTAGTAGCTGGCCACAGCATCGAAGGAGGTCTCGGCCCTTGTCGCGGATGACACGAATTCCCGCCGAACCGCTCCCCCGTCCGACGGAAGAACGTCGCAGCCTTCGGCGCGGTACCCCTCGGCGATGAGATCTTCGCAGAAATGACCCAAGTTCGCGCCGATCTCTAGGATCGAAGCGCCGGGCTTCAGATACTTGCGGATGACCGCCATCCTTTTTTCAGCATCATAGTCAGGCCGGATATCGGCCGTGTCTGATTTCAGAGTAAAGGAGTCTTTGTAATAGTCCTCGAGAAATTTTTCCTCGGGCACCGATTCCTCGAAAACGAACCCGCAGACGCGGCAAAGCGCGTCTTTCATTTTCATTTCAAAGCGGAAGTTGACCGTGGGCCACACATACGCGCGGACTCCCAGCGTCTCGGAATCTGCCGAACCGCAGACATCGCACTTTTTTTTGGTCCAGACGGACGTTTTCAGCGGACGCGGGTCATCCACGTGATTTTTCCAGCCATTCCTTCTGCGCCCGTGCCGTAAAAACCGAATGTTTCGGAGTAAAGGAGGATGTGAGCGCTTTGAGCGTGTGCAGATCGTTGTGGCGCACCTGCAGCGTCAGGTGCGCTTTGTCTGAGCGGTTCACGCCGCTTTGATGGATCAGGTATTGGGAAAAAACAAGGACTTCGTCGTCCTTCAGATTGACCGGGATGAACCGCTTTGGATCGACGTCGTCGCGCAAAGCGTAAGGGTTTTCGTTCGTAAATTCTTTGATCGGCAGATTGCCGTTTTTGTGGCTTCCGGGCACGACCAGCAGATCCCCCATCTCGGGCGTCACAGGAAGCAGAGGAAACCAGTAGGTCAGGGAGTTGGGAGAAAGCATCGAATACCAGAAATCTTGGTGCACCGGCGTCAGATACCTCGATTCGGCGGGGCGGTCGATGCGCAATATCGGCAGCGTCGACGGCACCGGATGAACAAGGCCGAGTTCTCTGGAGACGCCGACCAGATACGGATCGCCCACGGCTCCGATCATCGAGAAGGCCGTCGGGAAAAGCTCATAAAATGTCCGGGTGATCGCGTTGTCCTTCTCATTCGAGATACACCAGTTGAAAATATCCGCAAAAGACTTGCTCTTGAGGCGCCCCGCGTGCGCAGCGCCGTCTGGGTGATTTTTCAATATGCCCAGAGCCATAGCCTTGAGCTCATCTTTGAGCGATTTTTTCAGCGCCTTCACTTGCGCGCTCCGCAGAATCAGGTAGCCCTGGCGGGCGTATAGCTGCTTCTGCTTGGCGCTGACCGGAGTATTCATGGCTTTAACCTTTCAGATCGTCCCATTGTATCGGAGCGTCTTTGGCGACGGCTCTGACCAATTTTTTCCCGATGATAAGCTGGTTGTAGCGTGCCTTGATCCCCAGCGCCGGACGCTTGACGCAGATATCCTGCATTGTGATCACGCTGCCTTTGGACAACGCCCGAACCGCATACAGTCCGTTGAGACGGCCGTATCGAAGCTCGTCCGGTAGAAGGGTTTTGACGCCGGACCCCAGCGAGGCCTCAGCCTCGCGCACCAAGAGCACCATCTGCGCCAACTCTTCCGGCTCGAGCGCGTAGCTATGGTCGGGCCCGGAGAGTTTCCGGCTCAGCGTAAAATGCTTTTCGATGACTTTCGCACCCAGTGCGGCCGCTGCGACCGGCAATGCGACGCCGAGCGAGTGGTCAGAAAAGCCGACAGGCACATTGAAAGCGTTTTTCAGCGTCTCCATGACGCGCAGGTTGGCCTGTTCGGGCGGACAGGGGTACACGGAGGCGCAATGGAGAAGCGCCGTTTCATCAAGACCTGCCGCCGCCACGATCTCCATCGCCTGCTGGATGTCGGAGATATCGCACATGCCGGTTGCCATCAAGATCGGAAGTTTCTTCTGCGCGGCATGCCACAAGAGCTCGAGGTTGGTCGTTTCCGACGATCCCCATTTGAACGCCGGGATCCCGTGCCTGACCAAAAGATCCACCGCCTCTTTATCGAAGGGCGTGGCCAAAAAAATAATCTTCTTTGTTTTAGCGTAGCTCACCAGCTCCCCGAGCCACTGGCGCTGGAACTCGTTGGCTTTTACCACCTTGAAGGCCGGGTGCGACGGGTCGTAGAGACCCTCGGCTGTAAACAGTTGAAACTTGACCGCGTCCGCGCCGCTCTTTTTTGCAATGTCGATAAGCTGTTTGGCCTGCTCGAGGCTCTGATCGTGATTTGAGCCGGCTTCGGCGATAATAAAAGCCGGCTTATTTTCCCCCACCCACTTGTCCGCGATCTTGAAGCAGCTCTTCATTTGGAAACCCTCGCGTTTTTTTTCGCAGCAGAGGTTTTGGGCGCACTGTAGCCCGGGTATTCTTTACGCAGCCAGGCGCGCAGCTCTTCGGGCTTCATCCAGCGGTCATTGTTGCTGCTTGTGTAGCTGAACCCGTCCGGACAGCGCTTTCCGCGTCCGATGCGTTCGGTCGTGTTGTGCCAGTCATAAATCATCGGCAGGATCTTAAAGTGATCGCCGTAGTCGTAGGTATAGCGGGCGTCGTCTTCGCCGATCATGAGCTCGTGCAGCTTCTCGCCGGGACGTATCCCGATAATCTTATGCTTGGCCTGCGGAGCCACGGCGCGCGCGACGTCGACGACCTTCATCGAGGGTATCTTCGGGACATAAATCTCCCCGCCGATGCAGGTCTTTAGGGCCTCCCAGACGAGCTCGACCGCTTCGTCGAGAGTGATCATGAAACGCGTCATACGCTCATCGGTGATGGTAATAGCGCCGCTCTCGGCCTGCGACATGAAAAACGGGATCATGGATCCGCGGCTGGCCTGCACGTTTCCGTAACGGACTACGGCAAAACGGATGTCATGGGCGCCCGCATAAGCATTGCCGGCGACAAAAAGTTTGTCGGCGCAAAGCTTCGTCGCGCCGTATAAGTTGACGGGATTGCATGCCTTGTCCGTCGAAAGAGCGATGACCTTCTTGACCTTTTGCGCGATCGCGCACTCGATCACGTTCATCGCGCCCAGCACGTTGGTCTTGATGGCCTCAAAGGGGTTATATTCAGCCGTCGGCACGATCTTGGTCGCGGCCGCGTGCACGACATAATCGACCTCCTGAAAAGCAAGATTGAGCCTGTCCCGGTCGCGTACGTCGCCGATGAAATAGCGTAATACGCCTTTTTTGTCGTATTGCTGGTATTCGTGCTGCATGTCCCACTGCTTCATCTCGTCGCGCGAAAGGACGATGAGTTTCTTGGGGGAATATTTTTCCAGCGTCATGCGGATGAACTTACGGCCGAACGACCCGGTGCCGCCGGTTACGAGGATGACTTTGTTGTTGAGCAGCGCTTCCATGAAGTTCCCTTTCGGATTAGACCGTCAGATAGTTGAGCATCGCGTAAACGGACGGGTCGTACCGGTTAGGACGTCTTTCGTAATCGATGAAAAACGCCCCGTCCGCCATGTTCCATGAGATGTGGTTGATGAGCATCAAAGCGAAAAGGCCGCTCGGCGCCGAAAGCCGGATATAAGGCTCGGCCAGCGGCTGCTTGAAACCGACTTCATCGATCCTGTCTTCGTGCAGAGGAAGGTGAAAGCGCTTCTCCAGATTCACGACGTCGAAGTAAAGGTGGTAGTGCGTAAAAAATCCTTTTTTGACCTGCGCTGCCCAAAGATGCCTGCGCGCGGCTTCAAACAAGCGGTCCAAGGGCACGTTGTCGTTCAGCGGAAGCACCTCATAATCGTAAGGTCTATCCTTCAGGGACTCGGCGTATTTCATGCGGTCCTCTTCACTGAACATTTGATACGCGTCGTCGGGGGTCTTCTTCCCCGTTTTCAGGTCAAAGGTCTGTGCGGAGTTCAAGAGCAGAAGCTTCTCTTCCATCCCGATCGATTTAAGCGCTTCGCGCGTATGGCCTGGACAGGGCGGATGAGGCGAATAGCGGTTGGTCGCGAATTTGGCGCCGCCGATCACATACTGATCCGCGAAAGGCATGATGCGTTTTGGGTCGAGCGCCTGGGCGGCATCGGTGAACATTTTCATCCCCATGTCAAAAATACGCTTTTTCTCTTTCAGCTTTTCTTCATGAGAAAGATTGGAGTAGCAGCCGGGATAGCCCGAACCGCCCGAGTACGGCAGAAGCGCCAGATCTACCTTGCCGTAGACTTTCTTGATATATTCCAGGCCCTCACGGGACGGCGGACAATCGTTGGCGTTGTAGAGCACGAAGCCGTCCCATTTGAGCACGAGGCCTGAGTCGACCAGATAGTTGTATTCGTTGTCAGCAGGAGCTTCAACCATGTCGGCGGTGAGACCCGGAGCGATCTCAAGAGGCGTGTTGGGGCATACGAGGTGGATTCTTTTAAACTGAAAACCGTGGCTCTTTAAGAATTTGAGGACAAAATTACGGATGCGCGGCTCACGGTGCATGACAATGATCTCTGCGTCCTTATTGAGATGCTTGATCGTGCCGGCGGCGCAGTGATCTTCGTGGATATGCGAGATGTAGATGTAGTCCAGATGCCCCAGATCCTGGATACCCATACGCAGCGGAGGAAAATGAAACCAAGACCCGTGCAAGATCCCCTCATTCATCCAGGGGTCGAAGAGCATGCGCTTGCCCTCATGCTCCAAGATCGCGGTTGCCCCGCCGATATTGGTGATCTTCATTTGTCTTCGTGGGCCCAGTTGCGGGCCTTGTTGTAGGCTTTGCCGACTCTGTCTTCGAGTTTGGGAGAAAGGACGCGAAGAAGCTCTTTTCCGAGGATGCGGTACTGCTTGCCCACCTTGGCGGAGCGTATCAAACCCTTCTTGATCATGCGCGTGACCGTGCTCGCGCTGACCTTAAGAAGCGCCTGCGTCTCTTCGTGGGTGTAGACCTCGTTTTCCTTGATCTCCATAGAGCCCCGGGGGTAGGTTTTAGATAGCTTATGGTATCAGTAGTGGTCAGTAGATGTCAATTTCAAACAATAATTACATTTGACGGCGTACCGATCCGCCCGTCCGCGGGGTCCTATTCGCCCAAGCGGGGGTAAAACGGCCCCCTTAGAACAGGGTGTAGATAAAAGGCGCCAGCGCCGAGCTCTGCCCGAATACGATCAGCGCTCCCAAGAGGATCAGGACGACCACGATGGGTGTCAGCCACCACTTCTTGCGGACCTTCAGAAACTCAAAAAACTCCTTGATGATGCCCCATTTGCCCATTTTAGTACTGCCTTTCGTAAGCTTCCCTGGAAATTTCCTTGTTTTCGTGATCTTGCCAGTAAGTCTCCTTCCCCCGGACGCCTTTCAGCGACAAGAGGTCCTTACCCATACACCTCAACACGAGCGCGATCGGTGTGACCGCCAAAAAATAAAGGATGAACAGAAGCGCTCGGCTCATGAAAAAACCGATCAGCACGGCTAAACCCATCCAGATCTTCTGCAGCGGCCCGAGAAAAGGCGGATACGCCAGCGCCCAGAATACAAAAAACCCGCCGGCGGCGCATGAACCTATAAGCAGCGCTTCCCTCTTTTTGAAGAATGCAAAAAGCGCGATGGCTGCGAGCACCGCGGCCATCGTGATGCCGAACTCCTTGAGCTCCTTACGCGAGCTCTTGATCATCTTGAAGTCTTCAAGGATGGCTTTAATCAAGGTGAAACTCCTTCTGCCAATCCTGATCGTTCTCGAGCGGCTTTTGCCGGGTCTTATCGAGCAAATACGGGCCGAGCACCAAATAGTCCATCTGAGTGCGCATAAAGCATTTGTAGGCTTCTTCCGGGCGGCACACGAGCGGCTCGCCGCGGACGTTGAACGAAGTGTTGATCATGACGGGGCAGCCGTATCGGCTGTCGAATTTACGCAGGAGACGGGAAAAAAGAGGATGCCCGTCCTCTTTGACGGTCTGCACGCGCGCCGAATAGTCGACATGCGTCACCGCAGGGATCGAGGAGCGTGCGACATTGAGCTTGTCGATGCCAAAGAGCGCTTCTTCCGC
>CAZJAX010000052.1:0-12203 GCA_964543965.1 uncultured Planctomycetia bacterium
CCTATTCCCGCAAGGAAAAAGCAAAACTATTATAAATTGCGGTATAATACTGGCCTTATGAAAAAATGGATCAAACGCCTCGGATCTCTGGCTTTCGCGCTATGGCTCATCGGAGGCTTGGTTGCGGTGCTCACCGTGTCCACGCTGCTGGAGTCCGCTCACGGCACTCCTTTCGCCCAAAAATTCTTTTACCAGGCAGGCTGGTTCGATGTTTTTCTGGCTCTTTTCGGCGTCAACATCCTCTGCTCGGCACTGAGCCGATGGCCTTACAAACTGCACCACACGGGGTTTCTTGTCGTGCATACGGGCATCCTCATCCTTCTTGCCGGATCTCTGATGTCAAGATACGGCGGAGTCGACGGCCAGATGGCGCTATACGAAGGCGAGGCTTCGTCCCGCATCCTTCTGCCCGGCCATGAACTTGTCGTCCACTTGCCTGCGCGCGGCATCAGCACGCTTCCGCTGGACAAGCCCGCCCGGCTTTCGAATGTCGCGCTGGCCGATGCTTCGAACGGCGTCAAAGTCGTCCTCAAAAGGGCGGTCGCCGGGGCCTCGGTCTCCGAGATCACCGAAGAAGGCGGACCCGACGACCCGGAAAACAAGGGCATCGAGTTCAAGATCAAAAGCCAAATGGCCGGCGCCGACAGCCGGCTCTCCCTATTTCAGAATCACCCGTTCAATCCATCTTCCAGTATATTATCTTTGGGCGCCGCCACCTTCGAGCTCAAAAATTCCCCTCCGCCGTCTGAGAGCGATGCCTCGTCGGTCACAAAACCGCGTCTTCGTGTCGTAAAGAAGGACTCGAATGAAACCTTCGAATGGGACCTCGACCCGCTGCCGGCCGGCGACCTGCCGCTAGGTTCCACCGGGATCGTTCTCAGAAATCTGCGCTACTTGCCGGACGCCCGTGTCGATGAGTCCCATAAGCTCGTCAACGTCTCCGACCAGCCCTCCAATCCGGCGGTCGAATTTGAAGCTGTCGACAGTTCCGGGCGCTCCGAAATGCACACCCGCTTCGAGCTTTTTCCGGACTTTGAGTCGCTGCATGGGCGCGGGAAAAATGACCAGTTCAGGCTTTTGGTCGATCTCCGCACTCCCGGAGAAAAAATGACCCGGGACAAGAAGAAAACCGGCATTCAATTCTTCATGAGAGACGGCCGGTGGGCCTACCGTACACAATCTTCGAAGAGCGCGGCCGTTGAAAATTTTCTGGAACTGCAAAAGGAATACCCCGCAGGCTGGATGGATTTCACCTTCACCGCGGAAAAGGTGTACTCCAGAGCCCGCATCTCGAAAAAGATCTCGGCGTCCCCTGTGGGAAAGACGGACGAAAAATCGGATATGGCTCTCGAGATCGCCGTGGTAAAAGACGGTAAGGAGATCTCGGCCGAATGGGTGCTGGCGGGCGAGGTCCTGCGTCTCGACACGCCGGCAGGAAAACTCATCGCGGCGGTCCGGCAGCGATCAGCGGAAGTCCCCTTCAAGCTGACGCTCAAAGATTTCAGAAAAGTCGATTATCCGGGCACGACGCAAGCATCATCCTATGAAAGCGACGTGTTGCTTGAAGACACCGCCGAAGCGGTCAAGATCGAAAAAACCATCCGCATGAATAAACCGCTCGATCACAAAGGCTACCGCATCTTCCAGTCATCGTTCAGCCAGGATCCTCAGAGCGGCGAAACCTCCGTATTTACGGTCGCTAAAAATCCCGGCATCTATCTGATCTACGCGGGATGCATCATCATGTGTCTGGGCATCGTCATCGTTTTTTACATCAAACCGCTTTCTTCATTCAGCGTAAGGGGAAATAACCGTGCACAACTCTAAGACAAAACCCGTTCTCGCCCTATTGCTCGGCGCCGTCTTTATCGGGGTCTTGGCTCCCTCCGCTCAGGCGTCTTCGGACGCCGACGCGGCCCGGTCGATCGCCATTCAAAATCGCGGGAGAGTAAAATCTTTCGACGCATTCTGCCGCCAATGGGTGGAAACAGTCAGCGGAAAAGAACGGTGGGATCGAAAGTCTGCTGTCGAGGTCGTGCTGGAGGCTTTGGCTCATGAGGAAACGATATTCAAGAACCGCTGGATCCGTGTGGGCTTCCGCCCTTTAGCCGATGAGCTGGGCCTGGACAAGGAAAAGCATTTTTTTTCGTACGATGAACTGCGGCCCGGAATGGACAAGATCGAAATCCTGCTCCGCAGCGCAAAATCCAGGCGCGATCAGGACCTTCGTCCTTCGAAAATGGAGCAAGAGGCCGAGCAGGTCTACTCGCGTCTGGTGGCTGTCCACGAACTGTCCACCGGCGAGAACATCACAGTCCTTCCTTCGGACTCCGGCTGGCAGTCCCCTTACCAGACACTCGATAAACGGGCTGCTGATTTTAAAAAAATGATCGTTCTCTTCGGCGATAAAAAATATGCGGAATTCCGGAACGCGGCGGCCGCCTGGAACGCGGAAACAGATCTTGCCACCGCGAACCAGCACCGCAAGAAGATCGGCTGGGAGATCGCTTATCACTCGACCCGGCCTTTCCAATGGGCATGGATCTTTTACCTTGTGTCATTCGTGGTCTTGAGCGTATTCAGCCGGGGCAAGTTTACGGCAATGCTCGGAGCGGCGGCGTTCATAGCGGGCTTTGCCTCGCATACCTGCGGCTTGGCGCTTCGCGTGATGATCCTGGAAAGACCGCCCGTCTCGAACATGTACGAATCGATGGTCTATATGAACTGGGCGCTGATCGTTTTTGCGCTTATCTTATGGGCGTTCTTTAAAAGCCGTTCCCTCATAGGGGTCGCCTCGCTGATCTCGGCTCTCATCATGATCTACGGCGACCTGCTGCCTATCGACGCCAACATGGACGTCCTGGTCCCCGTGCTTCGGAGCAATTACTGGCTTACGATCCACGTGATGACGATCGTCGCAAGCTACGGAGCCTTCGGATTGGCGATGGGACTTGGCCACCGCCACGTGATCCTCCACTTGGGAAGAAAATTCCAAAAAAACGAAGAAATGCAGTCCGCGCATCTGATCTACCACACGATACAGATCGGAGCGCTTCTTCTGGGAGCAGGGACTATCCTCGGCGGCGTCTGGGCCAACGAGTCATGGGGACGCTTCTGGGGCTGGGATCCCAAAGAAACGTGGGCGCTCATCACGTTCCTGGCTTACATCATCATCATCCATCTGAAGTTCTCGAAAATGATCAGCCATCTCTGGGTGGCTCTGAGCTCCATTTTCGGCTTTCTCTTCGTGCTCATGACCTGGTACGGCGTCAATTTCGTTCTTGGACGGGGACTTCACAGCTACGGTCAGGGGTCGGGCGGGGTCGTGTGGATCCTCTATTACCTGGCAGCCGAGGCGCTGTTCCTTATCTGGGCCTTTTACCGCCTCCGCCTGCAGGAAACACCGGCTAAAAAGGCCTAAGCTTTCTTTACGGAATATTCCGCCAAGAGATAATCCGGATTCTTCGGATCCGGCCCTATCGAAAACTCGAGCCGCTCACATATTTTCCGTATCATGATATTGCCCGGCTCCAAGTACGCCCATACGTTCCGGACGCTCTCTTTTTTGGCCGCCTCAAGAATTAGCGCTAGAAGCCGCCTACCCAATCCTTTCCCCTGATAGGGATCCGCGATGATCATCGAAAACACGGCGTCCGGCGTGCCCTGCTCCCGGCTCAACCGCGCAACCGCTTCAATGCGGACGGCGCCGTTCGGATCCCGCGATTCAGCGACAAGCGCTATCTCGCGGTCATAATCATTGAAACAGACCCGCGTCAAACGTTCATGGGCGATGCGCTCGCTCAAACCTATTTCCCGGAAATAACGGTTCCGGATGCTTTTGGCCGACAGGGTTCGGTGAAACTCCACCATCAGGGGCTCATCTTCCGGACGGATAGGACGGATCAAGATTTCTTCGCCCGATGAGAGGGTCGCGTTCGTCACATACTCAGTTGGATACGGTCTGATCGCCAGCTTCGGGATATTGTGTTCAGGAAAGCCTTCTTCGTAAAGAACGATACGGGCGTCCAGCGCGATGATCTTGTCCGCTGAAACAAGCAGCGGATTCACATCGATCTCTTTGATCCACCGCTGCTCAGCCACAAGATTCGAAAATCTCACCAGTGTATCCGTCAAGCGCGCGAGATCGGCGGATCTTTCACCGCGCACACCTTTGAGCGCCTGGAATATCCGCGTTTCTTCCATCAAGCGTACAGCCAGATGGGTGTTCAGCGGAGGCAGGCCTATCGCGTGATCCTTAAATATCTCCACAAGCTTTCCTCCGACGCCGAAAAGGATTGTCGGGCCCAATTGGGCGTCGGGGCTCGACCCAAGGATGATCTCATATCCTCCGGAAATCATCGGCTGCACCGTCACACCTTCGAAAGCGCCTTTAGCCTTCTGTTCGACCGACCGCCTTATTCCTTCAAAGGCGTCCCTGACTTCGTCAGCGCTCTGCAAATTGAGCCGCACACCTCCGACATCGCTCTTATGGGTGATAAGACGCGAGTGAAGCTTCAGCACGACCGGATACCCGATGGAGTCCGCGGCAGCCGAGGCCTGAGAAGCGGAAACAGCGATCTCGGTACGCACCGCGGGGATGCCGTACGCCGTCAGGATCTTTTTTGACTCTTCCTCGGTCATCAGCGTCCGTTTGGATCTGCGTACACCATCGATCATCGTGCGAACTTCATCTAAAACGTGAGGGCGCTTCCGGTCTGCAAGATCCGGCGCCTGCGGAGTTTCATACAGATCTTTTAGATTTTGACTGTACTTCCATGTGGACTGGAACAATCTGGCGGCTTCGTCGGGAAACGGGAAATTGGGGATCTTCGCTTTGGTCAGGATCCTGCGGCCTTCTTCAACGTCATCGGCGCCCATCCAGCTGGCCAGAACCGGCTTGCCGCTCTTCTCCGAATAGCCTTTGAGCGCCTCCGCGGTTTTCGCAGGCTCCGTCATCGCCTGCGGCGTCAATATCACGAGCACGCCGTCGACACTGCTATCTTCGGAAAGAACGCTCAGCGTCTTTGCATAGCGGCCCGCATCAGCGTCTCCGAGCACATCCACAGGGTTGTTATGGCTCCAGTGGGCAGGTAATATCTTATCGATACGCTGATAGGTGTCTTCTGAAAGAGACGCGAGCTTCCCGCCGGATTCGATCAGAGCGTCGGTAGCCAGGACTCCCGGCCCCCCGGCATTCGTCAGGATCGCGAGCGCGGGCCCCTGAGGCCTCGGCTGCTTGGATAGAATATCCGCGAGATTGAAGAGATCCCTGATCTCGCCGACACGCAGGATGCCGCAGCGCTGAAACGCCGCATCCAGTACCGCGTCGCTGCCTGCGATCGAGCCGGTGTGAGAGACGGCCGCCTTAGCGGCTTCATCCGTTCGGCCCGCCTTCAGGATGATGATCGGCTTTGTGAGCGCCACTTCCCTGGCAGACGACAGGAACGAACGGGCATCGCCGATGGATTCCATGTAGATGAGAATGCTGTGCGTCTCGGGATCGTCGCCTAAATAGTCGATCAGGTCTCCCCAGCCGATATCCGCCATCGAACCGGCGGATATGAACGAGCTGAAACCCACGCCTTGCGTAAGGCTCCAATCAAGCACCGCCGTACAAAGAGCGCCGCTTTGGCTGATAAAGCCGACGTTGCCCTTTTGAGCCATCTTGGACGCGAAAGTGGCGTTGAGGCCGCAGCGGGTGTTCATCACTCCCAGGCAATTGGGTCCGATGATCCGGATCCCGTAACGCCGCGCGATGCCGACGGTCTCCTTTTCGTGCTTCTCGCCTTCGGGACCCAGTTCCTTGAACCCGGCCGATATCACGATGACGCCTTTGACGCCTGCCTGGCCGCACTCCTCCATGATGCCCGGGACGGCTGACGCGGGCGTGGCGATGACCGCAAGATCTACCGGAGACGGACAAGACGAGAGATTAGCGTAGGCCTTGAGTCCCATCAATTCGGAATATTTCGGATTGATAGGAAAAACGCTGCCCTGAAAATTCCCTGAGGTCATATTTTGCAGCAGGGCTCTGCCGACGCTTCCATGCTTTTCGGTTGCGCCTATGATGGCCACGGTTTTGGGACCGAACAATGCATCCAGCGGATGGGACCGCCTGTGCCAGATGTCGTGGGATAGATTCCGGGATAGACCTTTATCGAGAATGCGGCTGCTCTTCATAACCTTCATTATATGGGACGGCATAAAAAAGTTCCGAATTATTTACGGATCCTGAATTGCTTAAATAAGGGTGTCAGCTTATGCCGAAGACTGTCAGAGATCAGCCCCTGAGGGATGACGGCGCCTTTGAGCTGATCGTCTCTGCAGCCGTTCCTCTGAAAAGCCTGCAGCGTGTAATTTTCCACGCCGAGCCTCTCCAGATCCAAAGCCAGACACAGGATATCATCGTCGGTCAGAAGCTCGGGATGCACCGTCGTGCGGATCTCATAGTCTACGCCGCTGTGGGCGAGGATCCCGGCGCTTCGGCGGGCGGCTTCACCGCTGCCCTTTCTTTGGGTGATCCTCTCGTAGCGGTCGAACGGCGCTTTCGCATCCATGCCGACCCAGTCGCATAAGGGAAGCAGGGATTCGAGGCGCTCAGGATACATGCCGGCCGTGTGAAGGGCCACCTGGAAACCAAGCTCCCGAACCCGATGCATCGCCTCTGCAAGCCCTTCCTGCGCGGTCGGCTCTCCTCCGCAAAAAACAACACCGTCCAGAAATCCGGCACGGCCTCTGAGAAAATCCAGAACGGCCTCCACACCTCCTTTTTTACCCGGTTCGAATGCCTGAAGGTGGGAGTTGTGGCAGTATCGGCAGTTCCATGCGCACCCTTGGGTATAAAGCACCGCGGCAAGCCTGCCGGGGAAGTCGATCGTCGTGAACGGCGTGATGCCGCCTATCACTAATTCATCGGCAGGCGCCAACATTGCAGGCTCCCTGAGCTAACACCTGCTGGCCAGGCTCGATGAAATGAATGCGCTCAAAGTGTTCGCTTTTTTTACCGGGATTGAACTCGGAAACGGGCCGGTGATACCCCATAACGCGCGTCCACACCTCGCAGCGCTGACGTTTAGAACTCTTATTTAAGATCAGATCTCTTTCCTCTTTGGTCATTTCATCTCCTCTCAGTTAAAACTCGGTTGTTCGACTAAAGGCTCTTCATGACGCTCTGCCAGAATGTTCTCGTCGCATACAGGGCAAAACTCGTGTTCGCCGGCCAGGTAACCGTGACGCGGACACACGGAAAATGTCGGAGTCACCGTCAAATAAGGCAGCCGGAATCTCTCGAGAGAACGCCGAACCAGATTTTTACACGCCTCCGCGCTCGAGATCCGCTCCTCCATGTAAAGATGCAGAACCGTGCCTCCGGTATAACGCTTCTGCAGGTCGTCCTGACGCGTCAGCGCATCGAACGGATCCGTCGTGAAATTAACCGGTAGCTGGGTCGAATTGGTATAGTAGGGACGATCCGGGGTGCCCGCTTGAAGGATCTCCGGATATCTTTTCTTATCTTCTTTCGCGAACCTGTAAGTGGCTCCTTCCGCCGGACTGGCTTCGAGATTATATAGGTGGCCGGTTTCCTCCTGGAACATCGTCAAGCGCTCGCGGGCTCTGTCCAAAAGCTTCAGCGCGAACTCATGCCCTTCGTCTGAAGTGATATCGTGCCGGCCATCGGTGAAATTTCGGATACACTCGTTGACGCCGTTGACGCCGATCGTCGAAAAATGGTTTTTAAGCGTCCCCAGATACCGCTTAGTGTAAGGAAATAAACCCGCATCCATGTGCCGCTGGATCACCTTGCGCTTGATCTCGAGGCTGGTCCTGGCGATGTCCATCAGCTCTTCGAAACGAGCGAACAGTGCCTTTAGGTCGCCTTTGTGCCGGGCTCCCAGGCGCGCGCAATTGATCGTGACGACGCCTAGCGAACCCGTCTGCTCGGCGGACCCGAAAAGACCGTTGCCCCTCTTCAAGAGCTCCCTTAAGTCCAGCTGCAGCCGGCAGCACATCGAGCGTATCTGGTTGGGCTTGAGGTCTGAATTGATGAAATTCTGAAAATAGGGCAGGCCGTACCTGGCGGTCATCTCAAAAAGCAGACCGCAGTTCGGGTGGTCCCAATCGAAATCGCGCGTGATGTTGTAGGTCGGTATCGGAAATGTGAACACGCGTCCCTTGGAATCGCCCCGCATCATGACTTCGATGTACGCGCGGTTGATCACATCCATTTCCCGCTGCAGGCTTCCGTAGGTGAAAGGCATCTCCTCACCCGCGATCAGCGGCCTCTCGTTCCGCAGATCTTCCGGACATATCCAGTCGAAGGTCACGTTCGTAAACGGCGTCTGGGTGCCCCAGCGTGAGGGCACGTTCAAATTGTAGATGAATTCCTGAACATGCTGCTTCACTTCCTCATAACTCAGCCCGTCCTTGCGGACATACGGCGCCAGATAGGTATCGAAAGAGGAAAATGCCTGAGCGCCGGCCCATTCGTTTTGAAGCGTCCCCAGAAAGTTGACCATCTGCCCGACAGCCGAAGAAAGATGGCGCGGAGGACCGGCCTCCACTTTTCCCGGCACGCCGTTGAGCCCCTCCCTGAGGAAGGTCTTCAGCGACCAGCCGGCGCAATAACCGGCCAGCATGTCGAGATCGTGGATATGCAGATCCGCCTCACGGTGAGCGTCGGCCACTTCCTGAGGGTAGACATGAGAAAGCCAGTAGTTCGCCACGACCTTGCCGGAAATATTCAGGATCATGCCGCCCAGCGAGTAGCCCTGGTTGGCGTTGGCGTTGACGCGCCAGTCCAGGCGGTCGAGGTATTCGTTGATGGATGAGATCACGTCGACCATCGTACGGCGGTCGCTGCGGAGGGCTTTATGCTTTTCGCGGTACACGATGTAAGCGCGGGCGGTCTTCAGATAATTGGATGTGATCAGAGACTGCTCGACGATGTCCTGGATCTCTTCGATATCCACGACCGTTTTCTTGAAACGGTGGTCCACGACCCTGCAAACCTGAAGCGTCAGGATAAACGCGTCTTCCTCCCCGAACTCGCCCGTCGCAGCGCCCGCCTTGGCGATCGCTGAAAATATCTTTCGCGGTTCGAAATCGGCTAGACTGCCGTTCCTTTTTCTGGCGGATCTTACGGTCTTGGGCTGGCACAGCTCAAAGTGGAACGTCTCTTTCATGCATTCCTCCCCGTGACTACTGTTCTTAACCGTTACGCGATCGAAAAGATCTCCCTCATGCGCCTGGAAAGCATGAAACGTCTCTGCTTTCCCCAGCGGAATTTATCTCCCAGCGCCGCCACATCCGAAAGCGTGGAGTTGGCAAGCCTGTCGAGCATCTCCTCTTTGGCGCGTTTCCAAACAGGATGAAGAGGGCATGGGTTGCTGTCATCGCATTTGCTCAAACCCATCACACAGTTCGAGAATGTCGACCGCGCCGGGTCGTCGAGCGCATGGATGATATGCAAAAGCGACAGCTTCGATACCGGGATCGTAAGCTCGTATCCGCCGGAGGTGCCGCGATGGGATCTAAGAACATGCGCTTTGACCAGACACTGAAAGATCTTCGCGACATAAGATTTAGGTATGCCGCTTTCCCTGCTCACCTCGCTGACGGTCGCCTTGCGCTTTTCGGGGTAGTCGGCGAAATAGATCAGCGCCCTGATGCCGTATTCACAAGTCTTTGAATAGATCATCGAACTCTTTCGCGGAAACAGGGATTATACGGCACAGGGCACACCGCCCCTTTCCGCCGCCGCAGCAGGCGGATGCAGCGCGGCCGCCCTCAGCTCGCGCTCGATACAGTAAAGCTCCTGAAGAAAAGATTCTCTCGAGGCTTTACTTTCCTCCCGGAGCTGGAGGGCGAGCCTCTTATAATAATCGATCCCCCCGAGAAGATTTTCTTTGAATTCGTTCAAGTATCCGTATTCCTTATCCGTCATTCTCCGGCAGTATTCCGAGAGCGCTTCTTTCCAGTATCTGACGTACAGCCTCATCTCATTGATGAACATGTTCGGCCGTGAGACCCCGGGATCCATCACGTTCGCCCTGCCGTAAATATGCCCGACCATCTCTTTCAGCGTGCAGATCCTGGAAAAATAAGCGATGTTGGGTCCCGGGCATATGGCAGGCGTCAGAGGCCGGTTGCCGTCCGCGAGTCCGTACCGGATGAGCGCGCCGCTCCCGAGGTCCCGGCAGATACATGATTTTTCGAGTACGCGCTCCTTTTGCCGGCTGTATTCGGCATCGCCGAGCCCCTTTTCGGAGAGCTCGCGAAGCTTATTCTGCTGGTACTGGGACGAGGCAACGCAAAGCGGTGCTCCGTATTCGGTGTTGAACGCAAGATAGCGGCTGAAGCAAGGGCTGCCCGGCTTTCCCTCCGCTATCCGGCTCCTCCGGACCTCCTCGCTCGCCGAGTTCTTAAGATTGTAAAATCGGACGCCCAGCGGTGAGGCGTTGCTCAGATAAATATCGTCCTCGCCGGCAGCCGCCAGCTGTCTCAGCATTCCGTCGTCCACCGCCGTCGCCTCGGGCACTAGAAGGAATGGAGAGCCCCATCCGACCGACGCGACATCGTAGTACCGCAGCAAGAACTGCTGTTCAGCGGCTGTGCCCACACCGCCCTGCGCTGTGATACGCGTCGGAGGAGGCTCTGCGGGCACCGGCCGTCCCTTATCGGCCAAGGCATCGCGGTATATCGGGAACAGCGACTCTGATAGCTCGCCTCTTCTTTCCTTGAACTCCTCCAGGATGGGACCCATCAAATGGCCGTCAGTGGCAAACGCATGACCGCCGCAGTTGAGACCCGATTCGATACGGTACTCCGAGATCCAGATCCCCTTTTTTGCCAGGATCTTCGCCTGCACCGCGGCAGATCTGAAATCGCTTACCTTGAGAATGATCTTCTTTTTGAACCGTCCATGCGCGTCGGCATAAAAATCGTCGAACTCCGCCAAATAGCTGTAAAGATGCAGGTTGAGGCCGGCCGAGAATACCACAGAGGACCGGAGCGTGCTTTTCGCGAAGCCTCTGAGGGCAGCCATAGCATCGGAATATTCCCGGGAAAGCTTCACGCCTTGATGGGAATTTTCACGATCCGCTTTCGTCATGATGTTGACGTCGATGGAACCGGCCGTCACGTTGCCGCGGAGCCAGGCTTCCAAAGCCGCCTTGGCATCGTCGTCTTCAAGCCATAGCCACTGATAATATTTTTTCTTGAGGTCGGAGGACTCGGGCAAAAGATTGAAATAGTCGGAAAGGCTGCTCTCCAAGAGCGGCTTGGCGCGCATGCAGAACATCTGCTTTTGAACGACCCGATCCATCAGATCGAGATAGGCTGTGATCCGCGATGCCCGCCGGTCGACATCTGTCCCGGGGATCGCTTCATAGGGCTCCTGGTAGACCCCTGAATAATACCGGCGCATATTCTCGATCAGGTGATCATCTCCCAGCGACACGACGCTGGATATGCCGTAGCGGGCCACCTTGAACGGCGTGTCGATCGTAAAGCCTGTCCCCATCACGGGGATGTGGAATGTGTGGTGCATCGCGTCTCCCAATTAGGATAAATATATCCGAATTGGAAGAGCAACGCAACAAAAAAGCGGATCCCTGACGGACGGTCTCTTTGCGGCTATTGCGGCTGGCGGCTCAGGATCGCCTGAAGCTCCTTGACGAGGATCGCGTGCCTCTTTTCATCGGCGATGAGCCTTTCGAGGGAGGGGATCACGGAATGACCTTTAAAATGGCTGCTGCATTCATCCAAAAGATTCTGATATTCTTCGACGCTTTGCTCTTCAAGCTTCAACATCTTGGCGAAGCGGGCTTCCCAGAGCTCTCTATAGTGTTTTCTCTGCATCACCTCTCCCCCATCTCGATGATCAATCTCAAGAGGTCCGAGTGGCGCCGGGTATCCTCCATCAACACCTTGAATATGCTGCGGATCCTGACGCGGTCTGCCTCAGCGAAGAACTCCATGTCATCGGCGCTCATGCTGTAGAGAGCCAGCACATAAATATCCTCCTCTTCTTCATAAAGACATTTGGTGAACTTCTTGATGAAATCACGGGGAAGCTGGGTCATCGTAGGTACACTCTCAATTCCAAAAAGCCGTTTCTTCGGGCAGCGCCTTGTACCCCTTTGGAACATGGGTGCAAAAGGGTTCAGGCGCTAGAGGGTCATTATATATTCCAAGAGCTCTCG
>CAZJAX010000053.1:0-12116 GCA_964543965.1 uncultured Planctomycetia bacterium
GAAGGGGAGTGAGAAATACGGCGGGCACATCCAGCAGTTCCGTAAAAAGGATATAGCCGATCAGCTCGAGGGGATGGGTCTCGAGAGGCGATGGGCCCGCTATTCGTGCCACTGGATAGGGCAGCTGACAGACGTCGCGGGTTATGAGATCAAGCGCTTGGCGGATCTGAAGGCGGGGCAGAGCCTGACACGAGGCGAGGGCATCAAATTCTATCTGCTGAAAAAAGCGATGAAGACATTTCTGCAGAAGTTGTCGTATGGCGAATCGGCAGTTTTAGCCAGGGTCGGGGCCGGGGCGATGGATTTGAACATCTGTTTTCAGAAAACATGAACGGGCGAGGGACCATGAAAAGATTATTTGCGGGGCTGTTGTCGGTGTGGGTTCTTTTTGGACAGGAAGCGGGCTGGGCGGAAACCTTTCAGCTGAAGGACGGCAGAACCCTAAAGGGAACCGTGAAGCGCGAGAGCGCGGACTTTTATATTTTGAAAGAGGACAATGGCGCGGATACTGTGCTGCTCAAGTCCAAGATCGAACAAACCACAGCTTCTGAGGGGGATCCGGCTGCGCCGCCATCCGAAGCTGCAGAGCCGGGCATACAGCCGGGCAGCGAATGGCGCAGCAGCCCCGTGGTCTCGAAAGCCGCTGAAGAAGCGCCTCGGGAAGCCTCGGGCCCCGACGCGCCGGCCGAAACGGAAGCGGCGGCCGCGACGGCTGTCGAAAAGGCGGCCCCCGCCTCGACGGCTTTTCCATGGTTTGACGGCACTAGGGGCTATAATCAGGCGATGAAGGAGCAGGCGATTTCCGGCGATCCGATCGTCCTGTATTTTTATACGAATTGGTGCCGTTACTGTAAGATCTTCAAGAAGGATGTTTTGAACTCGGTGCGAGTCAACGACGCCCTGAAAAGCGCTCCGCGTGTGTCGCTCAACGGCGATCAGGAGAGGGAGCTTATGGCCAAGTACGGGATCAGGGGGTATCCGACTTTTTTGGTGGTGCCCAAGCGCGGTACGCCTAAACAGATCAACACGGGACTCGGTAAGGAAGAGTTTTTGAAGGCTTGTGCGGACGCGGGGCTTAAGATCCGCAGATAGTCTATTTTTTAGTCAGTGTTTGGGCGACTTTGAGGACGTCGGAGGATTTGAACGGTTTCGGTATATAGTCCGAAGCGCCGTTCTTCAGGGCTTCCTGCGCGATCTCGACGCTCTGATAGCCCGTCACGATGACGACCGGCAGTGAGGGCCGGGCTTTTTTGATCTTCTTGAGCGTTTCCATCCCGTGCAGTTTCGGCATCTTGATATCCAGGAACATCATGGCAGGGGCCGATTTTTTCACCGCCTCCAGACCTTCCAGACCGTTCTTGGCGAACTCCAGCTCGTAAAAATCTTCCAGGATCAGCTTCAGCGACTCGCGGATACCTTCCTCATCGTCGCAGATCAGGATGCGTGGTTTTTTCGGCGCGTCGGGCATGAAGGCTCCTTTGGGTTTATAGGGAAGTGGGGGTGATGATGGAGAGCAGCCGGCTCTCGGTCTTGGCGGTGTTCTTGAAAACATGCGGGCTTGAGGCATTGAAATAGAGACTGTCGCCTTCTTTCAGAATTTTTTCCTCTTTTTCCATGACGATCTCCACGGAGCCTTTCAGCACATAGATGAATCGCTCGGTCGGCGCGGGATAGTCTTCGGCGGCGGTGGCGCCTTTGGGTTTGAGGCGGAGAAGGACGGGCATCATTCTTTTTTGGAGGATGCTGGTGGTGAGGAGCTCGGCGACGGCGCCGCTGGAGTGGGAGAAGGTCTCGAGTTTCTGACGGACGGCATTTTCCCGCTTCTCGTCGATCTTTTGGGTGACCTGCTCGTATAGCTCGGGCAGTCTCAGGCCGAGCATCTGCGCGATGCGCATGTGCGAGTCGAGCGTGCCGACCATTTTCTCATTTTCCATGCGGCTCAGCGTCGCCTGATCGATGCCGGTCTTCTTGGCCATCTCGACGAGCGTGATCTTGCGCTGTTTTCTCAAAAAGTGAATGCGTTTACCCAGACCCTTCATGACTCCTCCGGTGCGGCTTTGCACATAATTTACATCATATTTGATTTATATTCAATCATCGGGATCGATGCTTTGTGATTGAACTATGCGGAGATATCGCTGATAATGGGGCATTACTCTTCAAGGAGATCAGGCAGCGTGAAGCATAAACTTTCGTCGGTGGTATTTCTCTGCGGGGCCTCAACGATGATCATGGAGCTCGTCGGGTCGAGGATCGTGGCTCCGTACGTAGGCACGTCTATTTTCGTGTGGACCAACCTCATCGGCGTCATCCTCGGTTTCTTAAGTCTCGGATATTATTGGGGCGGTCTCACGGCCGACAAAGATCCCCGGGAAAAAACTTTTTCTCACGTCATTCTCGCGTCGGCCGTGTGGATCGCGCTGATCGCTTTGATCCATGACCCTGTTTTGACCGCGATCCAGTGGGGCATCGGCGACGTCCGGCTGGCCGCGCTGGCGGCGGCGGTGCTCCTCTTTGCCGTGCCTTCGGTGCTTCTCGGTATGGTGCTGCCCTATGCGGTGAAGATCAAAACGCGCTCGCTCGACGAGACCGGGGCGACCGTCGGAGGTCTCTACGCGCTTTCCACCGCGGGCAGCATCGCAGGCACGTTCCTGGCGGGCTTTGTGCTGCTGTCTTATCTGGGAAACACGCTGATCCTTTTCATGTTGAGCGCTTTGCTGGCACTCGCTTCGCTAGCCGCCTCGTCCTCGGGGAAAAAAGCCAAGATCTTCTGCCTGGTGTCAGCGCTGCTCCTGTCGGCAGGCTCCGATCTTCTCGCGTCCACCATC
Organism: uncultured Planctomycetia bacterium; assembly: GCA_964543965.1. Taxonomy (GTDB): domain Bacteria; phylum Omnitrophota; class Gorgyraeia; order 2-02-FULL-51-18; family 2-02-FULL-51-18; genus CAMDWQ01. The sequence goes on from CAZJAX010000053.1 coordinate 2,829, forward strand.
CGCGGTCCCGGGCTGACCGACAGAAACACGCCCTATAGCCGCGTATGGATCTATGATCTGCCGGCGCAGGGGACGGGTCTGACTTTCCGCTGCATGCAGATCAATGACGAGCTGAGCTCGATGAAGCTCGAGGGGAGCGACGAGCTCATCACGCCTTACCTGCGCTTTTACCGGCTAAGCGCGCATTTCTTCCCCGAACCGAAGAAGGCGCTGATGCTGGGCGGCGCCGCCTACTCGTACCCGAGAGATTTTCTTAAAGCTTTTCCGTCGGCGTCGATCGAAGTGGTGGAGATCGATCCCGGCGTCACGAAACTGGCGGTGAAATACTTCGATCTCAAAGACGACCCGCGGCTCCTCGTCAACCATCAGGACGCGCGCACGTTCCTAAACCGCAACACCCAGACCTACGACGTTATTTTTTCGGACGTGTTCCGAAGCGACTCTATCCCTTTCCACCTGACGACCTCGGAAGCGATCGCAAAGCTCTACGGCGCTTTGACCGAAAACGGGGTGCTGCTCATCAACGTGATCTCCGGGATCGACGGGCCGCGCGGGGAGTTTCTGCGCGCGGAGGTCGCCACTCTAAAAAAATATTTCCCGCAGGTATACGTTTTCGCGGTCAGCGACGCCGAAAACGGGTACACGGTCCAAAACCTGATGGTCGCGGCGCTGAAGACGAAGAAGGTGCCGAAATTTTACAGCCGCGATCCGGAGATGCACGGCTATCTTCAGCATTTATGGATCAAGCCGATCGCCGAGGATGTCGCGGCGTTGACGGACGATTTTGCGCCGGTGGACCGCTACTCGCTGAGCGCACTGCGCGCTTTAAAGCGGCTGGACAACCCTATCCTGGCGTACTGGCGCCGTGTTTTGGGCTTAAAAGCGCTTCAAGCCGATTGACTTCAAGCGGTAAAATATAGATAATTGTGCGGATGCATTCGTACCGTACCTAATTATAAGGAAGGGTTTCTGATCGATGGATAAGTATTACGGATGGTGGCTTCCGGCAGACATCTCGACACATGGCGCGGCGATCGACCGGCTGATCATCGTGGTCCATATTTTCATGGCCGTCATTTTTATCGGCTGGCTCATTTTCTTCATATACCTGCTTCTTCGTTTTCGTGAGCGCGCGGGGCATAAGGCGCAGCACCATGTCGGGCATTTCAGGCTGCCGACCTACCTTGAGGTGGGGGTGGCGCTTTTCGAGGTCGTACTGCTCACCGCTTTTTCATTTCCCATCTGGCACCAGTACCGCCAGGTACGTCCCGACGAGTCCAAAGCTCTTCACGTGCGCGTAGTAGCGGAGCAGTTCGCCTGGAATATCCAATACCCCGGCGCCGACGGCAAATTTGGCCGCGTCGATGCGAAGCTCATGAATTCGGGCAACCCGCTCGGCCTGGATCCGGACGATGCGGCGGGCAAGGACGACATCGCGACGATCAATCAGCTCCACATTCCGGTGAATACCCCCGTGATCGCGGATCTCACTTCAAAGGACGTGATCCACAGCTTTTTTCTTCCGGTCATGCGCGTAAAGCAGGACACGATCCCCGGCCAGTCCATCCCGGTGTGGTTTGAAGCCCGCCAGACGGGGGAGTTTGAGATCGCCTGCGCGCAGCTCTGCGGGCTCGGGCATTACCGCATGAAAGGTTACTTTGTGGTCGACACGCAGGAAAAATTCGACGCGTGGAAGGCCGAGCAGATCCAGCAGAAGACGGCTTAACCCAAAAAAAGGCTTAAAAATGGCGCATCGAGAAAATCACGACCACACTAATCACGCGCACGGACACGACGCTGCGCATGAGCTGCCTTTCTGGCAGAAGTACATATTTTCCACGGATCACAAAGTGATCGGGGTCCAGTATGCGGTGACAGCGCTCCTTTTCCTGCTTTTCGGGTTCGGCTTGGTCGCTCTGATGCGCTGGCAGCTGGCTTACCCCGGCCAGCCGCTCCCGCTCATCGGCGGGCTATTCAGCGAATCGGCAATGGTGGGTGGTATCATGCTGCCCGAGTTTTACAATCAGCTCGGGGCCATGCACGGCACGATCATGATCTTCCTGGGCGTGGTGCCTCTCTCGGTAGGCGCTTTCGGCAACTACGTGCTCCCGCTTCAGATCGGCGCGCCGGACATGGCGTTCCCCAAGCTCAACATGATGAGCTACTGGCTTTACTTCATCGGCGGCATGCTGATGCTGGCCAGTTTTTTCGTTCCCGGCGGCGCAGCTCAGTCCGGCTGGACCTCCTATCCTCCTTTATCCGTCATCGCATCCCATGGGCAGACATGGTGGATCCTGGGCATGGTATTTCTGATCAATTCTTCGCTTTTAGGCTCCATCAACTTCATCGTCACGACGGTACAGCTCCGAGCTGAGGGCCTTTCGTTTTTCAGGCTGCCGTTCTTCGTCTGGGCGCAGTTCGTGACGTCGTTCCTGCTGCTTCTGGCATTCCCTCCGCTTTTAGCGGCGGGCGTTCTCCAGCTTTTTGACCGCGTGTTTGCGACGAGTTTTTTCATGCCCTCGGGCCTTGTCGTCAATGGGGTGGCTTCGGCGGCAGCAGGCGGCGGCAACGCGGTGCTTTGGCAGCACCTGTTCTGGTTTTTGGCGCACCCCGAAGTGTACGTGCTGATCCTGCCGGGCATGGGCATCATTTCGGAGGTGATCGCGTGCAACACCCGCAAGACGCTGTACGGATACAAGGCGCTCATCTACTCGATCATTTTCCTCGGCTTCATGTCGTTCATCGTCTGGGCGCACCACATGTACCTGACGGGTATGGGGACGCAAATGAGCGCGTTCTTCCAGATCACGACGATGATCATCTCGATCCCGTCGGTCGTCATTTTGACGACGCTCGTTCTGAGTTTGTGGGGCGGCTCGATACGTTTCAACACGCCGATGCTTTTCGCGCTGGCGTTTCTCCCGATGTTCGCCATCGGAGGACTTACGGGTCTTCCTCTGGGGCTCAACGCATCCGATATCCATCTGCATGACACGTATTATGTGATCGGGCACTTCCATTACGTCGTGGCACCCGGGACGATATTCGCGCTTTTCGCGGGCATTTATTACTGGTATCCGAAGGTGACCGGAAGGAAGATGAACGAAGTACTGGGCAAGATCCACTTCCTATTTTCCTTCATTTTCATGAACGGCATCTTTATGCCGATGTTCATCATGGGCATCGCCGGAGTTTCCCGCCGTCTGTACGATCATGCGCAATATGCGCATGCGGTGCCGACGCAGCCGCTGAACGTGTTCATGTCCATCTCGGCCTGGTGCCTTGCGCTGGCGCAGATCCCGTTCATCATCAACTTCTTCGGCAGTCTTTTTGCCGGCAAGAAGGTCGATCAGAATCCGTGGCAGGCCACGACGCTCGAGTGGAGCGCCCCGACGCCTCCGCCGCACGGCAACTTCCTTAAGACGCCCGTCGTTTACCGCGGTCCCTACGAATACAGCGTCCCCAACCAGAAGAAGGATTTCTGGCCTCAGGACATGAAGGAGAGCAACTAAATGTCCGCCGAGATCAAATACATTTCTCATCCGCACCCGGTCAGCGGTGTGACCAATTCCAAGCTGGGCGTCTGGCTTTTTCTGGCGTCCGAAGTCATGCTCTTCGGCGGTCTTTTTTCCGCGTACGTCCTTCTGCGCACCGGCGTCGCTGACTGGCCGCATGGCTATACGCTGCTCAACGTGCCTCTGGCGACGCTGAACACCGTCATCCTCATTACATCGAGCGTCACGATGGTCATGGCGTGGGCGTCGCTGGAGCTGAAAAGCTTTCCGAAGTTTAGGCTGTACATGTCGCTGACGATCCTTTTGGCGCTCTGCTTCCTGGCTGTGAAGAGCTTTGAGTATGCGCACAAGTTCGAGCATCATCATTTTCCGAGCACTAACAATTTTTACGGCATCTACTTCGTCATCACGGGTCTCCACGGACTTCACGTGCTCGGCGGCATCATCGTCAACGCGTACCTGCTCCTGCCCGGATCGAAGCTTTGGAAAACCGAGCCGGAACAGTTTACCGGCCGTGTGGAAGCTGCGGGACTTTACTGGCATTTCGTCGACCTGGTCTGGATATTCCTCTTTCCAGCCCTTTATCTTTTATAACAAAGGATTTCAAGCGCGATGAGCGGACACTCCCCGGAAGCGGTCAAGAAGCAGATCAGATCCTACATCTTCGTGTTTGTGGCCTTGATGGTGCTCACGGTCGTGACGGTGGCCGTGTCTTATCTTCACTTGCCGGTCGCCGCGGCGGTCACGCTTGCTCTAGTCATCGCGACGCTTAAAGCGGCTCTCGTCGCCAGCATCTTCATGCACCTTTCGACCGAAAAGAAGATCATCATTTTTACGCTGCTGCTCACGTTCTTCTTTTTCCTGGTCCTTCTTTTGATCCCTGCACTGCATCACCATTAACGGCGGGCAAACGCCATGTCTCTCCGTATTTTTCATATTTTCTTCATCATCGTCTCCATCGTCTTTCTCTTCGGTTTCGGGGTGCGCGAAGCACGTATCTATGAGCAGACGAAAGCGGTTTCGGAACTTCTTTATTCTGCGGGATCTTTCGCCCTTGCAGCGCTCATGACCGCTTACCTGCGGTGGTTTGTGACGCGGAAAATCAAGGCGGCCGGCCGGTGAGCTTTTCTTATCCCTTCATGGCCTGCTCGGTATGCTTCGGAGATCCCAACTCTCTGCAGAGCCGCGGCACGATGTACGGTATTTTTTTTCTGCTGGCGGTCGTGCTGATGGTGCTCGGGGGCATCGCTGTGACCGCCTTTGTTTGGGCGCGGCGGGCTAAAAAGCTGGGATCGGCTGGATCGTGACGGTCGCCGAAAACGTCCGTAGCGTGGAAGCGCGCATCGACGAGGCGGCTAAAAAGGCGGGAAGATCCCTGAAAGACATCACGCTGGTGGCTGTCACCAAGGGTTTCGGGGCGGACGCCGTGATGGCGGCGCGCGATGCAGGCGTAAAAGTGTTTGCCGAGAACCGCGTGCAGGAAGCACAAGCCAAGATCTCAGAGGTTCCCGCCGAGTGGCATCTCGTCGGACACCTTCAAACCAACAAGGTCGATGCTGCGATCAGCCTCTTTAACCTCATCCAGTCGGTGGATTCGGCCCGGCTCGCGGAGAAAATAAATGAAGCGGCGGCAGCGAGGAACGTGCCGGTGTCGGTTCTCCTGGAGATCAATATTTCCGGGGAGCCCCAGAAGTACGGCTTCGCCCCTGAGGAGATCTACGGGGCTGCCGACGCGATCAAGCCGCTTTCGCATGTTCGCGTCGAAGGCTTGATGGGAATAGCGCCCAACACTCAGGATATGGAAGCGCGCCGCGCGGCGTTCAAGAAGCTTCGGAGCATTTTCAGCGTCTGCAAATCCATGAAGCACGAAAATTTTCAAATGAAGCACCTTTCGATGGGGATGAGCGATGATTTTGAGATCGCCGTCGAAGAAGGGTCTACGATGGTGCGCGTAGGGCGCGCCTTGTTCGGGGAAAGGAAAGCATGAGTTCTAAATCTGCATTGTCGGGTCTCAAGATCAGCATCGTCGGCGCCGGAAATATGGGGCAGGCGCTCGTGCGCGGTCTCGTGGAAAGATCGGCGTACCCTCAGAACATTTCGATCTATGACGTCGAGACTAAAAAGCTCGCGCAGGTAAAAAAGGAATTTTCTGTCAAGACCGCCAAATCCGCACGCCTTTGCGTGTCTCTGGCCGATATCGTGATCCTGGCGGTCAAACCGCAGATCATGCAGGCGGCCATCGAGGAGATCGCGGGAGCCGTAAGCAAGGATGCGCTTGTGATCTCGATCGCGGCGGGCGTGCCCATCTCCAAGATAGAGTCCCATTTCAAGAAGCCTATGTCGATTATCCGCGTGATGCCCAACATGCCCGCGCTCGTCGGAGCGGGTATGTCCGCTTTCAGCCTCGGCCGCCATGCGACGGCCAAGCACCGCAAGATCGCCGAGGCTGTGCTCGAGGCTTTGGGCGAATACGTCCAAGTGCCCGAAAAAATGATCGATCTGGTCACGGCGCTTTCGGGTTCCGGGCCGGCGTACTATTTTCTGCTCGCCGAAAAGATGATCGAGGCCGGATACGAGATGGGAATGAAGGTCGATGTCGCAAAAAAATTGGTATACCAAACCGCTTTCGGCTCAGGCAGCGTGCTCGCCAAGAGCTTTGAAGACCCCGAGGATCTGATCGCAAAAGTAGCCTCGAAGGGAGGCACGACGGAAGCGGCTCTGAAGGTTTTTCAGCGTAAAGGATTCGGTAAGATCATCCATGATGCGGTGAAGGCCGCTTACCGCCGCTCGATAGAGCTCCGGGAAGGGAAATAGCGGTGTTTATCGCCGGCAATTTCGTGATGGCTGTGGCCACCGTGCTTTCGTATGCGCTGGAGATCTACGGCTGGATGATCCTGATCCGGGCGCTTTTGAGCTGGGTCAATCCCGATCCTAATAACGGGATCGTGCAGTTTATCGAGCGCATGACGGAGCCGGTGCTGGCTCCGTTCCGCAAGCTTGTGCCGCCTTTCCGGCTCGGCATTGATATTTCGCCGCTTTTAGCGATACTGATGATCTATTTTCTTAAAATTTTCCTCGTGCAGTCACTGATGGGCATCGCCGTACGCCTTCAGTGATAGTCGAGGTATCGGTGAAGCCGGGATCAAGGAAAGACGAAGTGATCCCGCTTGGCGCGAACAAGTTTAAAGTGCTCGTGAAGGAAAGGGCAGTCGAGGGGCGGGCCAATGAAGCCGTGCGCGAAGCGCTGGCTGAATTTTTTGGCGTCCCTAGATCGCACGTCAACTTTCTACGGGGATTAAAGAGCAAAACCAAGAGGCTTGAAGTCATTGTCTGAAACAGTCGATTATAAAAAAACGCTGAATCTCCCGGCCACGGATTTTCCCATGAAGGCCGACCTGCCCAAGCGCGAACCTGCTTTTCTCGAGAAATGGGAAAAGGAAAACCTTTACGGCCAGATACGCGAACGCGCCAAGGGCCGCAAAAAATACGTGCTTCATGACGGTCCGCCTTACGCCAACGGCGATATCCACATGGGTCACGCGCTCAACAAGATCATCAAGGACGTCCTCGTCAAATACAAGAACATGAAGGGTTTCGACGCGCCCTACGTGCCGGGCTGGGACTGCCACGGCCTTCCGGTTGAACACCAGCTCTTCAAGGAGCTTAAAAAGACCAAGCATGAGATCGGCGCCCTCGAGTTCCGAAAAAAGGCCGCCGAGTATGCGATGGGATACGTTAAAAAGCAGCGCGATCAGTTCAAGCGCCTCGGCATCCTCGGGGATTGGGAGAAGCCCTACTTGACGCTGGATCCCGAGTTTGAAGCCGGCGTCGTCGACGCGTTCGCGCGCCTGGCCGAGAAAGGGTTTATTTTCCAAAGTTTGAAGCCCGTGCATTGGTGTATCTCCTGCGAGACGGCCTTGGCGGAAGCGGAACTGGAGTACAACGAAAACCACGTCTCGCCTTCGATCTATATCCTGTTTCCCGTGAAGCCCGAGGAACTGGCGAAAAAGGGCGTATCTCTCGGCCCGGGAGAGCGCGCCTCGTTTGCGGTCTGGACGACGACGCCCTGGACGCTTTTGGCGAATGTGGGCGTGTCGCTGAACCCCATATTCCAATATTGCTTTGTACGCACCAAGACGCGCGGCATCATCATCGCCGTCGAGGAACGTGTGACGGCGGTGCTTGAAATGATCTCGCCTGAAGAGGCTGCGGATCCCGAGATCATCATGCGCAAGACGGGAGCCGAGCTGGAGGGCATCGCGGCGGGACACCCGTTCATCGCGCGTGAGTCGCGCGTCGTGACGGCCGATTACGTTTCGCGGGAGGACGGCACGGGCTGTGTGCACACGGCTCCGGGCCACGGAATGGACGACTACCGCACCGGCCTGAAATACGATCTGCCGGTGCTGATGCCGGTGGACGAGAAGGGCCGCTTCAAAGATGACGCGGGGGATTTTAAGGGTTCCCACATTTTCAAGGCCAACGAGAAGATCCTGGAACTGCTTTCCGTCAAAAACAATCTGATCAAATGGTCAGAGATCAGACATTCGTATCCGACCTGCTGGCGCTGCAAGACTCCTGTCATCACGCGTGCGACCAAGCAGTGGTTCATGGGCGTCGACAAGTTCGGTTTTCGCCAGCGCGTGCTCGAAGTCATCAAGAAGGTGAAGTGGATCCCCGAGTCCGGCCGCAACCGCATCTCGGGAATGGTGGAGTCCAGGCCTGATTGGTGCCTCTCCCGTCAGCGCTATTGGGGGATCCCCGTGCCTGCACTCTATTGCACCGGCTGCGACGAGGCGGTGCTGGAGCCTTCCATTATGAGGCGCATACGCGATATTTTCCGCAAAGAGGGTTCGGACGCCTGGTTCCTGAAAACGGCCGAGGAGCTGGCCGGCGGAAAATTTGCTTGTCCGAAATGCGGCAAAAGTGATTTCAAGAAGGGCGAGGATATTCTCGACGTTTGGTTCGAGTCGGGATCCAGCCATGTGCCGGTGCTTATCGATAACGAGAACCTCGCGTTTCCTGCGGACCTGTACCTTGAGGGCAGCGACCAGCATCGCGACTGGTTCCAGAGCTCGCTTTTGGTTTCCTGCGGCATATTCGGCAAGGCTCCTTATGAAGCGGTCCTGACTCACGGGTTCATCGTGGACGGGGAAGGCAAAAAGATGTCCAAGTCCCAGGGCAATGTGATCTCTCCTCTGGATGTCATGAAGGAATACGGAGCGGATATCCTGAGGCTTTGGGTCGCTTCTACCGACACGTCGGACGACATCCGCTTGTCCCAGGACGGCCTGCGCCAGCTTGCGGACGGTTACCGGAAGATCCGCAATACGTTCAAATACCTCCTCGGGAATCTTCACGGTTTCAACCCCGCCAAAGACGGATTGAAGTACGAGGAAATGCTCGAGATCGACCGCTGGGCGCTCTCCAAGCTTGAGTACCTGAAGGACCAGGCGCACCACGCATACGAGAACGCCGAGATCCACCGGATCTATCACGCGCTTTACGATTTCTGCGTCAAAGAAATGTCCTCATTCTACCTCGATATTCTTAAGGACAGGCTTTATACCGATGCGCGTCACTCCGTCTCCGGCCGCTCGTCGCGTACCGCGCTTTATGAGATCCTGACGACGCTCGTGAAGCTTTTGGCCCCAATCCTGAGCTTTACCAGCGAAGAGGTATGGCAGACGCTCGGTTTCCGCGAGAGCGTGCACCATGAGACCTGGCCCGTCCGTATGCCTCAGCGCCGCCAGGTAGAGATCGAAAAACGGTG
>CAZJAX010000054.1:0-12072 GCA_964543965.1 uncultured Planctomycetia bacterium
GCGTCGCGGACGAGATCAAGACCAAGCCGACCCAGCACAGTGTAGGTAAAATGCGCGAGATCGGCATCCAGCCCGACATCCTGCTCTGCCGCACGGAAAAGAAGCTCTCGAAGGACGTCCGCGAAAAGATTGCGCTCTTCTGCAACGTCGAGTCCGAGCAGGTGATCCAGGCCCTGGACGTGCAGGATATCTATGAAGTGCCTTTAGCGCTCAAGGATGAGGGTCTCGACTCCATCATCGTGCGCCTCTTGAAGCTCAACTGTGAAGACGGCGACGAAAAGATGAAAGCCTGGAAGACTGAAGTCGTCGACCGCTCGATCAATCCGTCGAAGCATGTGCGCATCGGCGTCGTCGGCAAATACATCGAGCATCAGGACGCTTACAAGTCTATCTATGAAGCGCTCAAACACGGCGGAATTGCCAATGATGCGAAGGTCGAGCTCAAGAAGATCGACGCTGAAGATGTACAGGGTCAAGGCGGGGAGAAGCATCTGAAGGACTTGAACGGCATCCTCGTTCCCGGAGGTTTCGGCGACCGCGGGATCGAAGGCAAGATCAAGGCGATCAAGTACGCGCGTGAGAACAAGGTGCCTTTTTTCGGCATCTGCCTGGGCATGCAGTGCGCGGTCATCGAATTCGCGCGTTCGGTCTGCGACCTCGGCCGCGCCAATTCGACCGAGTTCAACAAAACCACGCCGTTTCCGGTGATCAGCCTGCTGGAAGAGCAGAAAAATGTCAAAGATTACGGCGGCACCATGCGCCTGGGTTCTTTTCCTTGCTCGGTTAAAAAATCCACCAAGACACACAAGGCGTACGGCCGTGATTCGATCCACGAGCGCCACCGCCACCGCTACGAGTTCAATAACAAGTACAAAGTCAAAATGGAAACCAACGGACTCATTATTTCGGGTTCCAGCCCCAACGGGCGGCTCGTCGAGATCATCGAGCTTTCGGGTCACCCATGGTTCGTCGGATGCCAGTTCCACCCCGAGTTCAAGTCGAGGCCCGATGACGCGCATCCGCTTTTCAGGGATTTCATCAAGGCTTCCCTGCAGAACAAGATCGATTGATCATGCCGAAGACTCATCTCGTCCGCCTCGGAAACAGGGTGTTCGGGCACAAGCAGCCGCTTTTTCTCATTGCGGGCCCCTGTGTCGTAGAAAATGAAAAAAGCGCGATACGGCATGCCCTCGCCATCAAGAAGATCGCCGACCGACTGAAGATCCCTCTGGTCTACAAGTCCAGCTATGACAAAGCCAACCGCAGCTCGATCGGCTCTTTCCGCGGGCTGGGCCTCCGCGAAGGAATGGCTATCCTGGCGCGTGTGAAAAAGGAGACGGGTCTTCCGATCCTGACCGATGTCCACTCGCCTGACGAGGCGCGCGAGGCCGCAATCGTTGCGGATGTCCTGCAGATCCCGGCTTTTCTATGCCGACAGACAGACCTTTTGATCGCAGCCGCTAAGACCGGAAAGATCGTGAACATAAAAAAGGGTCAGTTTCTTGCGCCTTGGGAGATGGGTAACATCGTGGAGAAAATCGTTTCTCAAGGCAATTCCAACGTGATGCTTACCGAGCGCGGCACCTTTTTCGGCTATAACACTCTTGTCAACGATTTCCGCGCTATTCCCCAGATGAAGGAATACGGCTACCCGGTCGTGTTCGACGCGACACATTCGGTGCAGCAGCCCGGCGGCCGCGGAAAAAGTTCGGGCGGCGACCGGCGTTTTGTCCCCACATTGGCTCAGGCGGGGGTTGTGGCGGGAGCTGACGGAGTTTTTATGGAAGTGCACGAAAACCCTGATAAGGCGCCCAGCGACGGCCCTAATATGGTCCGATTAAAAGATCTCGAGAGACTGCTGGAAAGACTGCTCGCTCTCAGCCGCATCGTCCGCCATGACCTCTAAAAACGCCGCCGGCATTGCTAAGAACGTCATCCGCATCGAAGCGGCTGCCCTGATCGCGCTCGTCCCGAAGATCGATATCCGATTCAGCCGCGCTTGCGACCTGATCCTTAAGTCGCGAGGCCGCGTGGTCGTGACCGGCATGGGCAAGCCCGGCTTCATCGCTCAGAAAATATCGGCGACCCTATCGTCGACGGGCACGCCGTCGCTCTTCCTGCATCCGGCCGAAGCGCTTCACGGCGACCTCGGACGCGTGATGAAAGAAGACGTCGTCGTGGCGCTCTCCAATAGCGGACAGACCGAAGAGATCATCAAGCTTCTGCCCGTGATCCGCAAGATAGGCGCCAAGCTCATCGCGATGACAGGCAACCCCGGATCCTTACTCGCGCAGCACAGCGACCTCGTGCTTGATGTCAGCGTAAAGAAAGAAGCTTGCACGATGAATCTCGCGCCGACCGCTTCGACGACTGCGATGCTGGCCATGGGGGATGCGCTGGCCGTGGCCTTGCTCGAAAAAAAAGGCTTCAGCCCGCACAACTTTGCGCTCTATCACCCGGGCGGCAATCTCGGTAAAAAACTGCTTCTCAAGGTCTCCGATATCATGCGCACCGGAAAATCCAATCCGCTCGTTCGCGAAAATGAGACGATCCGTGAAGTGCTCGCAAAGATCACGGCCGCACGGGCAGGTTCCGCGGCCGTCGTCGATGCGGCAGGGCGTCTCAAAGGCATCTTCACGGACGGCGATCTGCGCCGCCGCTTAAACGAAGGCAAAAACATCCTCGATTGGAAAGTAAGCCAAGCCATGACGCCGACCCCGATCTATATCCAGGCCGATCACCTGGCGGCAGAGGCTCTCGAGATCCTGCGCACGAAAAAGATCGACGAAGTTCCTGTCGTCGACAAAAAAAAGCGCCCTATCGGCCTGCTTGATGTCCAGGATCTGCTGCGGGCGGGGCTCATATGAACATTCCCGCCGATCTTCAGGGGAGGCTTGAGAAGATCAAGATCGTCCTTATCGACAACGACGGCGTCCTCACGGACGGCCGCATCGTGTACGGGGACTACGGTGACGAGCTCAAGTTTTTCGACGTGCAGGACGGATTCGGCATCACGCTTTTACGGCGCGCCGGATTTCCCGTCATCATCGTGAGCGGCAAGAAATCCCGCATCAACAACCGCCGAGCCAAAGAGCTCGACATCGATAAGCTTTTCCAAAAGGCCGTGGACAAGCTGAAGGTCTTTGAGAAGATCATAAAGAAATACAGGGTATCGCCGGACGAAGTGCTTTATATCGGCGACGACCTGATCGATCTGCCGGTGCTCAAGCGCGTCGGTTTTGCCGCCGCCGTCGCCAACGCCGTCCCCGAGGTGAAAGACGCCGCGCATTACGTCACCGACCGCAAGGGCGGGCGTGGTGCCGTGCGGGAGGTGATCGACCTGCTTTTGAAGGCTCAGAAGAAATGGGACGCCGTCACTCAGAGGTATTACCGTTGAACAGCGCAGTTTTCAGACGCAATTTTCCCTTTTATCTTTTCATCGCGCTCCTCCTCGGAGCGTTTGTTTTTTTCTTCGTTCAGGGCAAGATCCAGAACTCGAGCCCTAAAAAAACACGCCAGCCCGCCGCTGCGGCCGAAACCAGCCATGAGCAGAGGCTTAAAAAATTCAATCTCACCGGCTTTGACGACAAGGGCGAGAAATTCTGGAACCTGCAGGGTGAATCCGCCAAGATCGACGTGGGCCAGACCGTATTTCTCGACGAGAACGTCACTCTGCGATTGCGCGACAACACGCTGATCAAGACCGACCACGTGCAGTGGTCGCAGGACGGCGGAACGATGCGCACCAACTCCAAAGTCTTCGTCGACCACGCGACGGTCAAGGTGACGGGGATCGGCGCCGTGGGGCGCCCCAATGACGGTTTTATTCAGCTGAACCGCAAGATACACATGGTCACGGACAACGGGGCCGTGCTGACTTGCGACGGGCCGATGAAGATCTACTACAACCAAAACAAGATGGTGCTTTACCGCAACGTGAAGGTCACTGATCAGCGCGGCACTCTCACGGCCAAGCGCATGGACGTCCTTTTTGACTCGAAGGAGCAAAAGGCTAAAAAGATCATTGCTGAAGGCGACGTCGTTATCCAGCGCGGTACGGACACGACCCGTTCGAGGCGGGCGATCTACACGGTAGCCAACGGCTCCATCCGTCTCGAGGGCGATCCCGAGATCACGATGCACAAAGAAAGCGCCGCGCTAGCGCAATACGGCTTTAAAGGAAAATAGGATGCCTCTTCTCGAAACCAAGGCGATCAAAAAATCCTATGGCGGCCGGCCGGTCGTCAACGGTGTCGACATCACGATCAATCCCGGTGAGATCGTGGGCTTGCTCGGACCCAACGGTGCGGGCAAAACGACGACGTTTTATATGGTCACCGGCATCGTGCCCCCGGATTCGGGTCAGATCCTCTTTGACCGCCGCGACGTATCGCATTATCCGATGCATAAGCGCGCGCAGCTCGGCATCGGATACCTGTCTCAGGAGCCGTCGATCTTCCGGAAGCTGACTGTCGAGGAGAACATCCTCGCCATCCTGGAAACGCTCGACCTTCCGGCTCATGAAAGAAAAAGGAGGCTCGAGGAGCTTCTGAACGAGCTCGGCATCAAGCATTTGCGCCGCTCACGCGCCTACACGCTTTCAGGAGGGGAGAGGCGCCGCCTTGAGATCACGCGAGCGCTGGTGACGCATCCGCTCTGCATTCTTCTGGACGAGCCGTTTTCGGGCATCGATCCTATCGCCGTATCGGACTGCCAGCATTTGATCCAAGAACTGAGGCAGAAAGGGATCGGAATTCTCCTCACAGATCATAACGTGCGCGAGACCCTGGCTATCACCGACCGCGCCTATATTATGTACGAAGGCCGTATCCTTATTTCGGGTACCCGCGAGGATCTTTTGGCGAGCAAAGAAGCCCGCAAGATCTACCTTGGAGAGAAATTCACGATGTAGCGGCTCAGCCGGGCCGTCTTTGCGTAATCCGGCAAATGTGGTATGATTGACGCTTTTGGTGAAAAAGGAGCCTTAAATCATGGAAATAGATATCAGCGGACGGCATTTTCAGGTCACTGAACCCCTTCGGAAGTATATTAGCGAGAAGATAGGCAAGCTCGACAAGTACGCGCTGAAGCTGGAGTCCGTGCACGTTGTTCTGGATGTACAGAAGTTTCACCACATCTCGGAGATCACGCTTTTGGCCAAAGATCTTCGTCTTACCGCGAAAAATGAAAGTTCGGAAATGTATGCGGCGTTCGACCTGAGTTTTGACAACATTCAGCTTCAGATGCGGCGCCAGCACGACAAGGTAAAGGACCACAAAGGACGCCGCTACGGACTCAAGGAGAGCGGGCAGCCCGAGCCGGTCGAAGACTAATCGGAGTTTTTATGAAATCGAGCCTTAAAAAAGTCAAGGATTGCCGCGTTAAGCTCCATGTTGAAGTGGAGGCTGACCGCGTCGAGAACCGTTTCCAGGAAGTATTGAAAGATTTTCAGAGAGCCGCGCAGCTGCCGGGTTTTCGCCAGGGCAAGGCGCCTTTGGAGATGGTCGAGAAGCGCTACGCCCGCGAAGCGCATGAAGAGGTCTTGAAGTCGCTGATCCCGGAAGTCTATCATCAGGCGCTGGCCACTGAGAAAGTCAACCCGGTGGCGTTGCCGTCCATATCAGACATCCAGTGCGAGAGGGGCAAGAAGCTCGTGTTTACCGCCGAGTTCGAGCGAGCCCCCGAGATCACCGTAAAGAATTATAAAGGAATGAAGCTTAAACGCGAGGCCTCCGATGTGACCGCTGAAGATGAAGAGAAGGGTCTCCAATCCTTGCTAGAGTCGCGCGCCGAACTCGTGCCTTTGGTCGAGCCCCGCTCGGTACAGAAAGGCGATTTTATCACGGCGGATGTCGAGATCTGGCAGGAAGATCAGTATGTGCCGGGTAAGAAAGGTGTCCTGCTCTATGTGGAACCGAGCGAGACAGATGATTTTTATGATAAAATTCTGGGAGCGGCCGAAAATGACATGCGGGAGATCTCTCACAAAAAAGACTCCAAGCCCCATTACAAGGTCTGGATCCGGAGCATCAAGGAGAAAAAGCTTCCCGTGCTTGACGAGGAGTTTGCCAAGTCGTTCGGCAAGGATACGGTCGACGCGCTCAAGGAGGCTCTGCGTAAAGATATCGCCCAGCACAAGCAGTCGCAGAGCGTCGAGAAGATGAAAAAGGAGCTGTACGCCAAGCTTCTGGAGCAGAACGATTTCACCGTGCCTGAGGGCATGGTCGAAAAACAAAAAGAGCGCTTGATGGATCAGGCTCGGCGTCAGTATTCGCAGATGGGGATCCCGGAGGCCAAGTTTCAGCAGGAGCTAGTCAATATAGAAAAAGAGATCGCTGAGCGCGCCGAAGAACAGGTCCGTCTTTATTTTATCCTGCAGAGCGTCGCTGAAAGCGAGGGCGTCGAAGTCGATGAAGTCGAGCTCAAGCGGCGCCTCGAAGCGCTGGCAGCCGAGTCAGGGCGCCCGATGGAAGAGGTTCAGCGGATATTCGAAGACGACCTGCGTGAAAGCATGATAGAAGCGAAGACGGTGGATTTTCTTGTGGCCAATGCAAAATTCGATGAATCAAAATAATACTTCCAAAACCGAGAAAGGGGACCCGATGAGCATTCTTATCCCGATGGTGATCGAAACGACCGGCCGCGGAGAGCGTTCTTACGATATTTATTCGCGCCTGCTCAAAGATCGCGTGATGTTCATCGGTCCCGTGGATGACCACATGGCCAATCTTGTCGTCGCCCAGCTGCTTTTCCTTCAGATGGAAGACAGCGAGAAGGACATTCACATCTACATCAACTCTCCCGGAGGCTCCGTGACCGCGGGCTTGGCGATCTATGACACGATCCAGTTTTTAAAGCCTGACGTCTCGACGTATTGCATCGGACAGGCGGCCAGTATGGGTGCGCTCCTGCTTTGCGCGGGCACCAAGGGCAAGCGCTACTCGCTTCCCAATTCCCGCGTCATGATCCATCAGCCGTGGGGCGGCGCACAGGGAACTGCTTCCGATATCAATATCCAAGCCAAAGAGATCACAAGCCTCAAGAGCCGTCTCAACAAGATCATGGCTCACCACACCGGGCACGATGTCGCCAAGATCGAGCGCGACACCGAGCGCGACTACTTTATGTCCGCGGATGAGGCCAAGGCGTACGGTTTGGTGGACGAAGTCGTAGAAAATATCCGTAACATCAAGAAATAAGACAAACTCACTCGAAAAAAGGAAATTCGCCATGAAAGAGGCCTTGCTTCTCACACCAGGACCCACGAACGTTCCCCAGCGAGTGCTGGAGAAGACCGCTCTGCCGATGATCCACCACCGCACCAAGGAATTTCAGGCGATCCTCGAGCGCGTGAACGGTAATCTTTCCAAGGTGTTCATGACCAAGCATCCGGTGCTCTATTTCGCGTCTTCGGGAACCGGCGCGATGGAGGCTTCGATCACCAATCTTCTGTGCAAAGGCGACACTGTGATCTCGATCTCTGCCGGCAAATGGGGCGAGCGCTACCGCGACATCGCCAAGAGCCAGGGGTTGGATGTGAAAAGCTATGAGATCCAGTACGGAAATGCCGTCAGCGCCTCCGAAGTGGCTGCGGCTCTGAAGGAAAATCCGCGCGCGAAGGCCGTGCTCGTCACGCTTTGCGAGACATCGACCGCCGTTACACACCCGATCAAGGAGATAGCCGCCGTCACCCGCAATTCCACGGCGATGCTTTTCGTCGACGCGATCTCGGGACTAGCCTGTGATCCGCTTCTGATGGACGAGTGGGGTGTGGATGTCGTCGTCTGCGGCAGTCAGAAGGGCCTCATGCTCCCTCCGGGACTTTCGTTCGTCGCGCTGAACGAGCGCGCGCAAGCGGCCGTCGCGAAGTCCGATTTCCCAAAATATTATTTTCATTTTGCCGACACGCTCAAAGCGATGAAGAAGAGCGACACCCCCTATACGCCTGCCGTGAGCCTCATCCGCGGTCTCGACGAAGCGGCTGTCATGCTGCTCGAAGAAGGCATGGAAAAAGTTTGGGCGCGTCACGCCGAAGTCGCCAAGTATGTCCGCGAAAAAATGAAGGCGCTGGGTCTTGAGCTTTTCTCGAAAGCCGCCGCCAACGGCCTCACGGCAGTCGTGATGCCTCAAGGCATCAGCTCCAAAGACGTGATCAACTACATGCGCGACCATCACGCCGTCATCATGGCTGACGGGCAGGGGGATCTTCAGGGCAAGATCGTGCGTTTCGCACACATGGGTTACGCCTGTACGATGAAGGACGCCAAGACCGGCTTTGATGCGTTCTGCGATGCGATGGCCAAGGCCGGTTACAAGAACGCACAAGCCGTACACGCTTAACCGTCACCCGTACACGATTAGAGGAAACCATGCCTACCGCGACCTTAGCAAACAAAGGCACTTACAAAGTACTGATCTGCGACGACCTTTCAGAAGAGGGTCTCGAGATATTCCGCCGCGATAAAAACGTTAACGTCGTTGTGAAGCTTAAGCTTCCCGTCGACGAGCTGAAAAAAGAGATCGCGGACGTCGATGCCTGCGTCGTGCGTTCCGGTACGCAGATCACCAAGGAAGTGATCGAAGCCGGAAAAAAGCTTAAAGCTATCGGCCGCGCCGGTGTCGGGCTCGACAACGTGGATCTCGAAGCCGCCTCCAAAAGGGGCATCGTGGTCATCAATACGCCCGGGGGCAATACCATTTCCGCGGCTGAGCACACTTTCTGTCTTCTTATGTCATTGGCGCGAAACATACCCCGCGCCAACGATTCTGTGAAGAAGGGCGAGTGGGAGAGAAAAAAATTTACGGGCGTCGAGCTTTACGAGAAAGTTCTCGGCATCGTGGGTCTCGGCCGCATCGGCAGCGAAGTGGCTAAACGCGCCCAGGCTTTCGGCATGAAAGTGATCGCTTATGACCCGTATCTGCGGGCTGAAAAGGCGCTGCAGATGGGCGTCGAGGCGGTAACTCTGGAAGAGGTTTACAAACGCTCGGACTTCATCACGCTTCATATGCCTTTGACCGCCGAAACCAAGCACATGATCGGAGACAAAGAGATTTCAAAGATGAAAAAGACCGTGCGTATCGTCAACTGCGCGCGCGGAGGCCTGATCCATGAGCTTGCTCTCGCGAAAGCGGTCGAGGAGGGCAGGGTCGCGGGTGCAGCGCTCGACGTATTCGAGTCCGAGCCTCTCAAAGACCTTACGCTTGCTAAGCTTCCGCAGGTGATCGTGACGCCGCACCTCGGCGCTTCGACCGAAGAGGCGCAGATCGCCGTCGCCGTCGATGTGGCGCAGAGCATCCTCGATTTTCTTTCAGGGAAAGGCACTAAGAACGCGGTCAACTTGCCTACCGTCGATCCCGAAGTGCTCGAGCAGATACGCCCTTACATCTATCTGGGCGAGAAGCTAGGGCTTTTGGTCGGCCAGCTTCTCGAAGGCCAGATCCTGCAGCTTGATATCAAATATCAAGGGAAGGCTGCCGAAGTCGAGACGACGCCCGTGACGGTATCGGTCATCAAGGGTCTGCTTTCGGCCATTTCCGCAGAAAGCGTCAATTATGTCAACGCCTCGGTGCTCGCGAAAGAGCGCGGTATCAAGGTGACCGAGTCCAAGACAGAAACCGCCGAGCATTACGCCAACTTGATCCAGGTCGAGATCACGACTGACAAGAAGAGCACGACAGCCGCCGGCAGCATGCTGACTCGCGACGACGTGCGCCTGGTCATGATCGACGGTTCCAACGTCGAAGCGGTTCCGGATGGACATCTTCTGCTTATCACCAACAAAGATGTGCCCGGCATCGTCGGACAGATCGGCACGCTTCTCGGCAACAACAATATCAACATTGCCGGTATGACGCTCGGCCGCGACGTCAAGGGCGGGCAGGCTCGCACGCTGCTCAAGATCGACAGCGCGATCGAGGACGGTGTTTTGGCGGAAATACGCAAAGCGAAGAATATTTTAGACGCGAAACAGATCAAACTCTAAAAAAGAGCCATACAACTCAACCGGTTTTTCAAACGGCGGATAGCGGAGAAAATCTTCTATCCGCCGGATAATGTAAGGAACTTATGAGCACAGTCGTCGTGGGCGCCCAATGGGGCGATGAAGGCAAGGGCAAAATCATCGATATTCTTTCGAAGAACGCCGATTTCGTCGTGCGTTACCAGGGAGGAAACAATGCCGGGCACACCGTGATCAAAGAATGCGGCGAGTTCGTGCTGCACCTGATCCCGTCGGGAATTTTCAATCCCAAAACCAAGTGCGTGATCGGCAACGGTGTCGTCGTCGACCCGGCCGCATTGATGGAAGAGGTCGAGGGTCTCGAAAAGAAGGGCTTCAGCGTCAAAGGCCGCCTGTTCGTCAGCGACCGCGCACACCTGATATTTCCGTATCACAAGCAGATCGACCGCGCCCGCGAGGCCAAAAAAAGCCTCACCAAGATCGGGACCACGGGGCGCGGGATCGGCCCCAGCTACGCCGACAAGGCCTCGCGCACCGGTATCCGTATGTGTGATCTGTATGACGAGCCTCTTTTCAAGGAAAAATTGAAAGCTGCCGTTACCGAGAAGAACGAGATCTTGCAGAAGATCTACGGGCAGCCGGTTTGTGATTTCGAAGCTATCTATGCGGAGTACCGCCAGTACGCCAAAAAAATGGCTCCGTATGTATGTGATACCTCGCTGTTGCTGTGGGAAGCCCGCCGCGCCAAAAAAAAGATCCTCTTTGAGGGCGCCCAAGGCACTCATCTTGATGTCGACCACGGCACTTACCCCTTTGTGACCTCCAGTTACGTCACTTCCGGCGGAGCGGCCGTGGGCAGCGGTATGCCGCCCAGCGCCATCGACAGTGTGATCGGCGTCGTGAAGGCTTACTCGACCCGTGTGGGCGAGGGCCCGTTTCCAACCGAGTTCGACCCGCGCCTCATGGAAGAGATCCGGGAGAAGGGTAAAGAGTTCGGCGCCACGACCGGCCGGCCGCGGCGCTGCGGATGGTTCGACGCGGTGCTCGTCAATTATTCCTGCCGTATCAACGGCATCAGCGAGATCGCAGTCACAAAGCTCGATGTGCTTGACGATCTTAAGGAGATCAAGATCTGCGTCGGCTACCGTCACCGCGGAAAGGTCTACAAGAATTTCCCGGCATCGCTGACCGTCCAAAAGGAAGGCGAGCCAATATACGAAACCCATAAAGGCTGGCTCACCGACACCACGCAGACCAAGAAGTATTCTGCCTTGCCTGCCAACGCTAAAAAATATCTGACAAGTCTTTCAAAGCATCTCGCCGTGCCGATCACCATTTTGTCGATCGGCTCGCACGAAAACCAGACGCTTTTCATGCCCGTGAAAAAGCGCTAAAAGTCCGGAGCCTTAAGAACGTGTCCAAAAACCCGAAACCCGGCCACATCGCCATCATCATGGACGGTAACGGCCGCTGGGCTCAGGACAGGAATCTGCCGCGCGCCGCGGGGCACAAGGCGGGCGTCGACCGCGTGCGCGATATCGTGAACGCCGCAGCCGATCAGGGGGTCAAGGTTCTGACTCTTTACGCGTTCAGTCAGGAAAACTGGAAGCGCCCCGCCGATGAAGTCGGCGAGCTGATGAGGCTGTTGGACTATTTCCTCGACGCCGAAACCCGCACCATGGCCGAACGCGGAGTCTGCCTCCGCGTCCTGGGCCATCCCGAAGCTCTCCCAAAAAGCACCTATGAGAAGATCAAGAAGGCCGTCGATTTGATGAAAAACAACAAGGCTCTTTATCTGAATATCGCGCTCAATTACGGCAGCCGAGCCGAGATCCTCGATGCTGTGCGCAAGGTCGTGAGCGAAGTCCGAAAGGACCCCTCGATCGCCGACCGCCCTGATTTTCTTACGGAAGAATCTTTTTCCGCCTATCTCGACACGCGGGGCCTGCCGGATCCCGATCTCCTGATACGCACGTCCGGCGAGATGCGTTTGTCCAATTTCCTCCTCTGGCAGCTGTCCTATTCCGAAATTTATATCACGAAGAAGTATTGGCCTGATTTTACACGGGACGAATTTGCCAAAGCGATCGAAGATTATCAGTCGCGTGAAAGG
>CAZJAX010000055.1:0-12037 GCA_964543965.1 uncultured Planctomycetia bacterium
CCGCGTTCTCGTGTCTGTGGGCCGCGTGCCTAACTGCGCCGACCTTGGTTTGCAGAGCACCAAAGTCCTCCGCGACGACAAAGGTTTTATCAGGACCAATGCCCAGCAGCAGACGGCTGATCCCGATATTTATGCGATCGGCGACGTGGTCGGCGGGCTCATGCTCGCGCACAAAGCATCCAAAGAGGCCCGCGTTGCCATCGACGCTATTTTTGGCGAATCAACGGCGTTTGAAAATGTGACCATACCGGCCGTGGTCTTTACGGATCCCGAAGTCGCCTGGTGCGGGCTGACGGAGAATGAGGCGCGCGACAAGGGCATAGAAGTCAAAGTTTCCAAATTTATGTGGGGCGCTTCTGGCCGAGCTTTGGCCAACGACAAGGCAGAGGGCGTCACGAAGCTCATCATCGACCCGGAGACCGAAAGAATTCTCGGTGTGGGGATGGTGGGCGCCGGCGCGGGAGAATTGATCGGTGAAGGCGTCCTGGCTATCGAGATGGGCGCCACGGCCGGCGATTTAGCTGCGGCCGTGCACCCGCACCCGACGCTTTCCGAAACGCTGATGGAAGCTGCCGAAGCTTTTTACGGCCACGCGACGCACATCTACTCTCCGAGGAAGTAGTCCCGAGGCGATGGATCACGCCCAGCCCTCCAATTCCAAACCGATGACGAGGGCGGGCGGAGCCAATCCATTCGCGCCGCGAAGCTACGGTGAGCTTCAAAAGATCACCGACCGCGTTTACATCTACCGGAACATCACCAATTCTTCTTTCGTGATCGGCGACCGAGGGGTTGCCGTGATCGATACTCAGGTAAATCACCCCACCGCCGTGCAGGTTCTGAAAGCCGTTCGCTCGGTCACCGACAAGCCTATTACCCACGTGATCAATACGCATTATCACTGGGATCACACCAACGGCAACCAGCTTTTCAAGAACGAGGGCGCCGTCATCATATCCTCGAAGCTGACTCGGGAGTTCATGCAGGTCCGAGCGGCCCGCCAGAAAGAGTTCTTGTCAGGCAGGGGATTCGAACTGGGCAATGACCCGCTGCTTCCGGAAGAAGTATTTGAAGGAGAGCGCACGGTGGACCTGGGCGGCGTATCTTTAAGGCTTTTTTTTGCAGGGCGCGCGGAAAGCGACGATGCGACGGCAGTGCATGTGGCTCAGGATGAGGTTTTGATGGCCGGGGATACGATCATGACCGGCAGCTTTCCGATCTTCGGACAGCCGTGTTGGGACGAGGGGCTGCAGGACCGCCAATGGATCGATACCATCGGCGCTCTGATGGCGCTCAAACCGCTTCACATCGTTCCGGGCCATGGCCCCATGGCCGGCCGGGCGGAAGTGGATCTTCTCCTGCGCATCGAAGAGTATTTCCTTGCAGAGGTGGGCCGTTCTGTTTCTGCCGGCATGGATCTCGGCGCTACGATCAGGAGCGTTGAGGCAGGTCTGCCGGACTGGATCAAAAAAATACCCTTAGTTTGGGGGACACCCCGCTATGCAATCCTCCGCGTCTGGCGCGGCCTGACCCGTAAAGCCGGGGATCCTCAGCCCGGCTGGCAGCAATTCAAGCCTTCTGCGATTCCGGAGGCTAAGGATGTGCAGATCGCGCAAAAGATGAAGGGAAATGAAACAGGAGAGGATCTGCTTGCGATGGCTTCCGAGGCCTCCGAGGGGGGAGACGCTGCGCTGCGGATCGCGGTTTTAAAGAAGGGGGCGGAGAAGTTTCCGAGCTCTCCGGAAATACTTGCGGCTTTGGCCGACGCGCTCATCGAAACGTCACGCCGCGAAGATTCAGTGCTTGAGAAGGGTGATTTTTTCAGCGCTGCCCGCAAGGCCTGGGACAGGGCGCTTGAAATAAATCCTGTTCATGCGGGGTCGCTGCTCGGAAAAGGCCGGTATCTGACGATGATGGCGTATCGCGGGGGCGAGGACCCTAAGAGCGGGATGGATCTTTTGGAAAAAGTTTCAGCGCTCAAGCCTTCTGCCGCGCTCGCGGCTGAAGCGGAGTTTTACCTGGGTATCGGCTACCGCCGTCTTGGCGACGAAGAGAAGGCTCGCCGGCAGTTCAGCCGTTCTCTAGAGCTCAACAGCGCGTTCATGCCCGCTGTGCTTGCGAGCCAGGCATGAAAATGCGGCCGTCTCTTTTGAAACCGCTTCTGACGGCGCTCGTCCTGCTTTTTTGTGTCGGAAGCGTGCAGGCCGGACGCCTCCTCCTCCCGAAGATGCAGCCGGTCAAAGTCGAGGCCAAATATCTGCACCGCTCTCATGGCAGCCCGAGAGCCCCTCTTTGGATCATTGAATACCTGGATTTCCAGTGCAGCAGCTGCCGGGATGCCGTAAAGGTGATGGATGAATATATCGCCAAATATCCGAAAGATATTTACCTGCAGCAGCGGTATTACCCTCTTCTGAAAAGCCACCTTTACGCGCTGAAGAGCGCGATCTATTCCGAGTGCGCTGCGCGGCAGAAGAAGTTCTGGGGGTTTACGGAGCAGATCTTTGAGTGGCAGTCCCGCTGGAACCGATCCGAGGATCCCGATGCCGTATTTCTCGAGGCCGCCAAAAAGAGAGGCTTAGACGTCCAGGCGCTTGGCGCCTGCGTGCAGGACCCGGCGGTCAAGGCTGAGGTTCTTGCCGAGCGGGAAGAAGCGCTTGGCCTCGGACTGCGCATGACCCCCACCTTTTTTATGAACGGTGAAAAGATCGAGAGTCTTCCCGCGATGCGTGCTGCGCTGGACGATTATTTCAGAAAAAAGTATCCACGGAGACATAAGGCATGAAAGCGACGGCCTGGATCTTTCTGTTTCTTCGGTTGGCCATCGGGGGGCTTTTTATTTTTTCCGGCTATTCGAAGCTGATGGGTTCATCGGCAAATTTTACCGGCGTCATCCTGACTTATCAGATCGTGGACGCGCGCACCGCTGCGCTCGCAGCCGCTGTGCTTCCGTGGACGCAGTTCATCGCGGGTGTTTTTTTTGTGCTGGGTCTCTGGCTCAAACCCTCGATGTACGTGCTGTGGGCTCATAATGCAATTTTCACCGCCGCTATCGCGTCCACGCTCATACGCGGCATTGCGCTGGCGGATTGCGGATGTTTTGGCGAGGCCGGGCATGCGATACCGGTGCAGGCGACGCTGGCGCTGGATGTGATGATCTTTCTGATCTTTTGCTGGATGAATATGAGGAGCGCGGAGTCGAAGGCGACCGCCCTCGACCGGGTTTTAAAAGCTTAGAAGTTTCATCGGGCCGGTTGGAAGCGGCGCCCCGCCTTCCGGTTCGATGGTGACCGCAAATTTATCGAAGTTTTTGATCTCTCCCATGGGACGGATATCTAAATGCGCTTTTCCGTTCTCGTCCACGGTAAAAGTCCCTCCCGGTACCGGCGTGCTTCCGGTGATCGCCCAAAACTCATAGACTTTTCCGGCTTCTGTTTTCGAAAGACCTTCTACGGTCAGGCATCCGCCGCAGGCATTCGGATTCCAGTAGAGCTTGGCCAGGATCTTTTCTCCGGTCACCGGATCCTTGAATTCGATGATCTTGACCTCGGGATCCTTGAGAAGCTCCAGCATTCCGGCATCATGAAGAGGCGCGGCAGGCGGGGCCGGCACAGCGACAGACGCCGCGGCGGGCAGAGCCCCCGGAGACGCCGCCGGAGCGGGGAGCCAAACAGGCTGTGTCACCCAAAGCACCAATCCCGTGGCGATCAAGCTGACACCCGCGAAGATAGGCACCAGAAGGGGCGATGTTTTTGCCGCTACAGGCGTGGGGACGGCAAGGGGGTCTTCGATTTTCTGCATCAACACCTCTTTGAGCTGCGCCGGAGGCAGGATGACCGGAAGCGAAGCGGGCATAGCGCTCAAAAGAGACTCGGTCTGGCTTAAAACGGCCTGGCACTCTGCGCAATTCGTCTGCAGGTGAGCCTGGAACGCGAGCAGATCCTCGCCGTCCAGCGCTCCCATCGCATGAATTTCGGCCATTTCAAGCCATTGTTCGTGGTTCATGATTGCCGTACCTTCTTTTTATCCATGATCTCTTTAAGCTTTTTCAATCCGTCGCGCAGGCGCGTTTTGACGGTTCCGAGCGGCAGTTCCAATTTCTGGGCGATCTCTGACTGCGTCAAGCCTTCGAAGTAAGCCAGCTCCAGCGCCTCGCGTTGAATAGGCGAAAGCCCTGCTAATTCGCCGGCCAAAAAAGATCGGTCATCCCGCGAATGGATCTCATTCTGCCCGGTCGAATCCGCGAACAGCGAGTCATCCGGCATACCGTCCAGAGGCTCGATCCCTTGAGGGATCCGCTGTCTGGAGCGCAGGCGGTCGATCGCGCGGCTCCGGGCGATCGTGATGACCCATGCCTGGGGATTGCCCCGAGACGAGTTAAAATTTGCAGCCTTTTCCCAAACATAGTAAAATACATCCTGCAAAATTTCCTCAGCATCCGGCTTCGATCTCAGGATGCGGAAAATAAGCGTAAAGGCGAGCGGCGAAAGAAGATCGTAAAATCGCCCAAAAGCCTCTTTATCTTTAAGTACGATTTTTTTGATCAGCTGGATTGGGTCGTTTTCGGGGGTTTCAGCCATAAAGGGTTTATATCACAAAAACCCATACCGTGGCAATTACCCAAAAAATTCGACCAATCCGGCCGACGGGATTCACCGTAAAGCTGGTATAAGCGTACGAATCACGAACGAAGAATCGGAGGATATATGCGTTTGCAATGGCTGGCAATCTCGGCTCTATTTACCATCATCACAGCGCCTGCTGTTTGGGCGGAAACCTACCAGGTCGACAAAGATCACACCAGCGTCACTTTTAAGGTGCGCCACATCTTCTCCAATACCCAAGGCACGTTCAAGGATTTTCAGGGTACGATGCAGTTTGATCCGGAAAAGCCCGAGACCTGGAGCGCTAGCGGAACTATTGAGGCCGCCAGCATCGATACCAACGTTCCTGAGCGTGACAAGCACCTGCGATCCAAGGACTTTTTCGACACCGAGCAATTTCCCCAGATCTCTTTTAAGACGACTAAAGTCATCGAGGCTTCTAAGGAGCGCGCAAAAGTCGAGGGTCTTTTGACCCTGCACGGGGTGGAAAAGCCCATCGTGCTGGACGTTGAGATCCACGGCGTCGGGACCGATCCCTGGGGCAACGTGCGTGCGGCCATGACCGCAACGACGAAGATCAACCGCAAAGACTTCGGCATCGTTTATAACCAAGTTCTTGATAAGGGCCAGCTCATGCTCGGTGAAGATGTGTCGATTACGATCGAGCTTGAGGGGATCAAGGTATAACATTATCAAGAGTGCAGGCAGTGCGTCGTATAAACCAACAGGAGGAGTATAGATGAACAGCAGCAAAAAAAATAAAATGATCGCCGCTTCCGTCGCCGGACTTATCGCGATGGGAACCATGGGTGTGGCTATTGCCCACGCCGAAGGTGGCGCGCTTGTTCCTTGCTACGGCATCAATGCCTGCAAGGGCGCCGGAGATTGCGGCGGCAAAGGTCACGCTTGCGCCGGTAAGAACGCCTGCAAGGGCGCCGGAGTCGTCAACGTGCCCGCAGACGCCTGCACGAAGATCGCCGGTGGAAAGCTGACGGCGGAATAAGAAGCAAAGAAGGGGCATTGCCGGAAGCCTTGAGGGCTTCCGGCAATGCTTTTTTTGTCGATGCCGACTCTTCCCAAACCTTTGATCGCTGAAAAAACTTTGAAAGCTGGGCCTTGGCCGGTTTTGGGCTGCGGTCTCGGCCTGCGCGCCGAACACTACAACCATATCCTGACCGAAAAGCCGAAGGCGGATTGGTTTGAAGCGATCACCGAGAATTTCATGGATTCCGGCGGCAGACCGCTGGAGATCCTTACGCAGATACGCAAGAACTATCCCGTCGCGCTTCACGGCGTGTCTCTTTCCATCGGATCCGCAGACCCCCTGGACAAGCGCTATCTCGAACGCCTGAAGATCCTGGTAGACCGCATCGATCCTTTCATCGTTTCAGATCATTTGTGCTGGAGCGGTGTCGAGGGGGAGAGCCTGCACGATCTTTTGCCGCTGCCTTTGACCGAAGAGGCGGCAGATTATGTGGCCGAGCGCATCCAGAGGCTGCAGGATCACCTGGGCCGTCGTTTCGTCATCGAAAACGTATCGACCTACGTCACTTACAAACACTCAACGATGCCGGAATGGGAGTTTCTCGCGCATGTAGCCCGCCGCGCCGGCTGCGGCATTCTGCTCGACCTAAACAACATATACGTCAATTCAAAAAACCACCGCTTCAATCCCGACTCCTATATCCGCCACATTCCGGCGGAGCTTGTCGCGCAGTTCCATCTGGCCGGGCACACGGATATGGGAGAGTTTCTCTTCGACACTCATTCCGGCGAGGTGGTCCATCCGGTATGGCAGCTTTATGAGAAAGCGCTGGCTCTTTACGGGCAGGTCTCCACGCTGATCGAGTGGGATGCGTCGATCCCTGAATTTTCCAAGCTTGAGGCTGAGGCTGCCAAAGCGCGCAGTTATTACGACAAGTTCGATCCGGGCCGCTATCCCAAAACTCACCCGGTTTTTTCGCCAAAAAAATACGACGGCTCCATAACCCCCGATCAATGGAAGGCGCTTTTGAATGACCAGCGCCGCATGAAAACGATGGTGCGCCCCAACGCGTCCGAGCTCGAAGCCGCCGATTTTCTCAACCCTCAAGGGACCGCCACAGGCAGGGAGCGCATGCATGTGTATGCCGGCGGCTATATCGCGCGTATCCATGAGTCTCTGACCGAGACTTATGAGTCGGTCAAGCACGTCCTGGGCGAAGCGGCATTTCTCGCTCTGGCCGAAGGCTATGCCGCAGCTCATCCGTCTCATAGCTACAACCTGAGCGAGGCGGGCCGGGAGCTTGCCGGGTATCTTCAAGATACCGATTGGGCCCAGAAGCTGCCCTTTTTGCCGGACTTAGCCGAGTTGGAGCGCAGGATAGCCGAATCGTTTCACGCGTTCTCCGAAAAACCTTTTGACCCGTCTTTTCTAGCCGCCCTGGACGAAGATGGGCTCAATTCGCTGCGTCTGCGTTTTCAGCCGCATGTGAAGCTCGCCGCTTCCGATTGGCCCGTATTGGACATCTGGAACGCCCGCAAACGGCCCGCCAAAGAGATGAGCATCGACCTTATCAACCGCCCTCAGCGAATACTTATCTATCGCGCGGGCGCGGAGGTGCGCTGCCGGGGGATCGATGAACGTCAACACCAGATGCTGACTTCGCTGGCTGCAGGCAAGACTCTTGCCGAAGCCTGCGACGACTTGGCGAGATTCGGCGACGAAGAACTGCCGGTGATGGAATGGTTCGCTTTCTGGGCATCCCAAGGGCTCCTCTCCAATGGCAGCTGAGAAACTGACCCGTTCAGCCGGCGTCCTGACGCCCCTCTTTTCCGTTTATTCCCGTTCGAGCATCGGCACGGGCGAGATCCCCGATATTCGGCTTCTCGTCGACTGGTGCCGGAAGGCGGGTTTGAGCCTTATTCAGCTTCTGCCGATGAACGATGCGGGTTTCAATTTTCGCCCCTATGATTCCGAGAGCTCGATGGCTCTCGAACCGTTTTATCTTTCGATCGACGAGATCGCACATGTCGATACGGACGAATTCAAGAGCGAGATCGCTGCTTTGAGAAAAAAATATCCGTGCGAGGGAGATTATTTTGATACCTCCGTAAAGAAGGCTAAGCTCGACCTTCTTTGGTACATGTACCGGCGCAAAAAAAAGTCCGGAGACAAGGATTTTGCGATCTATGCCGAGCAAAACAGGCCGTGGCTGGAGCCTTACGCGCAATACAAGGTTCTGAAGGACCGCTTCGGACTTTCGGGCTGGATGAGTTGGCCGGAGGATCTGAAGAACCGCAATCCTGACGCGCTGGCCGCCCTTGAAAAAGACGAGCATGAAACTCTGGTTTTTTATCAATGGCTCCAGTGGCAGCTTTATCTTCAGTTTTCCGAGGCGAAGAAATACGCGCGAAAGAACGGCGTGCGCATCGTGGGAGATATTCCGTTCCTGGTATCCCGCGACAGCGCTGACGTGTGGGCCCGCCCGTCTTATTTCAAGCTTCATCTGTCATCGGGCGCGCCGCCGGACATGTATTTTGCTGCCGGGCAGGAGTGGGGGATGCCTCCGGCCGATTGGGAAGAGATCGAGAGGCACGATTATGACTACCTGACGCAAAAGCTGAAATATGCGGAAAATTTTTATGATCTTTTCCGTATCGATCACTTCGTCGGAGTGTTTCGCGTTTGGA
Organism: uncultured Planctomycetia bacterium; assembly: GCA_964543965.1. Classification (GTDB taxonomy): domain Bacteria; phylum Omnitrophota; class Gorgyraeia; order 2-02-FULL-51-18; family 2-02-FULL-51-18; genus CAMDWQ01. The sequence goes on from CAZJAX010000055.1 coordinate 8,277, forward strand.
CGTTTCAGCGGGGACTGCCGGATGCCGAGAGGGCTAAGACGGCCGCGTTTGACCCTCCCGACGAAAGCGTTTGGGAGGAGCACGGGCGTAAAATCGTCGAGGCAATGCTGCGCAGCACCTCGATGAGGCCCTGCGCCGAAGATCTGGGATGTGTCCCGAAATGCTCGGATCGAGTGCTTGAAGATTACGGGATTCCCGGCATGGAAGTCCAGCGCTGGATGCGCCACTGGGAAACGACGGGTGAATACAAGCGCCCGGAAGAATACCGCGAAAACGCGATCGCCGTGATCTCCACGCATGACACCTCGCCGCTCGAAGCCTGGTGGAAATGGGAGGCCGGCAGCGACGACGACCGCCAGAAATTCTGGGCAGCGGCCGGGCTTACCGGAAAGTTCGATGCCGAACCGACGCAGGAGCTCATCGACGCCTGCTTTGATCTTGTCAGCCGATCCCGATCCGTCTTCAGTATTCAGCTGATCCAGGATTGGTTCTCATACGGAGGCCTCTTTAAGGATATCCGCAAGGACTACCGCATCAACATGCCGGGCATCGTTCACGATAAAAACTGGCGTCTACGCTTACCCTTGTCTCTTGAACAGATGCTCAAATCGCCGCTTCATCGTAAGATCGCCGCGCTGAACAGATCAACCCGAAGAATCGGTTGACCTGATTCTTTTCTTTTGTTACCATGCTACAGTTGATTTTATAAAACTTATTAAATGAAGAACATTTTCCGGAACCTCATCGCATTATCCCTGGTTCTGACTTTCTCCGGCTGCGCCGCTGAAAGCCAGAAGAAAGCGGATTTAAATGCCAACACCATCACCATCTGGCACTGGATGTCTGACCGCGATGACAGCTTCCATGAATTGGCCAAGCGCTTTGAGGGCCAGACCGGCATCAAGGTGAAGATAGAGCTTTTCGCCCCCTCCGAAGCTTATGCTCAGAGAGTCAAGGCCTCCGCGCAGACGGGCACGCTTCCTGATATTTACGGCATTCTCGGCGAAAAAAGAGACTTCGCCAGCTTCATCCGTTCAGGTTTCGTCAAAAACCTGAGCGCTGACATGGATACCACATTCGAGAACGAAGCGTTTCCCTGGAAAGATTCCTTCTTTGAAAAGGCCCTGGCCGTAAACCAATTTCTTCCTCAAAATGAGTTTTCCGTTGAGCCGGGGATTTACGGCGTACCTCTTGACGCCACGACCATCCAGATGGTCTACAACAAAAAGCTATACGCCAAAGCGGGGCTCGACCCCAACAAGCCTCCGGCGACCTGGGAAGAATTCGTCGAGCATAACCGGGTACTGAAAAAAGCGGGACTGCCCGGTTTTGTCAGCGGCTTCGGTGAGATCTGGATGCTGGACGCTCTGGCTTCCAACTGGGCGATGAACCAGATGGGGGACAAGAAGGTATTCGCCACTTACGAAGGCAAGGTTTCATATACGGATCCAGACTGGGTCAAGGTGCTTTCTCTCTTCAAACAGATGGCGGATGAAAAGATTCTGGTCGAGGGTGCCGTGACCATGGTCAACAAGACCGCAGAGCAGACTTTCGCCAACGAGCGCGCGACTTATGCGTTCAACGGATCCTGGTGTGTCAACGTCTATAAAGGAATGAACCCCGGCCTTGATTACCTTCCAATGGCGCCTCCGAGAATATCTGAAGCCAACCCGATGCGGGTATGGGGAGGAGCGGGGAGCTCCTTTGTGGTCAACAACGAGTCTCCCAGACGGGATCAAGCGGTGAAGTTTATGCGCTGGCTCACGCAGGAAAAGCAGCAGTCCTATCTGGCGCAAGCCACCGAAAATCTACCTTCCACCAAGGCGAGCCTTCAGCACATCTCTCCCGTTCTCTCTCAGTTTGCGGACGATATGGAGACGGCGACTCATCCCAACATTTATCCGGTTCATGAAGACCCTTCTGTGATAGAGGCCTTCGATAAAGGCATACAGTCGATCTTGATCGGCGAAAAGACGCCCGAGCAGGTCGCACAAGAAGTCCAAAAAACCAAAGAAAAAGTCCTGGCCAAAAACAGCAAATAAGCGTTACCGGGGTTCGTAGATGAATCTTCAGAAAGTTCGCACGCTTCTTGGCGCTTACGTTTTCGTTCTTCCCGCGTTTCTCCTCTTCTGCACCTTCAGTGTTTACCCGTTCATCCAGGTTTTCAATCTTTCTGCCACCTCCTGGGACGGGATCTCGCGCACATACCCCTATGTGGGACTCGAAAATTTTCAGGATCTGATCTTCGACAATCCGGTCTTCTGGAAATCGATGCTCAACGCGCTCTACATCACGTTTCTGGCGCTTACAGTGCAGAATCTGCTTGCGTTGCTGCTGGCGTTCCTCTGCGACCGCGACATCAAGGGCGGTAATGTTTACCGCGTCATCTTTTATCTGCCCCCCGTTCTGTCGGGCATCGTCGTGGGTCTTATCTGGAACTGGATCTACGACGGCAACTACGGACTCTTGAATCATTTTCTTTCTTTCATCGGGCTCGGGAATCTTTCCCGCGCGTGGCTTTCGGACGCCAAAACGGCGCTGATCGCCGTCGCCATCATCCATATGTGGAAAGGGTTCGGCTGGGGTTTTGTCATTCTTTTGGCAGGTCTGCAGAGCATCCCCCGGGAGCTTTATGAGGCGGCCCGCGTCGATGGCGCCAACACATGGACCGTTTTCAAGTGCGTGACGGTGCCGCTAATGATCCCTGTTTTCATCCTCGTTTCTATTTTGACCATCCTCGGCACGATGCAGATATTCGACATCATCATCGCGACGACGGGAGGGGGGCCGGGCTATCACACCGAGGTGCCGATCACGCGCATCGTCGCGATGATGATCGGATCGTCCAAGTTCGGCTACGCATGCGCGATGGGCGTGATGTTCGGCCTGATACTTTTGGTCGTGTCGATGGTGCAGATCCGCGCCTCTAAAATGATGAGGCAGGTCTGATATGCAGAGCGCCGGCATGGACGTCAATTACGAGAAGGTCAAGAAGGCGACCGTCAGCTTTTTTATCCATTGCTTCCTGATCTTTGTATCCGTCTGCTGCCTTTTCCCGCTGTGGTGGGCGTTTGCCTCAAGCCTTAAGACCCAAGAGACCGTTTTCAATGATCTGAGCCTCTTCCCGAAGGCGCCTCACTGGGAGAATTATGTCGAAGCCTGGACGAAAGCGGATTTCGGCATGTATTTTCTCAACAGCCTGCTGTATACAGTCGTCGTGGTGATCGGCGTGCTGCTGGTGGCCTCGATGGCGGCCTATGCGTTTTCGCGCCTGAAGTTTTTTGGCAAGAACGTGATGTTTTTGCTGCTCATCTCCACGATGATGATCCCGATCCCCGCGTCATTCATCGCGCTTTATGTGCTGCTCACCAAGCTGGGTCTGGTCAATACCCGCCTGGGGTACATTTTGCCTCAGATCAACGGGGGATTGGCGCTGGGCATTTTTTTGCTGAAAACATTTTTTGACGACCTGCCAAAGGAGCTTGAGGACTCGGCGGCAATCGACGGCTGCGGACGCTTCCGCGTGTATTGGCATATCGCGCTGCCGCTGGCCCGTCCGGCGCTGGCGGTTTTGGCGATATTTAACATTTTGGCTGTCTGGAACGAATATCTGCTGGCAATGCTCGTCCTGCCGTCCAAGGAACTGATGCCTTTGCAGCGCGGACTCATGGTTTTTCAGGGCGCCCACATCACTCAATACCCCCTCCTGATGGCGGGAATCGTTATCACGGTGCTGCCCGTTTTAATTGTTTACCTTTTCC
>CAZJAX010000056.1:0-11888 GCA_964543965.1 uncultured Planctomycetia bacterium
CGTCGGAGAGCCGGAGATCGGCGCTCTGGATGCTGCCGTCGCCGGCCAGCGTGATATTGCGCAGCGTCGTGCCGTCCGGGCGCTGGACGGTCTCGAGCTTGTCTCCGACATAGCGCAGGATGTCGCCGTTCTCAGTCGTGAGGGAAAGATTGAGCTTCTGCAGGTCGCTTAGGACGTTTTGCTGTTCGACCGCCGCCTGGTTGGCTTCTTCGTTGGCTGAGCCGGTTTCGCCACCCCCCATCCTTCTCTGGTCTTCCAGCTCAAAACCCGCTTTGGCATCCAAAAGCATCTGGCGGGGATCGGCCGCGAAAAGGAGGTTGGACCATGAAAAGGTGACTACGAGGATCGCGGAGATAGTCTTCAGGAATGGCTTATGGTGCATCAGTCCCCCGTTTTTTTAAAACCTTTATAAAGTCGGGCACAGTGTCTGTAAAGCTACATTATCGATGTTGGTGTGTCAATGGGAAATCAGAAATAATAAGCTGAATTTTAGCTTATACATAATAACGCTTAAAAACGGTAATACAGATTTGAATAAACATAAATCAGGGCTTTTGCTTGGATTATTCCGGCGAAAAACTCTGAATGCGCCCTGGATCAAAACTACTCCATAATTTAATTATAGTCAATATAAATTTGATTATATTTCAAAATAAAAACGCCTGCCCGTCGCAAGAGATCTGGAATAGGGTTATTTCTGTGTGGACCCGAACAGAGAACCGAGACCCTCGGTGACGCTGCCCAGGACTTTTGAAGCGGTCTGAGTCACGCCTGACTCGAGGGCGCCGGAAACCTTGTCTAGGCCGAAATCCGCGACGTTGATGCCGGAGTCGGCGAAGCCTTGCATGAGATCCCCTACGCTGAAATTGGCCAGGGCTTTCAGAGCCTGGTTGCGCAGGGCGTTTTGGATGATGATCGGAGTCAAGGCACGGACGTCATCGATGTTGCGGTAGGTCTCGTCGATGTTGAGGTCAAATTCTCGGGTGCCGCTGGCGTCTTTGTAGACGACTTTGTCGATCTTGAGCTTCAGGAGGTCGATGCGGACTTGCGCAGGTTTGGACTCCCCTTTCTTCTTGGATCCGGCGGGCTGGAGCTCTTTGAGGTTGAGCTTGCCGTCTTTGTTACGCTCGATGACGAGCTTGGCGACATGCAGACGGATCTCGGTCAGGTGCGGCTTGCCGGAAAACAGAGAGCTGGGAATGAGCGCCACGAAGAGCTCGGGCATCTCCAGCATGATCTTTTCCGTATAGCCGGAGGGGTTGTAGAGCTTCATATCCTTGATCCCGAACGATCTGAGAGCCATGTCGGAATGAAAGGCGCCCAGACTCAGACGCATGCCCGTCGCTGCTTTAAACGCCTTTTGGACACCCATCTGGATGATCATATTCCTGCCGAGAAAAAGCAGCACGACCGCCAATAGCAGGCCGCCGACGACCTTAAAAACAATTTTTTTCATGAAATCCTCCGGGATGTTTTGTCCATTGTACTACATTTCCCCTACCAGGCAACCAGCCGCAAGCTTTCGCGCGACAACACGAGGAGAGCGCCGAGCCGGAGCGACCATAGGCAGGCCGCGGCCCAAAAAACAGCCGCAAGCTTCGAGTAAGGCTTTTTTAAGTCCATCACGATGCCGGCGGTCAGCACCGCCAGGGCGGGATAGCAGGGCAAAAGATAGCGGTCCTCGACGCCCAGCGGCTTGGATGTAAAAAGCAGAGCTGAAAGAGGCAAAAGAAAAAGCGCGATCCATAAATGAAAACGCCACGTTCCGCGGCGGAGGGCCAAAAGACCCGCCAGGAAATAGGGGGAAAGATAGATCAAGTCCGCCAAATAAAAATACCAGGGCTTTGAGATCGACTGAAGCCAAGCCAGAGAGTCTTTGGCGGCGGCCGCCTCAGGAAAATAAAGCGGGTTACCGTAAACCTTGGTGACCGCAATAAACCACGGACAGACCAAAATGAGCGCGGGCACGCTCCAAAGACCGGCTGCCCGGGGGCGGGCGATGAGAAAAAGAGGCAGGGCGAAAAGCGAGCTTGTGCGCGTCAGTACGGCCAGACCGAACAAGCCTCCGGAGACGAGGGTCTCCGCGGGATCGCCCTCCCCTTGCCGATAGAATAAGTAGCTCCACAAAATAAGCGCCGCCGCCATAAGATCCGACCACACCTTGAACGATGCCACGAGAAAGACCGGGCTGACCGCGCAGAACAGCACCGCCAGCAAACCTGCGCGGCGTCCAAAATATCTCCGGCCCAGCCGGAAAACTCCCATCAAAAAAAATGCGGCGGAAAGCGCCCCCGGAAAAGCCGAGTAGATCTGCTCGTAGCGGAAGCCGGGCGCGGCGTCTTTTTTGAGCAGCAGAAAATGCGTAGCTGAGTTCCAGATCGAATGAGAGGCAGCCAGCGCCATGGGAAATAGCGGCGGATTGAAATAGAACGGGACGTCGTAATAGGCGGCGCCGGTCGAGGTCAGCAGCCTAAGGAGGTTGCCGTCTTCCCGGCTCTCGATCTTCCAGAAAGATCCGGCAGGCTCGATGGAAACGCCTCGCAGGCTGTACCCGTAGAGGCCGTGCGAGCTGATCTTGGCCGCCAGCGCCGTGTAAATGGTCTCGTCATCGCTGTCGCGTGAAAGAGAAGCGCCCGCGGCGAGAAACGCCGCGAACACGAGGACGAATGCGGCGGGAAGAAAGATCTTCTTACTCAAATACTCTCTTGCCCCGCAGCAGATTCAGCCGGACCGCGGCCAGGTACATGAGAAGACAGCCGCTCATCTGGAAAAAGAGCACCTCGGTCATGTATTTGAAATTTTCGTTGGGAACCAGGCTGCCTATGTTGAGCATGATAAACGACGCCGCACACAGGCCGATCGTCCACCAGTCGGAAAACTCCTCCCAGAGGCACGCATATGTCAGCGCCATGACCGGAAAGAAAAGTGACACGAAATTGAAAGGCCAGCAATTGGGGTTGAAGAGCGAGATGCCCGCAAACAGCGCCGCGTATGTCATGACCGGCGTCGCCCCCTTCCCGATGCCGGAAAGAAGCGCGATCGCATACAGGATGACGGATAAGCCGATAGCGATAAGAAGCGCTTGCTGAAAATTGAAAAGCTGTATCGAGTTGAAGATATCGCGGTAAGGCGAATCGATCATAATGTAGCGCGTGATGAACGAATAGATCGACTGGTTCTTGTAATCGACCCAGGAGCCGCGGTCAAGCGATGTCTGGGTGATGAACGGCATCCACTTGGCCGTGTACTGCCAGGTCCGCTCGACGCCGCATGCCAGCACCGGCAGCACGCTGTAAACGGCGATGGAAGCCAGCATGGAAAATACGGCCTTCCATTTCTTTCTCAGGATCAGATACGGAAGGAATATGAACGTCACATATTTGATCATGACCGACAGCCCCAGGAGAGCGCCTCCCCGGATACCGCCCTTTTCCTCTATGAGATAGATGCCGGCCAGCGCCAGGCTCAGGATGAGCAGGTTCACCTGGCCTGAGTCCAGCACCAGGAGCGCGAATCGGAAAATGAAGATAGCGGGCACGATATAAAGGATGAGCTCATGGCGGCTGTGTACGTTTTTCCCCATGATGAGGCGCCTCGAGTGGATACCCAGAAAAAGGAGCAGGACGAAATTCATCGTGAAAAACACCAGGCTCGCCCCATGGATCGGCAGAAACGCCAGCGGGCTGATCAGAAGCGCGAACATCGGGGAATACTTGAACGGCGTGACGCTCGTATCCGAGGTATCGTAAATATCGGCACCCTGGACGAATCGGACGGCAGTCGTATGGTAGACACGGAAATCGGAGTAGTTGCGCGCAGGGCCGCGGTTGTAGTACCGGACGAACAGGATCGCGAACGCAGCGAGGATGACGAGCCAGATGACAGCTTTGCGGTTCATTTAATAGATTACCTCCACGAGTGTCAGTCCCAGAGCTTTTGCGGTCGGGCCGGCTTTTTTTCGGTCGCGGGAACGCAAGATATCAGCGACGTCTTCAGCCCGGATCTTCCCCCTACCCACTTCCAATAGAGTACCAGCAATCACGCGTACCATGTGAGTCAAAAATCCGTCGCCTTCGACCGTGATACTCAAAAGACTTCCCTTTTTGGCGATTCTCAGGCTTTTGACCGTGCGCACCGTATTCTTTTTATCGTCTCCGCTGTCCTTGAACGCGCGGAAGTCATGCTTGCCGACAAGACAGCGGGCGGCTTTTCGCATCCTCGCCAGATCGACCGTACCGGGGTACCAAAACACGTAAGGCGCCTCAAACAAAGGACGCGTGCGGTCGTTCCAGACGTCGTAGCGGTAGATCTTGGCTTTTGCATCATAGCGCGCGTGGAACCCGGACTTGACCGTCAGCGCTTCGTACACGATGATGTCGCGGGGAAGGTGAAAATTGAGCGCGTCTTTGATCTTGTCGTCGGGAAGAGCGCCCTTCGTCAGGAAATGCGCAACGAAACCCTTGGCATGGACTCCGCTGTCAGTGCGCGAGCTGCCGATCAGATCGATCTTTTCGCCGGAAAATATCCGAGAGAGGTTTTTTTCGAAGATCTGCTGGATCGTATTGCCGTGGTTCTGGCTCTGCCAGCCTTCATACCGGGTGCCGTCAAAACCGATCCTGAGCCTGACCGTGCGAAGCGTCTTCTTGCGCACGGTCCGGTGCTAGGACCGGGGAGCGCCGATAAGGATCTCGGCGATCTGGACCGCGTTGAGCGCGGCGCCCTTGCGGATCTGGTCGCCCGCCACGAAGAGCCAGAGGCCCTTGGGCGTTGAGGCATCGATGCGGATGCGGCCGACGAGCACGTCGTCCTTGCCGGAGGCCTCGATGGGCATCGGGAAATAGTTCTTCTCGCGGTCATCGACAAGCTTGACGCCGGGAGCCTTGCGGATGACCTGACGGATCTTCTCGATGTCGGGTTTGTTTGCAAGCTCAAGATAGATCGACTCGGAATGCGCGCGGTAGACAGGCACACGTACGCAAGTGGCCGTAACTTTGATCTTTTTGTCGTGCAGGATCTTGTGCGTCTCTTTGGTCATCTTGATCTCTTCTTCATTGTAGCCCTCGTCCTTGACGGCGCTGTTGTGAGAGAAGAGGTTGAACGCGATCTGGTGCGGGAATATTTCCTTCTTCGCCGGTTTTCCGGAAAGGATGTCCCGCGCCTGATCCTCAAGCTCCTTCATCGCCTTCGCGCCGGCCCCGGAGGCCGCCTGGTAGGTCGAGATGACGGCTTTTTTTACGCGGTTGTGCTTGTGTATGGCGTGCACAGGCACGAGCATGATGATGGTAGAGCAATTGGGGTTGGCAATGATGCCTTGATGCTTCTTGATGTCCTGCGGATTGATCTCGGGCACCACGAGCGGCACCTTGGGATCCATGCGATAAGCGCTCGTATTGTCCACGACGACCGCTCCCGCTTTCACCGCGTAAGGGTTGTATTTTTTAGAGATAGAACCGCCGGCGCTGGCAAGAACAAGGTCGACGCCTTCGAAAGAATTTTCCGTCAGTTCTTCGACCTTGTATGTTTTGCCGTGATATTTGTATTTTCGGCCCGCAGAACGCGCGGACGCCAGAAGCTTCAGCTCGGCAACAGGGAATTTCCTTTCTTCGAGGATCTGAAGCATCTCCTCGCCCACGGCGCCGGTGGCGCCCATGATCGCGACATTATAATGAGATTTCTTTTTCATGAGCTAGTTTTTCCCCAAAGCTTCGACGACCAGGTCGCCCACTTGCGTGGTTCCGTAGCCCATCTTGCCGGCAGACAGAGATTTAAGCTTAGTAGCCGTGACGCTCATGACTGCCTTTTCGATCTCCTGCGCGGCTTTGGATTCGCCGAGCGAGTCCATCATCATCGCGCCGGCGCAGATGGCCGCCAGAGGATTGATGACATTCTTGCCCGTGTACTTGGGAGCCGAGCCGCCGATAGGCTCGAACATCGACACGCCCTCGGGGTTGATATTGCCGCCCGCTGCGATGCCCATACCGCCCTGGATCATGGCGCCAAGATCCGTGATGATATCGCCGAACATGTTGTCGGTCACGATGACATCAAACCACTCGGGGTTCTTGACCATCCACATGCAGGTCGCATCGACGTGCGCGTAGTCTGCGGTGATATCCGGATATTCCTTGGCGACTTCCTGAAACACTCTCCACCAAAGATCCCAAGCATAAGTCAGCACGTTGGTCTTGCCGCAGAGCGTGAGCTTTTTTTTCTTGTTGCGCTTGCGCGTGAGCTCGAACGCATAGCGGATGCAGCGCTCGACGCCTTTGCGGCTGTTGCGAGAGACTTGGGTCGCAATCTCGTTCTTTTTACCCTTGTTCTTAAAGCTGCCTTCGCCGACATAGAGCCCTTCATTGTTCTCTCGGACGACCACGAAATCGATGTCCTCGGGGCCCTTGTCCTTCAGAGGAGTCCAGACGCCGGGATAGAGCTTCACCGGGCGCAGGTTGATGTACTGCTCGAGGCCGAAGCGCGTCTTGAGGAGCAGCCCCTTTTCGATGATGCCGGGCTTCACGTCAGGATGACCGACGGCGCCCAGCAGGATGGCGTCGAATTTTTTCATGCCGGCCATCTCCTTATCGGTGAGCACCTTGCCGGTCTTAAGATATCGCTCGCCGCCGTAGTCCAGCGTCGTAAGGTCGAGCTTATAGCCGTTGCGTTTGGACGAGGCCGCGAGGACTTTCAGCGCTTCTTTGACGACCTCGGGTCCTGTGCCGTCTCCGCCGAGAACGGCAATCTTGTAATTTCTGGAGGTATTCTTTTTTTTCATGGAATTACCACTTTCTATAAGGGTTGTCGTTTGTTTGCAAAAAAAATTATTCGATCGCGTTGGCTGTCACGCGTCCCGCCATGGGGCTGGAGGCGTTGGCGTGCAGTTTTTTTTCCATGCGGCCCGCTTCGTAGGCCAGGCGTCCCGCACAGACGGCCAGCTTCATCGCTTCAGCCATCTTCACCGGGTCTTTGGCCCCGGCGATCGCCGTATTCATCAGGACTCCGTCGACGCCCAGCTCCATCGCTATCGCCGCGTCCGAAGCCGTGCCCACGCCCGCATCGACGATCACGGGTACTTTCACCTTCTCCATCAGAAGCTTGATATTGAGCTTGTTCTGGATGCCCTGCCCCGATCCGATAGGAGCCGCCAAAGGCATCACGCAGGCCGCTCCGGCGTCTTCGAGGCGCTTGGCCATCACCGGGTCGTCGGTCGTATAAGGCATCACGACAAAACCTTCTTTCACAAGAATCTCGGTAGCTTCGAGAAGTCCGAGGACGTCCGGCATCAGCGTATGCTCATCGCCGATGACTTCGAGCTTCACGAGGTTGGAGAGCCCGGCCGCGCGTCCCAGACGAGCCACGCGCACCGCCTCGTCCCGGGTATAGCAGCCGGCCGTGTTGGGAAGAAGAATATACTTTTTGGGGTCCACAAAATCAAGCAAAGACTCTTTGGTCCTATCGAGATTGACGCGGCGCACCGCAACGGTCACCATGTCAGCGCCGGAAGCCTCGAGAGCCTTCTCCATCTGAGAAAACGAGGCATATTTGCCGGTGCCGACGATGAGACGCGACTTGAGGGAAAACGGCCCGATCTTCAGGCCTTCGGAGGAACTCATGCTGCTTCGACCACCGCCCCCTTTTCGACGACGACGATACCTTTGGGCGTGACATGAAAGCGTTTGCGGTCCAGCTCCTCGTCGTATCCGATCGTGGCGTTGGGCATGATCCTGGCGTGCTTGTCGATGATCGCGTTCCGGATCTTGGCATAACGGCCGACTTCGACGCTTTCCAGAAGAAGGCTGTTGTCGACTTCGGCGTAGCTGTTCACGCGCACGTTCGGCGATAGGATAGAGCGCCGGACGGAGCCTCCGGAGACGATGCAGCCGTCCGCGATCATGGAGTCCAGCGCCTCGCCCCGGCGGCCGCCGGTCAGCTGGTTGTTGAACACGAATTTCGCAGGCGGATACTGCAGCTGGTGCGTGCGGATAGGCCAGTCGCGGTCATAGAGGTTGAACTGCGGGCTCACGTTCACGAGATCGATGTTGGCGTCATAATAACCGTCGAGCGTACCCACGTCGCGCCAGTACATAGCTTCTTTGGCCTGCTCGTCGATAAAATTGTAGGACATGATCTTGCACGAGCCCTTCTGAATCATCTGAGGGATGACGTTCTTGCCGAAATCGTGGGCGCTGTCCTTCTTGGCATCTTCGATAAGCTCTTCTTCGAGAACTTTGCGGTCAAACACGTAGATACCCATGGAACCGTAGATCTGATCCGGTTTTCCGGGAATAGTCTTGGGCTTCTTGGGTTTTTCTTCAAATCCGATCACGACGCCCTTATCGTCCGTCTGGATGACGCCGACATAAGGGCTCTCCTCGACCGGCATCGGGACGACCGCGATCGTGAGCGCGGCGCCGGAAGAGCGGTGGCAGTCGAGCATTTTCTTGTAGTCCATCTTGTAAACATGGTCGCCGGCCAGGATGAGGACCTGGTCTGGATTTTCGATCTCGATCGAGTAAAGATTCTGGTAGATCGCATCCGCCGTACCCTGATACCAATGCTCGTCGATGCGCTGCTGGGCGGGGACGACGTCGATGTATTCGCCGACTTCGGCGTTGAGAATGTTCCAGCCCATCCGGATATGGCGCGAAAGCGACATCGACTTGTACTGCACGAGGACGTGGATGCGGCGCAGCCCTGAGTTGATGCAGTTGGACAGCGTGAAATCAATGATGCGGTAGATGCCGCCGAACGGCACTGCAGGCTTGGCGCGGTCCTTCGTCAGCGGGTAGAGACGCTCACCCTTGCCGCCGGCCATGACGAAAGTCAGAAGTTTTTTCATATAAGTGGTTATTTCGGATTAGGTTAGGAAAATAACTATGCCTATTATAGTCCGTCCGTAGAGCTATTTCAAGGAAATCAGGGACTCTGGCGAAAGCTTTCCCTCTTTCATGACGCGCACCTCATCGCTCATGTGGCGGACCGCGCGCTCGTCATGAGATACGAAGATCAGGCTGATCCCCCGCTCTTTCTGCAGGCGGACAAGGAGATTCAGGATCTGGATCTTGGTGACGACGTCAAGCGACGACACAGCCTCGTCGCATAGAAGTAATTTAGGCTCAAGGCTCAGCGCCCGCGCGATGGCGACCCGCTGGCATTCACCCCCCGAGAGTTCGTGCGGATAGCGCCCCAAGAATCGGTCGGAGAGCCCGACACCCGCAAGGCTTTCGCGGATACGAGCCCGCACCTCATCCTTTCCTTTTTTGCCGGAGATCCGGTAAGGCTCGGATAAAATGCTTTCCACTTTCATGCGCGGATCGAGCGATCCTGCGGGATTTTGAAAAATGATCTGAACTTTTTTGCGGAAATCCTTCAAGCGGCGCTCCGGCAAACGGTCGACTCGCTGACCCTCAAAATAGATCTCTCCGCCGTCGGCGGGCGACAGGCGGACAAGAAGCTTGAGCAGCGTCGACTTGCCAGAGCCGGAGGCTCCGATAATGCCGAGCGTCTTTCCTTCGGCAAGAGCCAGCGACACGCCGTCAACGGCTTTTACGCGGTCTTTTTTAAAATATTTGGTCAGGCTGCGCGCTTCGATCAGCATCAGATCTCCAGAATTGTTTTCGGCGGCACGTCCCAAAAACCGGCGGCGAAAAGTTTTTTCGCATAACCGCCCTGCGGGACGAAGCGTCCGGATTGATTTTCAAGTGTCTCCTCGAGAAGCCCCGCCTTCATCACGTGGATCCGGTCCGAATATCGGGCAGCGTGAGACATGTCGTGCGTGATGAACAAAACCGTGAACTTCCTCTCTTTCTGAATCTTCACCAAAAGATCCAGGATTTCAGCCTCTGCATCTGCATCCAGCGCTGTCGTAGGCTCGTCGGCGATGAGGAGCCTGGGATCGGCGATCAAAGCCATCGCGATCATCGCGCGTTGGCGCATCCCGCCGGAAAGCTCATGCGGATAACTCTGATACACGCGGGGGGCGTCCATCTGTGCAGCGCGCAGCAGATCCAAAGCGCGTTTTTTGGCGGCGTGGGGCTCCGCGCCGGCATGCGCGCGGTACGCTTCGGCGATCTGGGATCCGACGCGCAATACGGGATTGAGCGAAGAAGACGGGTCCTGAAAAACATAGGCGATCTCCCGTCCCCGTATGTCCAGCAGCTCCCTTTCCCCGCACGCCAAAAGGTCGCGGCCGCGCCATAAGACTTTTCCGGAAAGCCGCGCTGACGGGACAAGCCTTGTCAAAGAAAGCGTCGTGACGCTTTTTCCGGAGCCCGACTCTCCGACGATGGACGTAAAACGGCCCTCTTCGATCGCCAGACTCACACCTTTCACAGCTTCGATGGTTTTTCCCGGAGCATGCGCGTCCTTAAATGAGGCCTTGAGGTTTATGATCTCCAGGACAGCGCTCATCGCTCCCCCCTTATTCTTTCTGCGGCGCGCTCGCCGATAAAATTGACCGACAGCACTGTCAAAAATATCATCGATCCGGGAAAAAGAGTCATCCACCAGGCGACGCCGAGAGCGGCCTTGCCGTCCATCAGGATATTGCCCCAGCTCGGCAGCGGCGGCTGGACACCGATCCCCAGAAAGCTTAAACCCGTCTCAAGAAGGATGGCGGCCGATACGCCTAGGACCGCATGCACGATGGCAGGGCCGACAGCATTCGGGATCAGGTGCTTAAAAATAATGCGGCTGTCCGGCGCGCCGAAGGCGCGGGCGGCGAGCACGAACTCGCGGTGCTTAAGGCTCAGAACTTCCGCACGCACAAGGCGCGCCGTCCCCATCCACCCCGTCATTCCGATGATGACGACGATAGGCGCCACGCCCGGCCCCAGGATAGCGATCACGGCAAGAATGAGAAAAAATACGGGGAAGCAAAGCATGACGTCCGTGAGCCCCATGAGCGCGCGGTCCGTCAACCCGCCGAAGTATCCGGCAGCAGCGCCGACAGCCAGACCGACCAGAGTCGAGATCAGGACGGCTGCAAACCCTATCCCTACGGACACTCGAGTGCCGCAAAGAACGCGGAAAAAAAGATCGCGTCCTAGCGTATCGGTGCCCATCCAGTGGCGCAACGACGGCGCTTCGAGCGCCCGGGCGACGTCGATGACCTGCGCTTGCTCGATAAGAAAAAAAGGCGCTGCCAGCGCGGCGAGCAGCACGAAAAATATCCACGCGGCGGCCGCTTTCACGATCTGACCTCGGCGCGGATGCGAGGATCGGCCCAGGCGTAGCAGATGTCGGCGATAAAGTTGCCGAGAAGCGTCAGGCAGGCGCCGAGAACGAGGATGCCCATGATCACCGGATAATCCCGGGTGAAAACCGAATTGAAAAAAAGCCGCCCCATCCCGGGGATGGAAAAGATCGTCTCGAAGATCACGCTGCCGCCCAAAAGCCCCGGCACTGAGAGGCCTAGCACCGTGATCACAGGTAAGAGCGCGTTGGGCAGCGCGTGGCCGTAAATGACGCGATTTTCGGGAAGGCCCTTAGCGCGCGCGGTGCGGATGTACGGCTTATCCAGCGTCTCGATCATGGATGAGCGGACATAACGGGAGATGCCTGCGATGCCGGTGAACGACGCCGCAGCCATCGGAAGCGCCAAATGCCGGCAGACATCCGCGATCTTCTCAAATAGCGAAAGCTCCTCATAAAATATCGAATGCAGTCCCGACACCGGAAACCATCCGAGCCGCACGCTGAAAAATGACATCAGCAGCAGGCAGAGCCAAAACGTCGGCACCGAGAACCCGGCAAAGACAAGCACCGTCAGAAACCGGTCAGCCCTTCCCCCGCGCTTCACGGCTCCCAGCACACCGAGCGGGACGCCTATCCCAAGGATCAAGAGCAGCGCCGCGAGGTTCACGCCCGTGACAACCGCGAGGCCCGGCCGGTCG
>CAZJAX010000057.1:0-11795 GCA_964543965.1 uncultured Planctomycetia bacterium
TCTTAGAGCCGCCTAAGAAGGTGCGTGTTCTGACGCATGCGCGCGTACTGGGTTATGTGTTTAATCCTGTATCGATGTTCTTTGGGTTTGATGGTAAGGGTGACCCCAGCATGCTGGTGGCGGAGGTCGGAAATACTTTCGGGGAGCAGAAGCCATTTTTTTTGGGTAAAGATAAGCTCAGCGGGGAGGCGTTCATAGATCGCCAGCCCAAGCACTACTACATCTCTCCCTTTATCCCTCTGGATGCCGAGCTTGATTTTAATGTCCGAGTCCCGGGGGAGCGCTTGACGGTAAGGGTGGATGATTGGCGCGAGGGTAATAAGTTTTTCGTTTCAACAATGACCGGTGAACGCAAGGCATTCACGGATAAAAACCTCCTTCGCTTGGCTTTGCGCTATCCGGTTGTGACTTTTCAGGTTATTGCCATGATCCATTGGCACGCTTTTAGATTGTGGCTTTTGGGCGTGCCTCATCATAGGAAAGAAGAGCTGATGGACCTTCAGAGGGGATTGACCCGTGCACGCGTCAAAAAATAAACTTTACCGCGGCCTTATTCTTAAACTGCTTTCGAGAATGACGGAGGGTAGATTGCGCCTCATTCTTCCGGATGGCCAAGAATCGATCTTTGGAGCGGGCCCCAAGTCCGAGGAGGTATGTGCTCGGATCCTGCATGACGATTTTTTCTCCAAGTGTGTCCATTACGGTGATGTGGGTTTTGGAGAGGCTTTTGTAGATGGAGATTGGGATACCGAGGATATAACGGGTGTGATTTCGTGGATGATATTGAACGTCGAAAATCATCCGACGATGATGGATTCACGTAAAAAGAAGATCGCTGTCAATTTCATGGGTTTTCTGAACAATCTCAGGCATTCGTTCAGATCGAACACGATCTCCAACAGCAAAAAAAACATATCAGCGCACTATGATCTTGGGAATGATTTCTTTGGGCTGTTCCTGGATCCGGGCATGACTTATTCGAGCGCCTATTTTTCAGCGGGAAATGAGAGCTTGGAGGAAGCACAGGAAAAAAAATACGCTGAGCTATGCCGCAAGCTCCGCCTGAGCCCGGGTGATCGGGTTCTTGAGATAGGCAGCGGATGGGGAGGGTTTGCTCTTCATGCCGTCAAGCATCATCGCTGTAAAGTAACCACGATCACTATCTCAAAAGAGCAGCATGCTTACGCCAGCGAACGATTCGGCAGGGCTGGGATCACGGGAAGCGCCGAGGCCAAACTCATTGATTACAGGCACGTCAAGGGTCAGTTCGACAAAATAGCTTCTATTGAGATGATAGAAGCGGTCGGGCATGATCATTTGGGCTCTTACTTTGATCAATGCCATAAGCTCCTAAAAAAGGACGGGCTTCTGGGGCTGCAAATGATACTCGCCCCCGATCACCGTTATGAAAGCTTCAGAAGAAGACCGGACTGGATCCAGAAACATATTTTCCCGGGAGGCTTCATCCCTTCGTTTGAGGTGGTGCTCAGGGCGATCAGAAGGACAGGGGACTTGGGTCTGCTCGATTATCAAGACATGACCCCTCACTATGCGCGCACCCTGAATACATGGAGACGCAATTTTGGAAAGGCTTCTGATTCCGTCAAATCTCTTGGATTTGATCAGGCATTTATAAGGAAGTGGAACTACTACTTTTCTTATTGCGAGGCGGCTTTTATGATGAGGAATATCAGCGTCGTGCAGGCAGTTTTCACGCGGCCTAATAATCATACTCTATGAGCCTAATCTTTCGGCTTGCAGGAATTTTTTCGGCGGCATTTTTTAAAAAACCGATCGGGGTTCTGGAGGAGTCCGTCCTGCATTTAAGAGTCCTGCCTAACGACCTGGATATTTATGGTCATGTGAACAATGGGCGCTATCTGACGCTGATGGATTTGGGGCGGGTGGACATGATGATCCGAACAGGTCTCTGGAAGTTGTCTCGAAAACACGGCTGGAACCCATTGGTCTCCCAGGTTTCCATAGACTATAAGAAGCCGCTGGGTTTGATGGAAAAATTTCATATGCGCACAAGGATCGTGGGGTGGGATGAGAAGCGTTTCTTCATAGAGCAAGTATTCGAGAATGACGGCACCGTCTATGCCCGGGCTGTGGTTAAGGGGCTTTTTCGAGGCCGCGAAGGCAGTATTTCGAGTGAAATTGTTTTGTCGGCGTTGGGTTATGCCGGCACAAGATCTCCGGCTCTGCCGGGCGGCGCTCTTTCATGATCCGCCGCAAGCGCCTTGCATGCCTTCTTTTTGCGGGCTTATTTATGACAGCTGCTACTTCTGGCGCAGGAGAACAGTTTCTTCGCGCTGCCCCAACCCAGCGAATGGCAAGTCAGAGTCCTAACGCGCTTAAATTTTTGGGCGAGGGGACTTTTAGATATCTAGGGTTCAAGCTGTATACAGCCAGGTTCTATCTGGATCCTAAAGTCTACGACCCGAGACTAGTTCTGGCCGACGTGCCCAAGCGCCTAGTGATCCGCTATCTTCGCGATATTCCAAGAAGAGCGCTTATTGACGCTGCAGAAAAAAATATAAGAAATAGGCTGCCTTCGGCTTCTTTGGCCCTAAAGGAAAGCATAGGCCGGCTGCATGAGCGTTACGCGGACATTAAGAAGGGGGATATTTGCGAGCTTTCCTATTCTGGAAGCAGGACATCTTTTTATCATAATGGTATTTTGCGGGCGGAGATCGACGGTGCAGACTTTGCCTCTGCCTATTTTGGTATTTGGTTGTCAGAGAATCCTATTAGCCTAAAACTCAGAAACGACCTACTAGGAAAGCATAAATGAAGATCCTTCTTACCGGCGCAACCGGCTATGTCGGCGGCCGTCTTTTAAAAATGCTGGAATCTCAGGGCTATGCTGTGCGGTGCCTGGCAAGGCGGCCCGAACACTTGAAGGAAAAGATCGGCCAGGCGACTGAGGTCGTCGCGGGGGATCTTTTGGACGAAGCGTCTCTCTTGAAGGCGATGGCCGGAATCGACACCGCCTTCTATCTCGTGCACTCCATGGGCACGAAGGGTGTTTTTGAGGAAGAGGAGAGGCGCTCGGCAATGAATTTCTCGCGCGCCGCCAAAATGGCCGGAGTCAAGAAGATCGTCTACTTGGGTGGACTGAGCCATGGGAGCGAGCTATCAGCACACCTTAAAAGCCGCCAGCAGGTGGGAGAGATCCTGCGATCGTCCGGCGTTCCAGTCCTTGAATTTCAGGCGTCGATCATCGTGGGTTCGGGGAGCCTCTCGTTTGAGATGATCCGCTCATTGATGGAGCGGCTTCCGGTCATGACCACTCCCAAGTGGGTGAATGTCCTTGCTCAGCCGATATCGATCGAGGACGTCGTGCAATACCTCCTTGAGGCAGCCCGCCTGCCGATTGCGGAGAGCCGTGTTTTTGAGATAGGCGGACCTGAAAAAATGTCCTATCTTGATCTTATGAGAGAGTACGGCCGCCAAAAGGGATTGAAGCGTCTCATCATCCCTGTACCCGTTTTATCGCCGGGACTCTCCAGCCTTTGGCTTGGCCTCATCACGCCTCTTTATGCGCGGGTCGGAAGAAAATTGGTCGAGAGCATCCGTCACGAAACAACCGTTCACGATGATAGCGCGCTTCGAACCTTCGCCGTGAGGCCCATGCCCATCCGGGAGGCGATCAGGCGGGCGCTGAACAACGAAGACCGGGAATTTGCGGAGACGAGGTGGTCGGACGCCTATTCGCTGTCTGTGAGAAAAAGCTGGGGCGGAACGAGATTCGGCAATCGGTTGATCGATTCGCGCTCCCGGGATGTTGCGGCTGATTGCGATAAAGCGTTTGCTGTCATCCAGCGTATCGGCGGAAGGAACGGCTGGTATTTTGCGGACTGGCTGTGGCGGCTCAGGGGATTCATTGATCTCTTGATCGGGGGAGTGGGGATGAGGCGGGGGCGGAGAGACCCTGAAAAGCTGATCGCCGGAGATGTGGTCGATTGCTGGAGAGTTGAAAAAATTGAGCCCGGAAGATCGCTGCGCCTGTCCGCCGAGATGAGGATGCCCGGAAGAGCGTGGCTCATTTTTGAGGTCGACCCCAACGCGGGGGGATGCCGCATCACGCAGACCGCCATGTATGACCCGGTGGGCTTATGGGGACTGGCTTATTGGTATGCCGTGTGGCCCGTGCATCAGCTCATATTCTCGGGCATGCTGAGGGAGATATCGAATCGCTGCGCGACCTCAAGATAATATTACAAAGAGTGTTTGTCGTAACCCTTCCCAAATCGTATAATAATCAGATCAAGCACGTTACTCCTGATATAATCGAGGCGTAGAATCTGAGAACATCATGAACCCTCTCACCGATCTCCTTAACCCCGCAAGCTCCGCCTGGATGGTTCTCGTCCTGTCCTTATGCATCGCTTTGGGTTTTTGGATCGGCAGCGTGCGTTTGATAGCGTTCAAGCTGGGTGTGGCAGGAGTGCTCTTTACCGGGCTTCTCTTCGGTCATTTTGGGCTGACGATCGACGGCGAGATATTGGAGTTCATGCGCGAGTTCGGCCTCATCCTTTTCGTCTATACGATCGGTGTTCAGGTGGGGCCCGGATTTTTTGCCGGTTTCAAAAAAGACGGCTTGAAGCTGAACGGCGCAGCCGCTTTTAGCGTGTTCTGCGGGGCAGCCGTCGCGGTTTCGATGAGCAAGATCCTCCGCATTCCGATCGAGGCTGCGGTCGGCATACTCTCCGGCGCGACGACCAACACTCCGAGCTTGGCCGCCGCACAGCAGGCGCTGCGGGACCTGCATGGACAAGAAGCTCAGACTGCGCTTACCGGCATGGGGTATGCGGTATGCTACCCCTTCGGCATCCTTGGCATCATTCTGACCATGGTCCTGGTCAGAAGGATCTTCCGTGTCGACCCAGAGAAAGCGGCGCACGAGTATACTAAGCTCGACCGCGCTTCGATCGCGGCGATCGAGACCACGGATCTGAAGGTCGAAAATCCAAATCTCGACGGCGTGCGCATAAGCGACATCCCTTCCACTAAGGGGCTTGTGATCTCCAGGATCCTGCATGACGGCCATCTGCGTGTCGCCTTGCCAAGCATGACCATCAGGATAGGCGATCTTTTGCGCGCGGTAGGGCCGCGCGAGAGCTTGGAGGCGCTTCGTCTCGTGGTCGGCAGCGTCACCAAGATCGAGCAGCGCGAGGCCCGCGGCCGGCTGGCGACGAGCCGTGTCATTGTGACCAAGCGGGCTATATTCGGAAAAACGGTAGCGGAGCTCAACTCCTATCATTATGGCGTCACGATCACGCGTATCATTCGAAATGAGTTTGAGCTCGCAGCGACTCCCGAAACGAGGCTGGAGCTGTCCGACGTCCTGCTGGTCGTGGGTTCGGAGGAGGCTACCAGTAAATTTGCAAGCCAGGTAGGTAATTCGGTCAAAGAATTGGCGCACCCCGACCTGATCCCTATTTTTATCGGCATCGGCATCGGAGTCATTCTCGGATCGTGGCCGATCCATATCCCCGGCATACCGGCGCCCGTCAAGCTGGGGCTTGCGGGCGGGCCGCTTGTCGTCGCTATTCTGCTCAGCCGCATCGGGCGCGTCGGACCTCTTATTTGGTATATGCCCTCGAGCGCCAATTTCATGCTACGCGAAGTCGGGATCGCCATATTCCTGGCATGCGTGGGCCTCAAATCGGGAGGGAAGTTTGTCGAGATCTTCATGAGCGGGCAGGGCACGCTGTGGTTTGCCGGGGGAGTGCTCGTCACGCTCATACCGCTTTTGCTGGCCGCATTTTACATGCGCTTGAAGCACCGCACCAACTACCTGACCCTCTGCGGTCTTTTGGCCGGCAGCATGACGGATCCGCCGGCACTTGCGTTTGCCAATCAGATCACTTCTTCGAATGCGCCGGTCGTCGCATACGCCTCGGTCTATCCGCTCGTCATGGTCTTGAGGATCTTGTCGGCTCAGATCCTCGTCATCTTTTTTTCCTGATTCTTCGATCCGATAAAGCCCTCCCCGGCCTCTAAAGCCGGGGAGGGCTTTTTTTAGGACCGTCGGCGGAAGGGAAGCGGGTCGGTTCCGATCGTGCCAATCAGGCTTTGACGGTACTCGGGCGTCTGGACGCGGGCCAGTTGTTCTTTGGCCTGGCTTAGCCGTTGGCGGATGAGATCGCGCTCATCGTCGGAAACCCGAACTGACCGCTCCAAGAGCTCTGTGAGGTATTCCGTGTGAGACTGGTGCAGTCTCAGATCGTTGCTTTGCTTGGTATCCAGGCGCTCGCGGTACCAGGCGCTATGAAGAACCTCGTCACGCTCGAACATGCGCCGGATATCCGGATGAGTGATGGGTTTAGACTCGAAGCGGCCATGCGCCATGATATGCAAAAGCGCCTTGAGGGGAGGGCACGCTGCTTCGATCGAACCGTCGTTGAAGTAATGCCGAGAGACCCTCTCGTACGTTGCAAGGATATTCTCGATCCCTTCAACAAAGGCGCCGATGTCCTGGAGCTCGGGTTTAAGCATCTCCCGGGTAAATACGATATTCGGGTTGTTGAACACGCGACCCAGGAACGAGTTCACAAATCGCTGTGTGACGCGATAGCCGAGGATGCTTGCTTGGACGCGCTTTCCGTTGTGATCGAAGTCCTCGACGCGCTCCAAAAAGCCCTTTTGGATCAAAAACGCCGGATCCTGTTCCTCGGCGCGCATGCGGCACCAGATCTCCGGTACTAAAAGAGAGATGTCGTGGTCTACCCGGTAGTTGGGGCCGATGTAGCTTGCAGCCGATGAGAATCCGTCGTAGCCGGTCAACGCGAAGGATAGAAATGCGTTGTTGAGGTCGATGATGGGCGGCAAGGCGTTGAAGGGCCCCTTGGTGAGTGCGCCCTCGGAACCGAAGCCCGTCGTGGAGGGTGATTTGCCTGTCAGCGACGAGATGAAGTCCATGAAAAGCTCCGGCAGCTCCTGGAAGTGGATCGGGTTGTAGACCGCCAGAGCCGGGATGCCCGCCTTGCTGTCAGGCGGATTGTTGCGGCGGCCGGGCAGCACGGCCATGACCGGTTGATAGACGGGTTTATCCGCGGGTACCAACCGGCGAAGACGGGTCGCCAGCTCTGCGACATAGACGGAGTGGGTGTTCACGTGATCCGGGCGTTTTTGGAGATACCTTGGATTTTTGGTCGGCTTGCCATCCACGATGCGGGAGTGCGCGGAAGACACGACGAATTGGCCGGGATCTGCGTGGGCGGTGAAGTCGCGCAGCAGCCGCTTCATCGGTTCGGTGAACTGGTCGAATTTTACGACTTCCTGTACGATGTCGCGGGTCGTTGAGATCGTGAGCGGCTCGAAGTTGGAGATGAACGTCCCCGGTGTCGCCAGATCCGTCTCAGCCTGTTTGTCGAAACCGCGGTAGACCGCATCGTCCGGTCTTTGAAAAAGGTACTTTTCGCAATTGTGGATGATCTTTACGCTGGGGTTTGTCGTGTCGGAATTCAGATGTTCGAGCGCCGAGCTGGGGACCGTGACCGAGGCGGTGATATCGTCGGCTGCCTGGATCTTGGCGGCGGCGGAATAATCCGTGCGCACGCGAAAAATACGCCAAGATCCGTCTTTTTCACGTCCGACCCGCAGGTAGTTGGCGATAAGCTTTCGGTTCTTGAATTTGAGCTCGTGTCCGGGATATCCGTTGACGAGGTCGACCGAAAAGCGGCTGCGCCAGTCTTCGCCCCAATCGGCCCGGTAGAACCGCTTCACGCAAAACAAGATCTCCTTGATATAGTCCGGGATCGATTGAAGCCAGGCGTTGTATTCGTCCGTATGTTCTTCTGATACCGTAAAAAGCTTGATGACCGACCCGAGCGAGCGTTCACCCGAAAGAACCGGCCTGCTGGGTTTGCTTGTCCCGGGCGCGTGCTCGGGTTTGAACCGTCCCGAATAGCTGCGCTTGAGAAGAGCCTCTACTGCGTCCATGTCCTTGGTGAAATCGGCGACGAATACGGGTCCCTGTATCATGGCGTCTACTATGGACTTCGAGATCTCTGACTTGCCGCCACCGGAAACAGTGCACGGCTTATGGCAGAGCACGCCTTCAGGCACCGTTCCGATGAGATGCCAGGCGTAGCCGCCGGTCTGCTGCTTGATCCTTACCTTGTAGCCGGACGGAAGCAGGTAGGTGTGATCAGCCAGCAGCTTGATCTTGCGCGAGCTGCCGCTGTGTGTCCACGCGATCGACTGGTCTTGCAGATTGAAGCGCGCGTCCTCCGGCACCAGAATGACGTCCCGATGCACGCGATCGACCGCATGGCCTTCGGGCATTACATCCACGCGGCTGCCATAGACTTTGAGCGCATCGGCCATCGTGTTGTGGCTGCGGGACATGTGCTGCTCGAGCGTGAATTCTTCGCCGAGATCATACGCCGCGTACGCGAGCGCCCCGCCCGAATGCTCCTCTTCGCACAGGCCGTAGAGGTTGGCGGCGTAGCTGATCTGCGTCTTGATCTCCTTCTTACAGTAGCCGAAGTAATTGTCCGCGATCACTGTCACGATCACGCCGCGCGAATCGCGGGATGTGATCTTGAACGCGCCACCGTCATTATAGAGCTCGGAGGGATCCTTCCAGCACATGCCGTCGCGCCTTTGCCGTTCGGTCGCCTGATCGTAAGAGGGTAGCCCCAGGTCTTTCTTGCGCAGCGTCGTGAGGTGCGGCGCGAGGATCACGCAGCCCGTGTGGCCCGACCAGTGCTCGATATCGCGGCCGGCGTCGTGTTCGGGAATGTAGGGGTCTCCGGCATTGCCGAAGATGGTCTCGACGAAGTCCAGGTTCGAGACGAGGTTTCCAGGAACAAAAAAACGGATCTCCATCGATTTTTCGCTGATGAATCCCGGCACGTTCGGGCAGATGACGGGCCGCAGCAAGAGTGAGACGAAAAGCTCGGCGGGTCTGGACTCCTGAGAAGTGAACGGCAGCCGCAGCAGCTCTTTTGGGGGGCGGAACGCGTTAGCCAGGAGGCGGCCAAACACCGGCATGGGCACCGCCTTTTTGTCGTCGGGGATAGGAAGGCCGTTTTCTGCCACATGAAACACTCCCTGAGTCGTGCGGCGGTCGTTGCGGGGGTTGTGAAGAACGCCCTGCCAGACCCTATATGAATCGATGATGGCCGAGTGGAATTCGTTGCCGCTCATCGGCAGCGACATGAGTCTCGCCATGCCGGGACGGTCTAGGATGAAGGGGCTCACCGGCAGACGCGTCTCGGCGCGGGATAATCCGGCAACGCCGCTTAAAATATCATCCAAGTAATCCTGTATGCGCTGGTCAGCCGGACAGAGCGCGTGATCGGCGAAGCGGCTTCGTTCACGATGGCTGCGAAAAAGGGGATCGGCTAATTTTAAAAGCTCTGAGCCGTCCGATGCCTGCGACACCTCAAAGCCCATGTAGCTGAGCTTGAGCCGGATGTAGTCGGAAAGCTGTTGGGGAATAGTATCTGTTGGGCTTGGTTCCATGGTGCACCTCATGAATAAGATTTGCGCGTTGCCTGCTAATTCGGGATATTATACACCTAAACGGCGCTTCGCTGTAGAGCTGTGTTTGTTGAGAATGCTGCGCCGGCTGCCATAGATTTTGCAGAGTTTCGTTGCTCCCGCGCTTGGCCTTGCGTATACTAATGCAATGCTGAGCCGCTTTGAAAAAAAACAGGCGGCGCTCAAGCGCGTGTCAGCGATATTCCTGCGGACACGATAAACGATGGTGCGGATTGGGGGAATGATGAAGGGGCGCATGCAGTGGGCGGTCCTGATGGCGCTGCTGCTTTCAGGGTGTTCTACGATGATCGATAAGGATACCAAGGTCTCGCTTAAAGGACCCAAGGCCGAGCTCTCGAGGAAGTTTTGAAGATTTATCACCTGAGAAGGTCGCAGACAGTCAAGGCGGAGCTTCAAACGGTATTCGATTTTTTCAAAGCCCCCGAGAACCTTTCAAAATTGACGCCTAGATTTTTAGATCTCAAAATCCTCACGCCTTCCCCGATCCGGATGGAGAAGGGAGCGCTCATCGATTACACGGTGCGCGTCGCAGGGATGCGGCGGCGCTGGACCTCGATCATCACAGAGTATGATGCTCCTCGCCGTTTTGTAGACGAGCAGAGCCGGGGTCCTTATGCGTTTTGGCATCACACGCACATCTTCGAGCCCTCCGAGGGCGGGACCAGGATCACGGACGAAGTGCGCTATGCCGTCCCGCTGGGATTGATCGGGCAAGCGGCCAATTTCATATTTGTCAGGAATCAGCTGGAGTCGATCTTCCGTTACAGGGAGACTGTGATCCGGGAGCTTTTTAAGTCATGAAACTCAAGAAGGCTGCCGGTCTGCTGGGATTCGTCACGGCCTGTCTTTTGGCGGGGCGCCTCGGCTCGCTTGCGACCGAGTCCTCCAGGACGACCTGGTACGCGGCGCTGGATAAACCTGCGCTGAATCCGCCGGACTGGGTTTTTGCGCCGGTCTGGATCACGCTTTACATTTTAATGGCTGCGGCCGGATGGCGTCTTTGGGTTTGCGGGGGCAAAGGCAAGGCGGGGTCGATGCTGTTGTTTGCTCTGCAGCTGGGCCTGAATTGTCTTTGGTCATTTCTGTTCTTCGGGTTAAGAGTTCCCTTAGCGGCTTTCGCCGACATTCTGGCGCTTGAGATCTGCCTGGCTGTCCTGATCGCCCGGGCCTGGAGACTCGACCGCATTTCCGCGTATTTGCTGGCACCCTACCTTTTATGGGTAGGTTTCGCGGCGTATCTCAATGCCGCTATCTGGTGGCTCAACCGTTGAAGAAGGCGCGCAAGACCGTCGTTGTGAACGACAGCATGCAGACTGGTTACAGATATACGATGACCGCGCCCGAAGGAAAAGACTTTGACCCGCGCTTCAAGCCCGAACTCACCCCCAAGCAGATGCTGGCGCTCGGCGTATTCGGCGGAAAATACATGACCGACTGCAGAGATGAATTTCCGGCGGATTGGTTCAAAAAGGCGAGGCTTTGCGCGGAGAAACATGACGCCTCGCTTAACTGCTTCGGCGTCAACGCCAGTCAGCCGTTATCCGAATGGCGTAAGAAGGGATGGATCTATCCGCAGGATCCTCGCGGCTGGTTCCAGTGGTACTGCCGGTATTTCCGCGGCCGCCGCATGCCCGAAGAGGACGACTGGCAGATACGCCGGTGGCTGGCCATACGGCGCCACATCCAGCAGATCAAAAAAAATTGTTTCCCGGGCGACAGGCGCTGCCGCCCTCGGCAGAGGCAGGCGCTGCTTCATTGGGCTTACGACAGCAGAGTGATGTGATCAGGAGGGGATGAGCGTGATTGATTTTGAATATGCATAACCGTCCGGAAACCGAAAAAGCGTTTAAGGCGCGATGGCCGTTCTTCGCGCTCCTCCTGTTTATAGGCCTCGCGCTTTATTCAAACTCCTTCAACGCCTCGTTTCATATGGACGACGAAGATTCGATCGTCACCAACCGCGCGATACGGCATGTTTCTGACATCCGGACGATCTGGTCATTTTATCCAAGCCGTTTTCTGACCTACTTTTCATTCGCTGTTAATTACGCTCTTGGCGGGCTTGACGTGGCCGGGTACCATCTGTTCAATGTGACGCTTCACCTGTTGTCAGGTCTTTTGGTGTATCAGCTGGCGATGCTGACGGCCTCTTCGACGCCGACGCCAAATGAAAATCTTAAGAGCGGCGCGCATGCGGCGTCGGCATTCGCAGCGCTCATCTTTCTTTGCCACCCTCTGCAAGTCGGCGCCGTGACCTATATCGTGCAGCGGGC
>CAZJAX010000058.1:0-11425 GCA_964543965.1 uncultured Planctomycetia bacterium
CTGCTGCTCTTGCCATATTTCTGGCAGGCGAGGATCACATGGAAGTCTCATTTTGATGCGATGATCACTAGCAAGCCCTTGGATGTGCCGGCGTTTTCTGCAGCCTATCTTTTCGAGCACAACCTTCTTTTTTTTAAAAAAATATTCCTGTTGAATTCATCGCTGCCGTACGCAGGCCTCGTGAATATTTTGGGCGCCGCCGGATTGATCATCTTTTTTTACCGGTTTTTGGCAGGCAAGACCCGGATCCGGCGCCATGAAGGAGCACTTGTCTGGATTTCCGGCATCGCCGTGATAGAGCTGTGGGTGATATTCACAGGCTATTATTACGGAAACTGCGATCAGCCTGCTGAGGCGCGTTTTTTTACGATATTTATGATCTTGTTTTCGTGCGCGGCTGTCTACGGAATGAGCCGCCTGAAGTTTTTCCGGCTGCCGTTCGTCGCCATCCTTTTTTCTGCCTCGTGTTTCATGATCTATCATCCGGTGTCGATCGAGAGCCGTTTTTCAAACAATTTCGAAGGTGCGCGAGAACACAGAGCCATTGTCCGATTCCTTAGCCGCCAGCCGGACAAGGATTATCTTGTCATCTACTACTGGCCGGGCGCTTTTACCGTATACAACATGAACTCGATCTCTTTTCAAACAGCCAATCTTCAGCCCTCAAAGATCAAGGCGATGCTCTTTGAGAAAAGGCGTTTTCGAGAGATATTCGTTTTCCAGCGTTTTTACCGAGGCTCCGAGGAGCCGGCGAAATGGTTCAAGCTTGTGCCGGATTACGACCTGGAGACTGTCGCTGAACTTCCGGCGCTGAATCAGGGCTTGATCCGGGTTTCGCGCGTCGTCCAGAAGACTCGTCCGGCCTGATGAGGTCAAGATGGGGCGGGCGCCTCATCCAGCCCTTTTAAAAGAATTAATTGATTGACTTCAAATCTCGCCATGCCTAATCTAGATTGCTTAATGGCTAACAATTTTTACAACACTCCAAAACCGAATTGGGTCCGCTACGCGGCGATCTGGCTCCTCTTGATGAGCCCCGTGGCGATCGTGACCGCGTTCAGCTACGTCGAAATGAAAAAGCAGCTGACGGTGCTGGTCCTTTCGCGCCGCGAGGGCATCGCGTTCCTGACGGCGGTGACCGTGCAGGAAAAGATCGACCGCATCGTGGACTTGACCAAGTCGATGGCCGGCCGGGCGAAATTCCGCCAGGCGGTCTCGCGCGGCGACTGGGACGAAGCGATCCGCGTCATCGCGACTGTTCCCCAGGAATTTTCCTATGTCGACCATATCCTGCTTACCGACCCGAGCGGCATCGAGATGGCCGACGCTCCCAATCTTCAGGGTTTGAAAGGCGCCGATTTTTCCCAGTACGACTGGTACCAGGGGGTTCGGCGCGAGTGGAAGCCTTACGTTTCGGGACCCTATTCAAAGGAGAGGAACTCGCGGAATATCATCGGTATCGCGGTGCCGGTGCTTGCGGACGACGAATCCGTGGCAGGCGTGCTGGTCATTGAAGTGCGTTTGGAGAAAGTGCTGCAGTGGATACGAGAAGTGGATGTGGGGCAGTCGGGCTTCGTGTACGTGACCGATCCCGCCGGCCGCCTGGTCGCACATCCGCGTTTTTCTCCGCAGGGCGACATCGTGGATTTTTCGAGCGACCCCTCCGTACAAAAGGCGCTTAAAGGCATGCAGGGCGTCGGCATCGACAAACACCCGGTCGAGAACGAAGAGCGCATCTCCGCATACACGCTGCTTCCGAAATACCGCTGGGCCGTCGTGGTCGCACAGCCGTCCAACGTCGCCTTTATCGAGCGCGACCAGGCGCTGAAAAGCCTTCTCTTTATCTACGCGCTTTTCATTTTTCTCACCGCGCTTCTGGCGTCGGCCGTCGTGCACTCCATGGTCGTGCGCCGCCGTTCGGAGGAAATGATCCGAAATCTTTCGCTGACCGACGAGCTCACCGGCCTCTACAACCGCCGCGGTTTCCTGATGCTGGCCGAAGAGCAGCTGAAGCTGGCGCGCCGCACACGCACGGAGCTCACGCTTTTTTTTGCGGATCTCGACGGACTCAAGGACATCAATGACGAGTTCGGCCACAAGGAGGGGGATATGGCGCTCATCGATACGGCCAATATCCTGAAAACGATCTTCCGTGAAGGCGACATCATCGCGCGTTTTGCCGGAGATGAATACGCCGTGCTGGCCGTGTCGCCGGAGAAAGTGGACAGCGCGTTCTTTATCAAGAGACTCGAAGAATTCGTGCACAATTTCAACCTGGACGGCGGGCGCCGCTACGCTCTGTCCCTCAGCCTAGGCACCAGCATTTTCGATCCGCACAAGAACCCGTCTATCGACAAGCTCATGTCGACGGCCGATGAGAAGCTTTACGAGCTCAAGCGCACGCGCAAGATCAACGCGGTCCCCGTCAAGCGCACCAAGAGATCTACTCCCCGATAATTTTTACCAGCACGCGCTTCGGACGCTGTCCGTCGAACTCTGCGTAAAAGATCTGCTCCCATGTCCCAAGATCCAGTTTTCCCGCGGTGACGGCGACGACGACCTCGCGGCCGAAAAGCTGGCGCTTCAGGTGAGAGTCGCCGTTGTCTTCGCCGGTGCGATGATGGCGGTAACCCTTTGGGTCGTAGGGCGCGATCTTTTCAAGGAATTCGTCAAAATCCTGTATCAAGCCGCGCTCGTCGTCGTTGATATAGCAGGAGGCCGTGATGTGCATGGGATTCACCAGCACAAGGCCTTCCTTGACGCCGGATAGGCGCACAGCCTCTTCAACCTTATCCGTTATGTTGATGTATTCGCGCTTGTTCTTGGTGTGAAACTTCAGGTATTCGGTGTGAGACTTCATCGGTCCCGCCGTCAGAGAGAGATCAGGTGAACTGCTCGAAGTGGATCATTTCCTTGGGTATATTCATTTCCAGCAGAGAGGCTTTGAGCTGCTGGCACATCGGCACGAGGCCGCAGCCGTAAAAATCCAAACCTTGCGTCTTTCCAGCGAAGGTCTTCTTCACGATGTCCTGAACATAAGCGGTCTCGCCCTTCCAGGGTCCCTTGGGGCGGCTCACGGTAGGGATGAAGTGAAATTTGGGATGCTTCTTTTCCAGCTCCCGCCACTCGGCCTCGTATAGCACGTCGGACTCGTAGCGGTTGCCGAAGATGAGCCAGATGTCTTTGTCACAGCCGTTTTCGTATAAATAATGGATCATGCCGCGCAGGGGCGCTACGCCCGTCCCGGTGCCGACGAACACCAGATTGTCCTGCAAAGGCTGGCGCAGGACAAAGACGCCGTAAGGCAGGCTCGTATGGATCACGTCGCCTTCTTTGAGGCCGAAAAACCAGGTGGATACATAGCCGCCCTCGACGATCTTGATGGAGAGCTCGATCTGGTTTTTCTGGGCAGCCAAAAGAGGGGAGGAGGCGATCGAGTAGGGTTTCTTGTGGGGTTTGCCGTCACGCTCAAGATGGACCATCATGAACTGCCCCGCGATGAAGCGCGTGTCCGCTTCCTTGGGATATTCCAGCACGAAATGCTTGACCGTATCGGTCAAAGAGATGATCTTTGTAATTTTTGCGTCGTAAAATCTCGGTTTTTCTGCCATAATAGGACTCCTAAGGTACCCCATTATACGGTTTTTCGGGACCGCGTAAAGTCTTTTTCATTTGACTTTATCGGTATAATGGTGTATAAACTTACTTAACCATAGTTAAACTTGTAAAAGGGAAAGGGTGCCTACCATGTCAGTCGATACGAACAACAGCAATAAAAAGTTTGAAGAAGCCCTGCAGTTATTGAACGAAGCCGCCCGTGAAAAGAAGCAGGAGATCCAGCAGCTTTTCGGCGACAAGTATTCCCATATCCGTCAGGCCGTGCAGGAAGCGGCCGAAAGACAGGGGGAACGCCTGAACCGCATCCGCCAGTCCGCCTCTGAAGCGTTTGAGGTCGGCAGTGAGCGGGCCAAAGAGATCGCTCAGGACGTCGACGAAAAGGTCAAAGAAAACCCTTGGCCGTACATCGGCGGTGCAGCGGTCGGCGCTCTTCTATTAGGATATATTCTCGGTGCTTCAAGAAATAATAAATAAGATCACCGAGCCGGGGAGGACTGCGGTCCGGAGGATCCAGGGTCTTCTCTTCGACGCCACCATCGGTCTTGCGCGCGAGTACCAGCGGAAAACGCTGGACCTCGCGCGCATTACCGCGGCGACGTTCTATCTGCGGGCCGTCAAAGGGGCGCGCAAGGCCGCGATCGTCATTTTTCTCGTCACGCTGGCGTCCGTCGTTTTTGCGGTGGCTCTCGTGGTGATCCCCGTCGTTCTGGTGCTGATCAGCCCCTGGACGCTGGGGCAGAAGATGACCGCCGTGGCGCTTTTGGGGATTTTGGATATTGCGGCCGCGTCTTTTTATCTCATCAATCTTTTATCCGAAGAAAACTGGATGAAAGTCACCAAGTCTCAGGAGTTCGTCGACGAAATCATGAAGTCATAGGAGAAATGAAAATGTTTAAAAAGATCAGCCTGTTCGCCGTCCTGACCCTCATCCTCTCGCCGCTGGCGCCCGTCTATGCCGATTGCGGCGCCGACCACGGAGCGGCTAAGGCCGAATGCCCGATGGGCGCCAAGGCTGATTGCGCCTCGAAGTCGGACTGCTCCGCCGAGTCAAAGGCGGATTGCGCTTCCGGGTCTAAGTGCTCTCTTAGTGGGAAGAGGTGCGAGCTTAAGTCGATGAATAGCTCCAGCTGCCCTGTGGATCCCAACGGCCGCTGCCGCATGAAGTGCCATAAGAGCAACCCCAAGACCAATTTCGTTCCCGGCAACAAAAAACATTAATTTTTAAACCATTTTCGGGAGATTCCAAGTGAAGAAAAGTCTTTTTATCGTTTTGTCATCGGTCATCACCCTGTCTTCAGCGCCCGGTTTTTGCGCGGATTGGGCTTCGCTGAACGCGACGGTCGCCGACCATTACCAGAAAAGAGAGTTCGCCAAGGCGGTTCCTGTCGCCGAGGAAGCGCTCGCTTTGGCGGAAAAGACTTACGGGGCGGAATCTCCCGAGACTGCGCTCTCACTCAACAATCTGGCGATGCTGTGCCGCTATACGAAAGATTACGGTAAAGCCGAAAAGCTTTATCACCGCGCACTTCTGATTTCAGAGAAGATCGTCGGCCCCGACAGCCCCGAGCTTGCCGTCACGCTCAACAATCTCGCTGTGCTGTATGCCGCGCAGAAAGAGTACGGCAAGGCGTTTGAAGTCTCGGATCACGCGCTGCGCATCCTTGAAGACAAGTATGGTGCAAACCACCCCAGCGTCGGACAGGCTCTGCTGCGCTACGCCGCACTGAAGCGCGAGGCAGGGAAGACTGCGGAGGCGGCGAAGCTTGAGGCCCGAGCTAAGAGCAGCTCTTAACGACATCTCCCCGATGAAAGAATTCCCCGAACTCATCGCGCAGCTCAAGCAGCTGCCGCACGACGAATTCCGCAAAGAAGAGAACGGGTACATTGAATTTGTCCTAAGCGTAAAAAAAGTATCCATGCTGTATCCGCTTCTGGAGGGATATTTCGGCGCCCCTTTCAAGCCGGAGGGCGCTGAGCCGTCCCGCGAGGCTCAGGACCGTGCGGAGACCTACGGCGGCGTGGAGAAACAGCAGACGCTCTACTACAAGGAGTCCGGCGGCCTTTCAAGCTGCGCCATGATATGGCCCTGGAACGACAAGGTCCGCCTCACCATCAAGGTCGCGCAAGGCAAAGTCGTCCGTTAACGCGCGTGTTTTCCGAGCGCACAGCCTGGCACGAACATCCCAACCGCATCGCGCTCGAGCTCGCCGAAAAGAAGAAAACCGGCGAAAGCATTCTCGACCTGACGCTTACCAATCCCACGCTATGCGCTTTCTCGTACGCATCGACCCCGCCGTTCGCAAGCCTGGATCGTCCTGAAAATCTTGTTTACGAGCCTGACGCGATGGGGCTTTTGTCCGCGCGGCAGGCGGTGGCGCGCTACTACGCCGAAAGGAATGCGCGCGTCTCGGAGGATAGGATCGTGCTTACCTCCAGCACCAGCGAAGCGTATTCGTTTCTCTTCCGGCTCCTGGGCGGTCCGGGAGACACGGTGCTGGCGCCCAAGCCAGGCTACCCGCTTTTCGATTATCTTTGTCAGCTCAGCGATCTCAAGCTTGAAAAATACGCTCTGAGCTATGAAGGCTTTTGGAGCCTCGGCGAAAGGGCGCTGCTGCCTTTCGTGAAGACTTCTCCGAAAGCGCTCATCTTTGTCAACCCGGGCAACCCGACGGGCAATTTTGCGGGAGACGAGGAAAGAAGAGCACTGAACGCATTCGCGGCGGAGCACGGGACAGCGCTCATCGCCGACGAAGTGTTCCTCGATTTTTCCTGGACGCCGGGCAGAGGGGCGGCGAGTTTTGCGGGGAACAAGGAGGTTCTCACGTTCACTCTGAGCGGCATTTCAAAGATTCTCGGACTGCCTCAGATGAAGCTCTCATGGATCGCGATCGGAGGCCCGGAAAAAGAGGCGAGGGAAGCCGCTCGCCGTCTCGAGGTCATCGCTGACACGTATCTTTCGGTCAACACGCCCGCCCAGCGCGCTCTGCCCGGGTGGCTTGAGGCTTCGCCGGCCGCGATCGGGGAGATCCTCTCGCGCGTCAAAAAAAATTATGCGTCGCTGAGAACGCGCGCCGCGTCACGGCCGGACGTCGAAGTCTTGCACGGCGAAGGCGGCTGGCATGCCGTCGTGCATATCCGAGGCTCAGAGGATGAGACGCTGTGCCTGGAGCTTTTAAGAGAAAAAAATCTGCTCGTGCACCCGGGTTATTTATTTGATCTCGAACGGGAGGGCTGTCTTGTGGTCAGCCTGCTTTTGCCGTGCGCGGATTTTGAGGAGGGGATCGAGCGGCTTTTGCCGTAAGACCCGCGGCCGAGCTCGAGCGCGAGAAGCTTTTTCTTGATCCCGAGACCGCCCGAGTAGCCCCCGATGGAGCCGTCGGCCGAGATGACGCGGTGACAGGGGACCACGATGCAGAGGGGATTTTTCCCGTTGGCGCTTCCGACGGCGCGTACGGCCTTGGGATTTTTCACGAGGCGGGCGATATCGCGGTATGAGACGCTCTT
Organism: uncultured Planctomycetia bacterium; assembly: GCA_964543965.1. Taxonomy (GTDB): domain Bacteria; phylum Omnitrophota; class Gorgyraeia; order 2-02-FULL-51-18; family 2-02-FULL-51-18; genus CAMDWQ01. The sequence continues at coordinate 7,123 of CAZJAX010000058.1, forward strand.
GCCGTAGGGGATACGGCCGAGCGCTTTCCAGACGGATTTTTGGAACGGTGTCCCTTCGGCTTCGAGGCGCAGAGCGAATTTCATTCGTTTGCCGCCGAAGTATTCCTTCAGCTGACGCTCCGCCGCTCCGAACACTTTGGCATGCTCTCCGGTCTTCGCCGCGGGCACATTCTTCTGCCGGCTAAAATGGATGCCGTGAAGCTTCGTTTCTGAAGCGACGAGATAGAGCAAGCCGAGCGGAGACCTGACGGATTTCTGTAAGACCTTCATTCGCGCATTCTACTCGATTTTTAAGCTTAAAGCACCGCTTTTTGGTAAGATAAGCCTGTCACGAGACCCACTATCATAAGGAAGCGACATGACCAAACAAGCCCGCATCAAACCCGGCACCAACCGCGTCGAACCCAACCTTGAAGTTTTCATGTCCAAGATCGAACAGCAGCTCATCCATCTTGAGCGCAAGCTCGATGTCGTCATCGCGCAGAATTCAGCCAAACCGAAAGAGACCGTCGTCCGCCCGCCTGACGCTGTCCGCCCCGATCATCAGCAGCCCCATCAGCGCCACGAGCGCGTGATGTACAAGGCGGTCTGCGCTGACTGCTCGAGCCCCTGCGAAGTGCCCTTTAAGCCGACAGCCGAACGTCCGGTGTACTGCAAAGAGTGCTGGTCGCGCCGCCGCGCGGGCGGAAACCGAGGCAACGCGCCGCAGAGGACGCCCGAGGAAGTGAAGAAGGCCCTCGGAAGCATCAAGACCTCCGATCTTCAGAAGATCGCCAAGGGAAAGAAAGTGAAGATCAAAAAGCCCAAGGCCGATAAGAAAAAGAAAGCCAAGAAATAGCCATGAGATCTAAGATGTTCCTGTGTGCGCAGGACGTCCTTCTCAACGCGTACACCAACGACGTGTCCGTCATCAATATTTTCGAAAGCATGGAAGTGCGGCAGTTTCCGCTGAATATCCCGCGCATGATGTGGCTCAATATGCTCGAGCGTGACGCCTCCGAACCTGCAAAGAAAAGCTTCGACCTGACCGTATTTTTCGACGACCAGGAGGCCTACCGGATCTCGGTGCTCGCAGACTTCGGGCTCGGGCTCTCCAACCGATGCCTGGCGGTCATGCTCAACGTGTCCATACCCGGACCGTGCGTGGTGCGCTCCGTTTTCAGCGACGCGGGTAACATTCTATCGGCTTACGAGTTCAAAGCCGCCCCCATGAAGGCCTGAAAGCCCGAAGCGTCCCGCCTTGAAAAGGCGGGAAAATAGGGTATACTTCGAAATAACAATTCAAACCAAAGAAGCTGCGGAGTCGAGCGCTCCGCCTGGCTTCTTTATTTATTTACCCGATAGCTAAAGACTTTTCGTAGGAGGTTTAAGAAGTGGAATTTGTAGGTCGTATCTGGAAAATTTGGGCTCCTGTCATTGTCTGGGCTGCATTTATTTTCGCTTTATCTGCCATCCCGCATCTAACGACCGGCCTTTCCTGCGATTTCCTCCTCCGTAAAGCGGCTCATGTGGCCGAGTATTTTATCCTAAGCTATTTTCTCTATCGAGCCATTTCCGGCACATTCAAATTCCAGGGACTCCATTTGTCGCTCTCTTTGGCGGGCGCGGTGTTCTTTTACGCCGCCTCCGACGAACTCCATCAATTCTTCATCACCGGCCGCTATGCGTCCATACATGACGTGCTTATTGATCTCTTGGGCGCGGTTCTTTTCCTGGCATTTCTTTATTTGGCCTCGCGCGTCCCTGCGCTGAAACTGCTCCCGGCCCTCCGCGCCAAAAAATAATCCCCGTATTTTTTTGACTCCCGCGCCGTTTCGCGGTAGCGTGTTTTAATGAAGCAGACCCTAAGCTCCGTCTACCGCTACCAGTTCACCAGCGACTGCAAGATCGATCCCAAGCTGCGGCAGTTTTCCGTCCGAGCCAAGGTCCGCACATTTACCGGCGCCGCGACCTGGTATTTCGCGATGCTTCCCGTCAATACCTCCAAAGAGATCCGAGGCCGCTTCGGCCACTCCGCCCGCGGATGGGGCTCTCTGCCCGTCGAGGTCACGCTCGGAGAGTCTGTGTGGAAGACTTCCATTTTTCCTGATAAGAGAGCCGGAGCATACCTTTTGCCGATGAAAGCCGGCATCCGCAAAAAGGAGGGCGTGCGGAAAGGGGATGTCATTTTATTTCAGCTGAATATCCGCACCTGACGCCTGCAAAGCGCATGTGTTACAATTATTCATCATGGCAAAAGGCGGCGGGACCCAAGCGACCAATTTTTTGAGGATAGCCGGGCTGTTTTTCGGCTTCATCGGGATCTATCATCTCCTGCGATCGCAGGGGGTCAGTCTCCGATTCATCGAACTGACCCGCCAGGGCAGTCTCGTTTACGGGCTGATCCTGCTGCTTTTAGCCTTTGGCTGCTTTATGACATCCCGAAAGTGATGTGATATACTGAATCTTCGTTTTTAAGACCAAAATTCAAGGGCCCAAAGCCAAAAGGAACGCGATGTCATTGAGAGAAATTTACGAGTGGAATCAGAACATTTACGACGAGAAACCCCGCACCCAGCTGCTTCCCGAAGAGGAAGCCGAGATCAAGCGCTTTGAAGTCGAAGCGGCCAAGCTCGAAAAGGGAGGGCTCGATCCCGATGATTTCCGCAAGTTCCGTCTGAACAACGGTATCTACGGCATCCGCGGCGCCGAAAACCGCCACATGATCCGCATCAAAATCCGCTACGGCCTCATGAACGCGCTGCAGCTTGAGTGTGTCGCCGACCTCACAGAAAAGTTCGCGCCCAACAAGCTTGCGCACGTCACGACGCGCCAGGCCATCCAGCTTCACGAGATACTTCGTTCGGACGTTCCGACCATCATGCGGAAGCTCGCCGAGGCGGGTCTGACTGCCCGCGAAGCCTGCGGCAACACCGTCCGCAACGTCACCGCGTCCCACTACGCCGGCATCGACCCGCAGGAAGCGTTCGACGTGACGCCGTACGCTGACCTTCTGTCGCTTTATTTCCTGAGGAACCCTGTTTGTCAGAACATGCCGCGCAAGTTCAAGATCGCGTTCGAGGGCAGCGAAAAGCTTGACCACGCGAAGGTCGGTATCCACGATATCGGTTTTGTCGCGACGATCAAGGACGGAAAGAAAGGTTTTAAGGTCTACGTTGGCGGCGGTCTCGGCGCGACGCCGTTCCCGGCGCAGCTCCTCGAAGAATTCTGCCCGACCGAGCTCTATATTCCGACCTGCGAAGCGGTGATCCGTATCTGGGATCGCAATGGCGAGCGCAAGGACAAGAACCGCGCGCGCATCAAATACCTCGTATCGAAGTGGGGTATTGAGACCTTTCGTCAGGAATTCCTGGTCGAACGCAAGCAGGTCGTGATGACCGGCTCCGGCCGAGAGGCTTTCTGGAAATTGAACCTCGAAGAATACAAGGCGCCCGATGTAAAAGCGCCGACCGACGCGCCTGCCGTGCTTCCCGGTTTTGAGGAGTGGCAGAAAACCAACTGCTTCGAGCAGAAGCAAAAGGGCTATTGGGCCGTCAACGTTCGCTGCCCGCTCGGCGACATCGACCCGCCGCAGATGAGGGCGCTGGCCAAGATATCGCGGGCTTTCTGCGGGGGACGCCTACGCACGACTATTTCTCAAAACATCCTGCTTCATTGGGTCCCGGCAGCTTCGCTCAAGGCGCTCTATGCGGAGCTTGGCAAGCATAAGCTGAACTTCAAAGGCGCTGAAACCATCACCGACATCACGCGCTGCCCGGGCGCTGACACCTGCCAGATCGCTATCACGCATTCCAAGGGCTTGGCGTTCGAGATGGGGAAGATATTCGAGGGTGCGTACGGCAATGATCCGACCTTCAAGGACATCACGATCAAAATATCAGGCTGCACCAACTCTTGCGGTCAGCACCATATTGCCAACATCGGTTTCCACGGCGCGTCCAAGACTGCCGACGGCCATGCCGTGCCGCACTATCAGCTCATGATCGGCGGCTATACCGCGCCCAACGGCGTGGCGGTTTTTGGCAAGCGCATCGCCCAGATCCCGGCGCGTCGTACGCCCGATGCAACGAAGATCATCCTCGACACCTTCAAGAAAGAAAAGGGTGCTTCCGAGACCTTTATGCAGTGGCAGGAGCGCGTCGGCGCGGCCCGCTTGAAAGAGATCGTGGCGCCGTTTACGACGATCCCGTCGCTTGACCAGGACCCCAAGGCCTATGAAGATCTCGGCGACCCCGGCAAGCCGTTCCAACTCATCATGGGTAAGGGCGAGTGAGCCGCATAAAACAAGGGTTCCGCCAAGCAT
>CAZJAX010000058.1:11435-11772 GCA_964543965.1 uncultured Planctomycetia bacterium
GAAACCCTATCTCGACCTGCTTCGGCATATTTCTGAGCACGGGACTTTTAAATCGGACCGCACCGGCACGGGCACGAAAAGCGTTTTCGGCTATCAGATGCGTTTCGACCTGGCTCAAGGTTTTCCTCTCGTCACCACCAAAAAAGTGCATCTGCGGGCCATCATCCATGAGCTCCTCTGGTTTCTCAAGGGCGAGACCAATATCCAGTATCTCAAAGACAATCAGGTATCCATCTGGGACGAATGGGCGGATGCTTCGGGCGACCTTGGCCCCGTGTACGGCAAGCAGTGGCGCCGCTGGGAGACCAAGGACGGCCGTGTCATCGACCAGATACAA
>CAZJAX010000059.1:0-11687 GCA_964543965.1 uncultured Planctomycetia bacterium
TATCATCCGGGACTGTCTATCGCCGGCAACTGCCGCATCTGCCAGGTGGAAGTGGAAAAAATGCCCGGCACGGTCATCGCCTGCAACACCCGCGTCGCCGAGGGCATGGTGATACACACCAAGTCTGAAAAGGCTCAGGAATCGCAGAAAGTGGTTCTCGAATTTTTGCTCGCCAATCACCCGCTGGACTGCCCGGTTTGCGATCAAGCGGGGGAGTGCAAGCTTCAGGATTATTACATGGAGTACGGTGTCTATGACTCCAGGTTCAACGAGACCAAGGTCAAAAAGACCAAAAAGGCCGTGTCCGTCGGCCCGACCATCATGCTTGATCAGGAGCGCTGCGTGCTCTGTTCGCGCTGTGTGCGCTTCGGCGATGAGATCACCAAGACGCACGACTTTGGCATATTCGGGCGCGGGGACCGCGCGCAGATCGACATCTATCCGGGCAAACAGCTGGACAATAAATACTCGGGAAACGTTGCCGATATCTGTCCTGTCGGGGCGCTCACGGATAAGGATTTCCGCTTTAAGATGCGTGTCTGGTACCTGGGTTCGCAGGAATCCGTGTGCCCCGGCTGTTCACGCGGCTGCAACATCAACATTCACTTTGAAAAATCCCGTCCCTATCATTTGAAGAACGACCGCGTCATGCGTCTGAAGCCCCGCGAAAATGCAGAGGTGAATCAATGGTGGATGTGCGACGAAGGACGCTACGCTTACAAGTCCGTGGATCAGAACCGCATCAAGCAGTTCAAGGGGGGCTCCAGCTGGAAGCAGACGCTTGAGGACGCCGCGTCGCTTCTCAAAAAAGCATCCCCGGACAAATGGGCGCTTCTGGCATCAGCGCAAAGCACGAACGAAGAACTTTATCTGGTGAAGCGTCTTTTCGGCGACACATTGAAATGGAAGCAGGGCGCGTTTCAGGCTCCGGGCCAAGACGGCTTTGAAGACGATTTTCTGATCAAAAAAGACAAGAACCCTAACACCGCCGGCGCCACCAAGATCCTGGGCGCAGACACCCGGCAGGATATGGCGGCGATCATCGAGAAAGCGAAGCGCGGCGAGATTGAAGGCCTTTTCATTTTTCAGCACGACTTGGCAAAGATCTTCGGTGCCGACGCTTTCAAAACCTTGCGACAGAAGGTCAAAACCATGATTTATCTCGGCACCAACCACAACGCGACGTCCGATGCCGCCGACATCGTGCTGCCGGCCGTCTCATATGCCGAAAAAGACGGTACGTTCACCAATTTTCAGGGAAGGGTGCAGAGGATACGGAAGGCGGTCGAGCCGTTTGCGGGTACGCTGCCTGATTGGGACATTCTCCTGAACCTCGGCGGGCAGCTTGGGCTCACGTTCAAGTATCTGCGTCCTGAGAATATTTTTGACGACCTAGCCAAGGAGAACGGCGCTTTCGGCGGGATGACATATAAAAAGCTCGGCAGCCAAGGGCTGGTTTGGAGCTCCCAATGATCACCGACGTCCTGATCAAGCTGACCCTCGCGGGAGCGTTTCTCGGCATGGTTCTGAATCTTGCGGGCCTGCTTACCTGGGTCGAACGCAAGCAGAGCGCTGTCATGCAGGACCGCCTCGGCGCCAACCGCGCTTACATTCTCTTCCCTAAGTGGCTTTTTCCGCTCAATTGGCTTCTCTGGCTGCCGAACCGTCTCGGTCTCTTTCATTCGCTGGCCGACGCGGCGAAAATGTTTCTCAAAGAGGATTTCGTGCCTAAAGGAGCCGACCGTTTTCTGCACCTGATCGCGCCGGTGATCTCCGTCGTCTTCGCGCTGATGGCGTTTGCGGCGATCCCGTTCGGTGATGCGCTGCATCTTGGGGATAAAGTCATCAACCTTCAGATCGCCGACATTAACGTAGGCGTCCTTTTCATATTCGCGATGCTGGGTCTGGGCGTATACGGCGTCATCCTTGCCGGGTTTGCGTCCAACAGCAATTACGCCTATCTCGGAGGAATGCGCGCGGCCTCTCAGATGCTTTCTTATGAGATCACAATGGGCATCTCTATCATGGGCGTCGTCATCGCCTATGGATCGCTCAGTCTTCAGGAGATCGTCCGCGCTCAGTCGCAGGTATGGGGGATCTTCTGTCAGCCGCTGGCGTTCCTGCTCTTCATGACCGCAGCGCTCGCGGAAACCAAGCGCGTGCCCTTCGATCTTCCCGAAGGCGAGTCGGAGATCATCGGATATTTCGTCGAGTACAGCGGTATGAAGTTCGGCATGTTCTTTCTGACGGATCTCGTCGAGACCGTGCTCGTCGCTTGCCTCATGACTACTTTTTTCCTGGGCGGATGGCAGGTCCCTTTTCTTCAGCCTGACGGCTTCCATTTCCCCGGCGGAAGCTTCATGGCGGTATCCCACGGCCTCGTGATCACGCTCGGCGTGCTTGCTTTCGCTGCCAAAGTGGCGTTTTTCAACTGGTTTTTTATGGCGATCCGCTGGACTCTGCCGCGCTTTCGCTACGACCAGCTGATGCATCTGGGGTGGAAGATCCTTTTCCCGGCGTCGCTTGTGAACGTGCTCGTCACGAGCCTCGTCGTCGTGTGGAGGGCTTCTTAAGATGGCTAAGCTGATGAAAAGAAAAGAGCTCAGCTGGTGGGACAAGACATACATCCCGATGGTCGCAACCGGTCTTTGGATCACGTCGCGCCATTTTTTCCGCAACTTTTTCATCCAAACGCTGAACCTTTTTGGTTTGGCCAGGCACGTCAAGGGATCCGTGACGTTTTCATACCCGGAGGTCCGCCGGCCGCTTTCCAAGCGCACTCGTACGCGCCACCGTCTGACCAAGAGGGAAGACGGAGCGCCCCGCTGCGTGGCATGCATGATGTGCGAGACCGTATGCCCTGCGCGCTGCATCAACATCGTTGCAAAGGAAAATCCGGATCCCAACATCGAAAAAATGCCCGCCTCCTTCGACCTTGATCTGGGGATGTGCGTCTACTGCGGGTTCTGTGTCGAAGTCTGCCCTGAAGACGCCATCCGCATGGACACTCACATCCTTGATACAGCCTCCTATAGCCGCAAGGCCATGCAGCTGAATATCAACGAGCTTTTGAACCCTACGACCGCCTATCCTGAAGCTAAAAACCCGGCTCTTTGACGCGGTTTTTCTTTCGCGCTTTTTTCACCGGGTGGTAAAATGATATCCGTGGACGCCGTCATCGATATCCGTCAACTTGCCGTTCAGTATCAAGGCCGCCGCGTGCTCGACAGCCTCTCCTTTTCCGTTCTCAGCGGACAGATATTCGGTTTCATCGGACCTAATGGCGCAGGCAAAAGCACGACGATCAAGGCCGTCCTCGGTCTTGTTCCGTATCAGGGGGGAAGCATCAAACTTCACGGCCTTCCTCCTTCAGACCCCGAGTCACGCCGCCGCGTAGGTTTCCTGCCTGAAGAGGCCCGCTATTACGGTTACCTTACGCCCGTCGAGATCCTCACTTTTTACGGCCGCGTTTTCGGTGTTCCCCGCAACCTTCTGAAGGCCCGCATCGAGAAGCTTCTGCATTTGACGGGCCTCGAGTCCGACGCGCGCCGCTTCGTCGGCAAATTTTCCAAAGGAATGACGCAGAAGGTGAGCCTTGCGCAGGCGCTCATCAATGAGCCTGACACGCTCATCCTTGACGAGCCGACGTCGGGACTCGATCCGCTGGCGCGCCTGGATCTGAGGAGCATCCTGGAAGACTTAAAAAAACAGGGCAAGACGATCTTCTTTTCCTCGCACGAACTCTCCGAAGTCGAGCTCCTCTGCGACTCGATCGCGATGGTGAAGTCGGGGCGCCTTGTGAAGTCGGGGCCGGTGCGCGATGTGCTGGGTTCGGCTCAGGAAAAGAACCTCGAGCGTTTTTTTCTCGAGACGATCCGGAGCGCTTCATGAGCGCCGTTCTTGCGATCTCAGGCCTGACCTTAAAAGAGATCTTCCGGAAAAAGGATTTTTATGCGGCGTTGATCATCCTGACCGCCGTGCTCTTCTACGCTTCCCAGCTCGATTTTTACAATACGGGGAACATCGTGCGCTATCTGATGGAGCTCGGACTGATGCTGATCTTTCTTTTCTCTGTCATTCTCACGACCGCCCTGGCGGCGCGCCAGTATCCGGGAGAGGTTCAGAATCGGACGGCCTACGTGCTCCTGGCGAAGCCCATCAGCCGTTTTCAGTTCATACTCGGAAAATTTCTTGGCGCGCTTTTCGCGGGCTGGGCGTCATTCACCTTATTTTATGCCCTGTTCCTGGCGGTGATCCAGGCGAAGAGCGGGGAAGGTTTTTCTTGGGTCCTCGCCGCGCAGGCGTACGGACTTTTTCTTCTGTGCTTGATGACGGTCGCGGCGATGGCGTGCACGTTCTCATATTTTCTTACCGTGTCGGCTAACGTCACTTTGACGCTCTCGCTTTATCTCCTGATCAACACGTACGGCGCCGGGCTCAAAGCGTCCGGCGGGAAACTTTTTTGGCTCAGCCGATGGATGGCAGCGTTCCTGTATTACGCGATGCCGCATTTCGAGTTTTTTGATCTAAGACAGCGCTTCGTCCACGGCTGGCAGCCGCTTTCGACGGGCCTTGTCTTCTTCTTGGCTCTTTATGCGCTGGCCTACGCGGCCATTTTCCTCCTCGTCAGCGTCCTCTTGTTGAGAAAGCGCGCGATATGAAGGGCACGATAGGGCTTTCAGCGCTTTTAGCGGCGGTGATCCTGGCTGCGCCGCGGCTTGAGGCATCTATCGCGCAGCAATCGCCGCAAGCCCGAGCGTCCGCCCCCTTTCAGAGAATGCTTGGCAGTTCCGTGGAAATTATCGGCGATGCGCTTTTTCTCAAAGCCGACGAATACCTGCACGGAGGCGTCACGTCAAAATTTGAAGAGCATGAAGAGGCCGGTCATGAGGAGCTCGCAGATGCGGGCGCGGCGCCGCCCCGCGACTGGATCGAGCGGGTTAATGCGGGGGTCCGCAGCGCCGAGCACCGCCACCTTTCCGGAGGTGAGCTTAAGGAGCTTCTGCCGTTCTTTGCGCTGTCCACCAAGCTCGATCCCCACAACATCGAAGCCGTGCTGGCGTCCGCTTACTGGCTGGAGACACGGTTCGGCAAGCTCGACGAGGCTGCCGGAGTGCTCGAGCAGGGAATCCGCGATAATCCGGAGTCCTGGCAGATCGAGGACCGTCTGGCCGGTCTTTTTTTCCGGCGAAAAAACTATGCCGCCTGCGAGGCGCATTACCGCGAAGCGCTCAAAAAAACGCAGGGCAAGAGCCTTGAGTATTATGAGCTTTCCCAGATCCGCTACCGTCTGGCGGAGTGCCTGGTTCTTTTGTCAAAGACCGGGGAAGCGGCCGAGTATTACCGCGGGGCGCTCGAGCCGCTGCGCGGAAGGAACCTGGAGCTCGAAAAAACGATAGAGATCAAGATCGCGGAGCTTGACCGATGAATCACCGGCACATCGAGATCAAGGCGAATCCCAACTGCGAGGAGAGCCAGGAGTTCGTTTTTAATGAGCTTGGCACGCGTGAGCCCATCCGCGGGATTCTCGTCGGTGACGAGGGTAAGGAGACGGAGTGCGACGTGATCGGTGTCGGGCCGGGAGGGGTGTGGATCCAGGCCACAGCCGCAAAGGTCGCCGACTCCAGCGACGGCATCGCTTACATGATCTGCGGCGGCGAGTGGGGTATTCGGCTGAGGCCTGAAAAATTCCGTGCACAACCCTGGGATCTGGCTAACAAGAACCAGTGGGGCGAACCCTATAAGATCTACGGTAAAAAGGAAGATATCCTCTATGGAGCTATCGCGGTCTGAATTTAAAAAATATCTTTTTATCTGCGAGAACGAGCGCGCTGAGGGCGGCTGCTGCATGCCCGGAGGAGCGGCGATCCGTGAGGCGCTCAAAGCTAAGGTGAAGGCGATGGGTCTCGACCGCAAGATCCGTGTCAGCCGTTCGGGATGCCTCGATCTGTGCTCGGAAGGCCCCAGCGTGCTTCTAATGCCGGACAACGTCTGGTTCAAGCGTGTCGCTGAAAAGGATACTGATGCGATCATCGAACGTTCAAGGGAAGGAGTCTGATATGAACTGGGTGCGGGCAGGCGCGGTCTGCATGGCAGCCGCCATTATCGCCGGGGCTTTCGGAGCGCATGCGCTCAAATCTAAGCTCGATCCTGCAATGATGGAGGTTTATAAGACAGCGGTGCTTTATCACATGATCCACGGCCTGGCGCTTTTTGCCGTCGCTTGGCGCAAAAGCGCGGGGGATTCCCGCGCGGACATGGCGGGGTGTCTTATTCTGGCCGGCATCGTCCTCTTTTCGGGCAGTCTCTACGCGCTGACGCTCACAGGCATCCGTGCGCTCGGCATCATCACTCCGCTGGGGGGCCTGGCCTTCATCGCCGGATGGCTGGCGTTGGCATTATGAATTACTGGCTCATGAAAAGCGAGCCGGATGTGTATTCTATCGACGATCTCAGGCGTGACGGAAAGACTTACTGGGACGGGGTGCGCAACTACCAGGCGCGGAATTTCATGCGCGACGGCATGAAGAAAGGTGACCTGGTGTTGTATTATCATTCAAACGCAGAGCCATCCGGCATCGCCGGTGTCGCAAAAGTCGACCGGGAGGGTTACCCGGATTTTTCAGCGTGGGATCCGAAAAATGATCACTATGATCCCAAGTCGACCGAAAAAAAACCTCAGTGGTTCATGGTGGATGTGCGCTTCGTACAAAAATTCAAAAATTTCGTGAGTCTCGAAGCCTTGAAATCGAGCCCCGGCCTCAAGGGAATGCTCGTGCTGAAGCGGGGTATGCGCTTATCCGTGCAGCCTGTGCATAAAACGCATTTCGAGGCCGTGCTCAGCATGGGGAAGTGATATGCCGCAGCAATGGATCAGAGCCGCAAAAATTTCTGACATCGAGGAGGGGGGAGCCGTTCTTTTTTCGCCTGAGGGAAAATCGATCGCGCTTTTCAAGTCCGGCGGCGAATTTTATGCCATCGATAATGTTTGCCCTCACCGCGGGGGCCCGCTCCACGAGGGATCTGTCCAGAATTTCGAAGTGACGTGCCCTTGGCACGCCTGGTCGTTCGATGTGAAGACCGGCGCCTGTATATCGGTGCCGGGTATCCGGCTTAAAGCCTATGCGGTCAGAAAGGAAAAGGATGATATCTTCGTACAGGTTTAAAATCACGATTATTCTTATGACGTTTATTGCGGCGGCGCAGGGAGCGGTTATGGCTGAGACAGATAAGCGCGGCACTGAAAGTCCTTACGGAGTCCTTGAGTTTCTTCCCTGGGACCACGACTGGAACGGACACCATTACACCTACGATAAAGTGAAGAAGGCCGTGCTGCTCATGAAAGAGGCCGGCGTAGGCATTGTGCGCATGGATTTTCTTTGGAATGACGTTCAGCCCTCGAAAAGCGGATGGGATTTTGAAAAATACGATGACCTGACCAGCCTCCTCCAGCGCAACAACATCAAGATCCTGGGAATGCTGAACTATACGGCTGATTGGGCGGGTTCCAGCTGGAATTCCGCGCCCAACAAGGATCTTTTTCTCATCTACGTCAGAGAGGTGGTCTCCCGCTACAAGGGGAAGGTAAAATATTGGGAGTTCTGGAACGAACCCAATCAGAGTATTTATTGGGTGCCGCAGGACGGCATGAAGGCTTACACGGCGCTCCTGAAGGATGTCTATAGGACGGTCAAAGAGGCGGATCCGACAGCTCAGGTTCTGCTCGGCGGCCTATCCGGGGATACAGCAGGTTCTTTGTGGCAGGTCTATAAGAACGGCGGCAAGAACTACTTCGACATCGTGAATATACATCCGTTTCAGGATCCTTTGTCGCCGAAAGCCATGATCCAGATGAAAGCCGAACACCAAGCGGTCTATAAAGCCATGGTTAAAAACGGAGACGGAAGCAAGCCCATCTGGTTCACCGAGCTCGGATGCCCCGGAGTGCCGAAGGACAAAGGAACCGCGGACTGGTGGAAAGGCAAAAATCCAAGCGAAGAGCAGCAGGCGGCATGGGTTCGAAAGGTCTACGCCGAGCCGCTTCGATGGAATAATGTCGATAAGATCTTCTGGGCATTTTTTCGCGACACGCCGAATCATTTCCAGACCGGCACGGACTATTTCGGGCTCGTCCGTGAGGATTTTACGGTCAAGCCCGCGTACGAAGCCTACAAGGAGAAGGCGGCGCGCTAGGTTATAAGTAGGGGTCGGATTTAGAGAGGTAGTTTTTTACGTAGTCGGCAACGCCGCTTTCCAGGTTCTGAAACTTGGCGGGATGTCCCGCCTTAGTCAGCTTGGTCAGGTCAGCCTGCGTGAAATACTGGTATTGATTCCTGATCGAATCGGGCATTTCCACGTATTCGATGTCCGGCGGCTTTCCGCAGGCTTTGAAAAGCGCTTGGGCAAGGTCGTTCCAGCTCTGCGCGCGCCCCGCCCCCAGGTTGTAGATGCCCGAGATCTTCGGGCGCTCGTAAAACCACAGCATCGCATCGACCACGTCCTTCACGTAGATAAAATCCCGCATTTGACCGCCGTCCGCATATTCTTTTTTGTAAGATTTGAACAATTTGATCTTGCCTTGAGACTGGATCTGCTCGTAGCCTTTCTGCACCATGCTGCGCATGCCGCCCTTGTGATATTCGTTGGGTCCATACACGTTGAAAAAACGGAAACCGGTAAAGTTCTTTTCATAACCGTTTTTCAGGACCCAGAGGTCAAAGTCGAGCTTTGACTGTCCGTAGGGGTTGAGGGGCCGCAGCGATCTTGATTTCCAGTCTTCGTCAGAAAAACCGAGGTCTCCGTTGCCGTATGTGGCGGCGCTGGAGGCGTAGGAGAGGTAGGCGTTATTTTTAAGGCACCAGCGCGCGACGCGTTCCGAATAGAGGGAGTTGTTGTCGCGCAGAAAATTTACGTCCATTTCTGTGGTGTCCGAGCAGGCACCCATGTGGAAGACCGCCGAGACCTTGCCGTCGAATTTTCCGGCTTCAAGCTCCTGCAGGAAGGGCTTGGAGTTGAGGTACCCCGTGAACGCGTGTTTCTTGATGTTGTTCCACTTGGGAGAGTTTTCCGCATGCTCGTCGACGACGAGAATATCACGATGACCCTTCGCGTTGAGTGCCCAGACAAGTACGCTGCCGATGAATCCGGCTCCGCCCGTCACTACGATCATTAGCGCCTGCCCTTTTAAGATGACTTAGAATTGTTTTTAAGCGTTTCTGATAAAGATATTTTATCATAAATACACTCTGTTATAATCTTTTCCATGAAGATTCTTATAGCCGGATGCGGATACATCGGAACTGCGCTGGGAGAGCTCTGGGCCGCCTCAGGCGCAGACGTCTGGGGTCTGCGCCGAGATCCAGCGGCGCTGGCAAAATTACCATCGGGTATTCACCCGATCGCGGCGGATCTATTGGATCCGGCTTCACTGAGATCTCTTCCAGACGCAGATCTTGTCGTCGCCTGCCAAGGACTATCCCGCGACACCGACCGCCATGACACCACGTATGCGAAGGGAACTGCCAACCTCATAAGCGCGCTGGCTCCGAAACCCCCCGGAAGGATCATCCTCATTTCCAGCACCAGCGTCTATGCCGCGCGCGACGGCTCCTGGGTCGATGAGACCACAGATCCTGGTGGGCAAGGTTATGGATCTCCGCAATCCGAAGAGAGCGCACACAGCCTGCTCGCCGCCGAGAAGGCGGCGCTGAGCTCAGGCATTCCGGCTGTCGTGTTCAGGCTCTCGGGCATTTACGGTCCCGGCCGCAACCGTCTCGCGGCGCTCAAAGCCGGAAGAATAAAGCCTGACCTTTCAGACATCTACACCAACCGTATTCATCGCGACGACATCGTGTCCGGCGTGGAGCTTTTGAGAAGGGAAGGGCGTGCGGGGGAGATCTACATCGGTGCGGACGACAGGCCGTGCAGGCAAAGGGAATTTTACGAATGGCTATGCCCCCGCCTGGGCCTCGAGATCCCCCAGGCCTCTTCGGCGCCGAATGAAGGCCGGCATCACGTCTCCAATAAGCGCTGCTCCAACCGCAAGATCAAAGCGCTGGGACTGGTTCTCAGATACCCTGATTTTGAAAAGGGCTATGGAGAGCTTATCAGGGAGCTTGCCTCGGCGTGAGCATCCTGCCTTCGATAAACGCCTGCCTGAACAGTGTGACCGCGATCCTTCTTGTGCTTGGTTATTGGATGATCCGAAGAAGGGCGGTCACCGCTCATAAGATATGCATGATCACGGCGAGTTTCACATCGGCGGTATTCTTGGCATGCTATCTTTATTACCATTACCATCACGGTTCGACCAAGTTTCCCGGGGTCGGAGCCGTTCGCACGCTCTATTTCACCATCCTCATCTCGCACACTCTCCTCGCGGCGCTTCAGCTGCCGCTGATCCTCTTGACGCTTTACCGTGCTTTTAGGGGAGAGCTTCAAAAGCACGTGACGTTGGCGCGCATCACCCTGCCGATATGGCTTTATGTCTCGCTTACCGGGGTCGTCATCTATTGGATGCTATACCGGATGCGCTGGACATGAGTCATATACCGTCTTAGGACACATCCTTAATTTCTCTGTAACCCATTTAAATTAAATAAGATATATAGTCTATTAATTCAATCATGGACTAAAATAGTCCGATTAGATATACTTTAACTAGAGAATACCTAAAGGATGCCATGATACAGCTATCGGAAAGCGGACAAAATGAAGTCAAAAGGCTTCTGAGTCAGGAGAAGCCCGGCTCTTTTTTGAGAGTTTCTGTGAAGGGCGGGGGCTGCTCGGGACTTTCGTATGATGTCAAGTTCGATACGGAGCAGCAGGAGTACGACCGGGTTTTTGAGGTCGGCGGAGTAAAGATCGTCTGCGATTCAAAGAGCCTGGTGTATCTTGACGGCATGACGGTGGACTTTTCCCGCGATCTTGTCGGCGGGGGATTCCGATTCGTCAACCCGAACGCGTCCGGCAGCTGCGGCTGCGGCACGTCGTTTTCGGTCTAGGAGCAGCTTATGCGATTCACGACGAAAACAGAATACGGTCTGGTCTGCATGGCGTATATCGCCAAGCACGCCGACGCCGGTCGTGTGGCGATCAAGGAGATCGCCGAAAAAGAGAACTATCCTGTGCCGTATCTGGAAAAGATCCTTCAGTCGCTGCGCCATGCAGGTCTCGTCGTCTCTCATCAGGGCAGTCAGGGAGGGTACTCGCTGGCACGCAAGGCTTCCGAGATCACGCTTAAGCACATCATCGATGCGCTCGAGGGGGCGACGTTCGAAGTCTTCTGCTCTCCTGAGACGAGGGAAGATATCGTCTGCACACATTTTTGCCTTTGCGGGATCAAGCCCGTTTGGCGCAAGACCAAACAGCTTTTGGATGAATTCTACGATTCGATCACGCTTGAAATGATGACGAAAAACGAAATGGAAACGCAGAAAATGCTTTCTTTGGGGCATGCGCACTGAGATGAGCAACAAGATCATCCAAGAACTCACGAACCAGGAATACAAGTACGGTTTTACGACACCCGTCGAATCAGACACGTTCCCCAAGGGCCTGGATGAGAGCGTGGTGCGCCGCATCTCGAAGATCAAGAATGAGCCGCCCTTCATGCTTGAGTTCCGGCTCAAGGCCTACCGCCACTGGCTTACGATGAAGGAGCCTGAGTGGGCCAACGTGACGTATCC
>CAZJAX010000060.1:0-11580 GCA_964543965.1 uncultured Planctomycetia bacterium
CGACTTGCATGCCTGAACCACGCCGCCAGCGTTCGTTCTGAGCCAGAATCAAACTCTCCAATTATATTATTAATTGTCGCTCTATCCTTACGGATAGAACAATTGTTTGAGCTGACCAAAACACTTCTATTTCGCGTTTGCTCAAAAAAAGAACGGAAATTTCCGCACTTCTAATACTAGCTATTCAATTTTGAAAGAACAAAAAAATTGTGATCGAAATTTTTATAAAAAAAGACTCACTTGATACTCTTTGGTATCAATATGAAGTCACTTATGATAGTTATTTTCGATTATGCTGTCAAGATTCTTTTTTGGTTACTGCGCCAAGGCTTAAAGAACCAGAACTGCAGGAGTTGTAAATATACACCCGGCGGGGATTGATGTCAACACTATATTTTAGATTTATTTTGGGGCGATAACGGCCTTGTTTTTGCCGGTGTGTTTCGCCTCGTAAAGAGCCCTGTCTGCTCTCTCCACGAAAGCCTCGATATCCTTTTCCCCGTTACGAGCCTGAGCTATGCCGATACTGATCGTCTTAGAGAAGTCGCCTTTTTCGTGATGAAAAACTTTCTGGCTGATCGCGATGCGGATCTTTTCGGCGACCTTGAACGCGTCCTCGGCATTGGCGCCCGGCAGCATCAGGATAAATTCTTCACCGCCATATCGAGCCGCGACGTCAAGAGCGCGGCATGTGGTTCTCATGACATTGGCGACTTCGCGCAAGACCTGATCACCCATCAAGTGCCCGTAGGTGTCGTTGGTATGCTTGAAGTTATCGGCGTCCGTCATGAGGATGCTCATCGTGCGGTCGTTGTGGCGGATGGCGAGCGTGTTGAGCTCGGCGCGCAGAAGCAGCTTGAACTGGCCCACATTGTAGAGCCCGGTCAGCGCATCGCGCGTCGCCATCTTGAGAAGTTTTTGGCGCTCGATCGTGATCACCATCTGGTTGTAGAGCGTGATAAAAAAGAAGGAGAAGAAAATGAGCAGCGCCGGATACACGACGCTGATCCAGATCCCGCTAAAATGGAATAGCGCGAAAGCTGCGGTTAGATAGATCGCTAGAAGCCCCAGCGTCATCGACACGTTCCTAAAATAACTTTGGGCGCGCATGATAAAAAAGAGGATAACGGACAGGAAGAAGAGGATCCCGAAGTTCTGCGCGAATGTCGTCTCGCGGATGAATTTCTTCTTTAGCAGCATGTCGAGCACAGTGAGGTTGACGCCGACAGCCGGGTACAAGGGCTGCAGCGGCGTGGGCCTGATATCGAAAAGACCGGAAGCGGAGGTGCCGATATAGCAGATCTTATCCTTGAAAGCATCCAGCGGGATGAGGGGCTCTTTGCCTTTGGCGGCCAAAGCGTACGAGCCGATCACGTCGATATAAGAGTAGTGTTTGAAAGTCTGATTCCATCGTCCCGGCCAGTTCAGGATCAGATTGCCCCGGCTGTCCAGCGGGATCTCAAAAAAGCCCTTGCCGTCGATCGGGGCTCTCACGAGAGATTTCTCGTAAACGACGTCATCCGGGTCGATGCCCATCAGATCCATCGCGATCGCAAACGAAAGCTGAGGTACTCTCTTCCCCTCAACTTCGATCGCCGGAGGGATGCGGCGCATAGCGCCGTCGACGTCAGGCTCGAGGTTGATATGGCCCCCTCCCTTGGCGCCCTCGGTGAACATGGGTAGAGACGTGAGCAGAGTTTTTTTCTTGTTAGGGCTTTCTTCGACGACATCGGCGAGATACACGTTGCCGGAAGCCTGGATAGCCTGGGCAAGCGTTTCATCGCTTTTAGGGTTTGACTCTTCGCTGAAGATGACGTCGAAAGCAACGGCTTTGGCGCCCAGAGCTTTCAAGATCTTGATCATCGATGCATGCCACTCGCGGTCCCAGGGCCAGCGGCCGATCTTTGCCACGCTGTCGTCGGAGATCTCGATGACGACGATGCTCGGGTCGGTCGGCACCGGCGGACGAAGACGGCAGCGATAGTCATAAGTGACCAGCTCGAAGCGCTGCAGGATGCGCGTCTCATGGAGCGCCAGCACGCCGAGGAAGACGAGGACGATGATAAGGATGCGTGCGAGCATCGCTTCGTCCCAGTGAAAAAGCTCAAAGGAAAACTTGGGGATCTGCCATTTTTTCGGGGGCTTTGCGGGCGTTGCTGCGGATGGGCTCTGCGGAGCCGTCGTTTCGGTCATGAATTTACAGGGTCAAAGAAAGTCGGCGTTATGCCACTTTGACTTCGAACGTCGTCCCTCGGATACCGACGATCGAAGTAGGGGTCTTCACTTCAAACTTGGAAGAGCCGGTAAGCTTCTCCGCTTTGACAAGGACCGCTCCCAGCGAGACATCCAGCAGAGTCGTGTCCACCAAGGTCTCCTTGTCGTGCTGGAACGTCTGGAAAACAAATTCGCTATTTTCACGCACGACGATCTCCGCCGTTTTTTTGGCGCCTTTAAGCTCCATCGTGATCTCGCAGCCGTTTCCCGTCTTGACGGCATCGCCCTCAGAAAGGACGGTTCCCATATCCAGATTCTTCCATTCCGAAGTGCCTACGGCTTTGTAATGGGCGGCTCCGGTCATGCTGATAACTTTCGCCTGGTCTGCGCCCAAAGCGAATAAAGGCGATGCCACTAGCATAGCGCCCAGAGTCAGCATCATAAACCTTGAAGGTTTTATCGCAATTTTCATTTTGTCGTCCCTTCGAATCTGTATAGAATTAATTAATCCTGATAAAATAATACCGCATTATGCTTAATATTGCAATAGTAGCGGACGGAATTAACTAAATATAGTTCTATTAACTTATAGGGGGTTATGACGCTTTGACTTCGAAGGTCGTGCCGCGGATACCTACGATCGAGGTGGGGGTTTTTACTTCAAATTTGGACGAGCCGGCGAGCTTCTCAGCCTTGACAAGGATCGAGCCCAGAGGCAGGTCCAATAAAGTCTCATCGACCCCTGAGACGGGGTCATGCTGGAAGCGATGAAACGTAAACTCGCTGTTCTGGCGGACGATGATCTCAGCGGTCTTGCGGATGCCCTTGAGATGCATCACCACTTCGCTGTTCTGAGGGGTTTTGACGACATCGCCTTCTGTGAGAACAGCGCCGATGTCGAGCTCTGCCCAATCGGCTGAGGCCGCTCTCTTGTAGAGCGCGGAACCCGTGATCGCTTTGACTTCGGCCTGGTCGGTGCCCAGGGCAAAAACCGGCGAAGCTGCCAAGGTGAGGATCGAGGATATCGTTAGATAAAACGCGCGCAACGTTTTTCTCATTTGAGGCCTTTAAGAAGCTCGAACACTCCTACCCCAAGATTACCTGACAAGATCCGGCAATACAATGCCTGCGCGCACAAAAAAGCACCTCCTGCAAAGCGGATGCCATGAGATGCCTTGACGTGATAAGGTGCGGCGAAGCTTGGACTCCAATCCCCTGCCCTTCTTGCCTTTGAGAGGGCCAAAATCGGGTTAAAACTTGGTGATCAAGTCGCCCTTTTCAGCGGGTGTTTTTTTCCACTCAGGCAGGATAAGAGCCGCCGAGGCGCCCGGACGGGTATGCCTGACAACAGCTTTGCCGATCAGAGCGTTGTGCCGTACGATATTAATTACGGATCCTTCACGAACCCCTTCTCTTTCACCGACGTCGATGATGATAAAATCGTAGACCGAATTGACTTCCTGCACGCGTGCGGCGCGGCCCGAAGCCTTGGAAACCACAATCTCACCCAAATTCACCGAATCGATTTTTGCGCCGAGGTCTTTATCGGAAGCGAAACCAAAAGGCTCGGCTGACTGCGTCTTGTCCTGCGCCGAAGAGCCATCCGCCATGTCTTCCTGATGAATTGAAGCCGACTGAAGCTGCTTTTTAAGCGCTTCTACATTTTTCTTAAGCGCTTCCACATTCTCGGAAAGCTTTTCTTTTTCCTGCCGAAGCGCGGACAAACTATCCGTGAGCTCGGAGATCACGCCTGCTTTTTCGAGGTTATCCCTGACTGCGGCATCATTTTCTGTTTTCAGGGATTCGAGCTGGTCTTTCAGAACCTTGACCGTTCCCTCCCTTTCCCTCAAAGACATCTCAAGCGAGTTGATTCTTTTTTGGTAGGAGTCCTGAAAACCGGCCAGCGAATTATTCAATTCGGCGATCTGCGCTTCCACCCGGCTCAAATCGGCCTGCTTTTGTGATAACTCTTGTTCTTTGAGGCGAAGTTTTTTTCGCGCGGAAGCGCCGGATTGGTAAGAAACAAAGGAATAGACCGCTAAGGCAACCATCAGAGCAGTCACAAGAATTCGAGCTATTTTTGGATTCATTGAAGATGATTATATACCATCAAATTTCAGCATTCAATGAATAAGGCCTAGGATCACCCGCTGGACGAGGCGGATCGCTTCTCCAGAGCTTCGACTCTTTTCTTCAATGCCTCAATCTCTTCCTGCTGCTCTCTGATCGTTTCCACGGCCAGGGCTTCAAACCCGCTGAGGGTCAGGTTCTTGTAACCTGCCTCGTCCGTGCCCACCCATTCAGGGAACACCTCTTCCACCTCTTGAGCGATCATTCCCATCTGAGCGCCGGTCGAATCCCCATGATCTTTCGGCTCTTTCCATTCGAAAGTAACTCCGCGCAGTTTCAGCATTTTATCCAAGGCGCCGCTCAGCGGCGCCACATTTTTCTTCAACCGGCTGTCGGAAACGACCGTCCAGGCGGCGCCCCCGGCAGTCTTGGCGGCGGTGCCATTGACATAGAGTCTGAAATTAGGGATCGTAACCCCGGAATTGATGCCGACGTTGCCGAGATTGTTCACATTGATCCTTTGAGCGCCGGCACCGTCAGCGATAATGATATTGTTAGAGAGTGTTGACGCGAGTCCTGCGACATTGGCGCCGACAATGGTGTTATTGATACCCGTCGTGATGCCTCTGCCCGTATTGTACCCGATAGCGGTATTAGAACCGGTACCGTTCAGGATCCTGAGATCGTACAGGGCCTGCGCGCCATACGCCGTGTTGAAGCTGCCCGTCGTGTTGGAGAAAAGGGCCGAATTCCCGCTCGCAGTGTTGTTATTGCCCGTTGTGTTCCTAAAGCCGGCGTGTGAACCGTCCACAACGTTGTTACTGCCTGTCGTGTTAAAAAGGAGGGAATTCAGGCCGGTCGCCGTGTTGTTGCCGCCCGAAGTGTTGGAGAAAAGCGCTTGTAAACCGCTCGCAGTGTTTTGGGTGCCCGTGGTGTTCGTGCGAAGGGCTGACAACCCGACGCCGGTATTACTGCCCCCCGTCATCGTCAAATTTCCGGCGCCGCCGAGGAAGTAATCATTCAAAGCGGGGTTGGCAATGATCACATTGGACCCGTTGTACATATAGGCTGAGCCCTGAGAAACGTTGATGTTCCCTGTCACATCGAGCCTTTGGGCAGGGTTTACATTCCCGATGCCGACGTTGCCGGCGGCGTTGATGCGGACGCGTTCGTTTGCGGCCCCGACGCCTGCCGTATAAAATTTGACGGTTCCGGCGGCCGCAGCGGCGGCGACGTTGACGCCGTTTCCGCTGTCGACGAGCGCGCCAAAACCGGCCTGCCGCGCGCCGGCGCCGGCGAAACCGGGCCCCTGTTTCTCCATGGAAATGACCGAGCCGCCGCTGTTGCGTGCCAAAACGCGGGCGGCGGCATTCGCTCCGGCCGCGCTCGTGTTGACGACGGTGACATCGAGCTGGCCGTCTCTGTTCTCCTCGACCTGCAGCTTACCCAGGGTCGGATTGGCCGTTCCGATGCCGACGCTGGCGTTTGGATCCGCCGCGTCCGTGGCAAGCGTCGTCTTGCTGGTTGAATTCAGCTCTTTATAGTTGCCGTACGGGGACGGATAATAAGTGCTGACTTTCACGTCCTCCGCTTTGGCGTGCGTCAAAAAAAACAGGGCCGTAAATGTCAAAAAAATGGTTTTATTTATTCTCATACCCATCTCTCTCATATGTGTCGTTCTAACCGTCAAATCCCACGGCCGAAACCGGCCTCAAGCCGTATTGAGGACTTCCGGCCGTCTGGTTCCTGGGGCCTATCGTCACCTTAACGGCGGATGTTGCCGTGCGCGTCGAGGTCACAGAGCCTGCATCAATGTCAATATAGTACTCCGCTAAAAAGTTTGGGTCACTAAAATTACCGGGTAATCCGGGCACTGCATGATTGGTCCTTATCCGCCAGAACGCATCCACGAGACCGGCTTGGGCGCGGAAATAAGTTTTCGTCCGCTTGATGCCTACGGCGTCTACCAGACGAGTGCGCTGATAAACCATATTTGTGATATAAACCATCACGGACGTCATCACAAGAGAAAACAAAAGCACAGCGAACAGCACGGCGCCTTTCTCGCTGCCAAAACACCCGGGAAATCTCTTCACTATTTAGACCTCTTCACGGCAACGCTCGTCAAAAATGTCCGGGCTTCGGCGTTGGCTCCGCCCGGAACTACGAGCTGGATCTGAACGATCGTCGGCGCCCCCTGCGCCGTAGGGTTGATAATCCGAAAACCTGACTGCCCGGCAGCGGCAAGCACCGCGAGCCCCGTGACCACTTCAGAGTCAGAAGCCGTTACGTCGGCGGGACTGGCGTTGGGCGGATTGACGGTACGGGTTCTCAGCCGGAAACCGCTGCCGCTGTCCAAAAACCGATAGCTTACCCATTTATCATCGGCAGCCGTTGCTGTGGCAGGGTCATTGGTATCAATGCGGATTTTAACCTGCAGCCCGTCCGGATCCACAACCCCGTCGCTGGCCAAGGAAACATCGCGCGCCATCGTCTCAAGCGCTAAAAGAGAGCTCACGCTCGACGACGTCACCTCGCCCCTCAAAAACTTAAGAGAGCTGACGTAAAGCGAGGC
The DNA here is from genome assembly GCA_964543965.1 of uncultured Planctomycetia bacterium. Lineage (GTDB taxonomy): Bacteria > Omnitrophota > Gorgyraeia > 2-02-FULL-51-18 > 2-02-FULL-51-18 > CAMDWQ01. Next base: position 6,860 of record CAZJAX010000060.1, read on the forward strand.
CACCAGCAAAAAAATCATGCCGATCAGCATGCTGGCCATGATGATCTCGAGAAGCGTGTGGCCGGACTGGTCTGCGGGCTTCATTGAACCAGCACGTCTACTTTTCTATAGTCCTGTCCGCCGCCGTCGCCGGAGAGGTTGACGCTCGAAACCGTATAGCTCAGGATGTATGTTTTGCCGTTCACCACCACGTTCTGAGGAGACCCTTGGGACGTGCCGACACTAAGCGGTTGGTCGGCTACGTTCCACTGATCCTGCCGGACAGATTCGTAGAGCGACTCAAGCTTCATACGCGCGATATTCTCGGCGCCGGCGCGATCCATCTGCACGGGCGTAGCCTGACGGGCCGAAATTCCGACTCGAAGCAAAGCGACGGCAACGGTCGACAACACGACCATCGCGACAACCACCTCGATCAGCGTAAAACCTTTTTTGCTGCAAACCATTTCGGGCATGGGGCGCCCCCAAAAAATCAGGCTAGGTAACCGTTCCTGTCTCATCGATCGAATGCGTTGTAACGCCATCACCGCCGGAAGTGGTATTGCGCGTCCCCACAGCCAGGAATGTCTTGGGGTTGGACGCGTTGGATGCCGTGATGGATGTAATATCATAAAACTTCGGACTGATGTCGATGTTCAGAGTGCTGTTGATCGAGGCCACGCTCGGATTGGCGCCGGGATTCCAATAATTGCCGCTATTATTCAAAGCATATATCTTCTGACCCATATAGATGGTGTTCAGATTGACGGTGATCTCATTCACGCGGCTTTCCTCGACGCTCCGGGAATAAGTGGGGCTCGCCAGTCCGGCGACGACTCCCAAAATAACGAGCGTTATAAGCAGCTCGATCAAGGTGAAGCCGAGGCAATTATTTTTTTGTCTTGGAAGAACTTTAAGCATAGGCGCCATTTTTTATGAGGTTCCCTGTCTCGTCCAAGGTGATCGTATTTCCTGCGTTGGCAGCCGCCGGTTCGCGCTGGGCCGTGATCGTGTAATTCGCGTTTGTTAGATTGCTGAGACTATATGAAAAAAAAAGACCCTGACCTGCCTCCGGCTGGTTCGGGTCATATTTGATATTAGAAAAAGACGCGCCGGAATATGTGCGGTTGAGCGAGTAATACATGCGCAACGCGTCCTTCACGGTATCCAGGTGCTGAATCGCCTCCTGCGCTCGAGATCTCTCTACCTGCGACGAAATAACCGGGATCATCAGTCCCGCAACGACACCTATGATCGTCATCGTGATCAAAACCTCGACCAAGCTAAAACCGCCGTGATTTGATAACGCGGCGGTTTTATTCTGAGCGTCCACGCTTCTGTTTATGCGTAAACACCGTTTCTGGTGACCGTGCCCAACTGATTTATTTGAACCGTGTTCCCCACGTTAGCGGCGGCGGGTTCACGCTGGGCCGTGCAGGTGAAGGTATTCGCCCCCAGACCTCCGATCACGTACGAGAACAGAGGCACCTGGCCTGCGGCACCGACGTTGGGATCAAAGCCGATGTTCGCGAACGTAGCGCCGACGTACGAATTGTTTCCCGTAGTCTGCTGGTACTTCACCATCGCCTCTTTGACGGTTCCCAATGCCGTAAGAGCCTCCTGCGCTCTGGATTTTTCTACCTGCGCTGCGAGAACCGGAAACATCAAACCCGCAACCACGCCGATGATAACCAGGACGATCAAAAGCTCGATCAGGGTAAACCCCTTCTTATTCATTAGCATCCTCATCTGACATCTCCTTGACATCTTACTCATTATGCGTAAACACCGTTTCTGGTGACCGTGCCCAACTGATTTATTTGAACCGTGTTCCCCACGTTAGCGGCGGCGGGTTCACGCTGGGCCGTGCAGGTGAAGGTATTCGCCCCCAGACCTCCGATCACGTACGAGAACAGAGGCACCTGGCCTGCGGCACCGACGTTGGGATCAAAGCCGATGTTCGCGAACGTAGCGCCGACGTACGAATTGTTTCCCGTAGTCTGCTGGTACTTCACCATCGCCTCTTTGACGGTTCCCAATGCCGTAAGAGCCTCCTGCGCTCTGGATTTTTCTACCTGCGCTGCGAGAACCGGAAACATCAAACCCGCAACCACGCCGATGATAACCAGGACGATCAAAAGCTCTATCAGCGTAAAACCTTTTTTGTTTTTCAGAACTCTCATGGCAGATCTCCTTCAAAAAGACCGCAATGCTTAATTAATAATAACCTAAAGTTAGTATACATTATTATTTTAAAATTTCAATAGCTAATAGACAATTATATTAAACAATATTTATTAATTTTAATAATAAATATAAAATAGTAAGTCTAAAGGTTAAAGGGCTCTTTGTTGCCCCTTTTTTTTGGAAATTTGCGGAAAATGCTAGGCGGCCGGGCGTCTAATAAAATTAATGAATGGCAGACGAAATAGTGACGATAGGTAGGATGAGGGCTATGACGATCACGCCGATCACAATGCCCAAGAAGATCAAAACTATTGGCTCTACCAGGGTTCCAATCCGAGCCACCAGCGTGTCCACTCTGGCTTCGTAGTAGGCGGCGACTTTCTGTATCATTTCCGGCAGCTTTCCGCTCTCTTCACCGATAGCGACCATCTGCAGCATCAAAGATGAAAATACAGCGCGCTTGCCCATGGCCTGGGACAACGAAGCGCCGTCACGGACATCCTCCATGACATTTTCCAGCGCCTCTTCGTAGATCTTATTTCCGCAGGCTCTGGAAACGACATCCAACCCATAGATCATGCCCACACCGCTCGATAAAACCGCGGAAAGATTGATCGCGATTCGTGCGATGATTATATCCCTGACCAAACCGCCCAACACAGGCTGACGGACAAGCCACAGGTCAAGCGCGCGGCGGCCCACGGGTATTTCGATATATTTTTTAAAAATATATGCCGTCAATGCCAGAGTGAGCACTGTCGGGATGAAGTAATTTTTTGCCGCGGCACTCATAGAGAATATTGCCGTCGTTATCGCCGGAAGCTTGGCGTTCATCGATTCGAATACTTTTGCGAACGCCGGGATGACAAAAAGTAAAAATATTCCGACCGCGGCGATCGTCATCACGATCAAAATAGCCGGATACATAAGCGCCGAGATGACTTTCTTTTTAAGCGCGATAGTTTGCTCGAGCTGCTCGGCTATGCGCCGCAAAACACCGGCGATGTTACCGCTGGCTTCGCCCGCCTCGACAAGATGGCTCCATAAAACTGGGATGCTTTTGGGGTGTTTGGCAAGCGCGGCGTGAAAAGTAATGCCGGCATTGATATCCTCGCGAACCTGGATAAGAGCCTTCGCAAGCTGAGTGCTGCTAACCTGATCAGCCACCATATCCATCGCGGAGTCAAAGGGCACCCCGGATTCGATCAGCGTCGCTAATTCGCGAGCAAAAAAAAGGCGGTCTTCATTGAGAACCTTCTGGTGAGATTTTTTGGTAACGTCTATTTTGAGCTCAGCGCCGGCCATCGCCACGCGCGCGATAAAAAGATCCCGGCCCTGAAGAATTCTTACAAGAGCGGCTTCATCCACAGCCATCTCTTCGCCCATGATACGCTGACCTGCCATGGTGTGCGCCACATAGCGGAAACGCGGCATCGCGGGATCAGCCTTCCTTGATCAAGACCGTTCGCATAGCCTCATCGAGCGAGGTGATACCCGAAAGGACTTTTTTAAAAGCGCTTTTTTCAAGCGTGGGCCATCCGTTTCGCGCGGCTTCCGCACGAAGCTCCGAGACGGGCGCTTTTTTGGCGATCAGCTCGCGCACCGCATCATTGACAAGCACGATCTCATAAATCGCCATACGGTCCAGATAGCCTGTTTTGGCGCAAGCCTCGCACCCGACTGCCTGGTAAATCACCTGCGAGCCGTCCCAGGGAGCGCTTTTAGGAAACAGTTTAGGATCCGGCTTGTGAGGCTCTTTGCAGTTTTCACACAATTTTCGCAGAAGCCTCTGAGCCACCAGCATCGTCAGCGACGAAGCGATGAGAAACCGCTCGATCCCCACGTCCTCCAAACGCGCCACGCTGGAAATGGCGTCGTTGGTATGGATGGTGCTGAACACCAGATGCCCTGTTAGCGCCGAGCGTATGCATATCTGCGCCGTTTCCAAGTCGCGGATCTCGCCGACAAGAATGATATTCGGATCCTGGCGCAAGAATGATCGCAGCGCAGAAGCAAACGTAAGCCCGATACCCGGCTTAGTTTGCACCTGGTTGGCGCCTTGCAGCTGGTATTCTACCGGGTCTTCAATCGTCATGATATTCACTTTCTCGCTTCTCAATTCATTCAGAGCAGAGTAAAGCGTGGTCGTTTTGCCGCTGCCGGTGGGGCCTGTGATCAAAATAAGTCCGTTTGGCTGTCTGATAGCTCCGCGAAAAAGCGCCAATTCCCACGGCTCAAATCCCAGCGCCTCGAGCTCGAGCCGCGCCCGGCTGCGGTCCAAAATACGCAAGACCATTTTCTCCCCGTAAATCGTCGGCACCGTCGACACGCGGAAATCGAGGACTTTACCCCTCACCGTGGCCGTGAAACTCCCGTCTTGCGGCAGCCGTTTTTCGGCAATGTCCATATTGCAAAGAATTTTCAGGCGGGAGATCAGCGCCAAAAACATCGCCTTGTCCGGCGGGGCGACAGCCTTAAGCACGCCGTCGATGCGAAAGCGGATGGAGGCCTCGCCTTCACAGGGCTCCAGATGAATGTCGCTGGCGCGATAGCGT
>CAZJAX010000061.1:0-11567 GCA_964543965.1 uncultured Planctomycetia bacterium
CCAACACGAACGAGTTCGACGTGGTTCTTGACCTCGCCTACGTTCAGATGAAGGAGATCTTCTATTCTCCTCTCACGCTGACCTTCGGCCGTCAGGACCTCTGGTTCGGCCGTGGCTTCATCATCGGCAACAACAACCGCGCTTGGGACAACCAGGCTACCGGTCAGGCCGATGAATATTCCACGACGACCGCGTTTGACGCGATCCGTGCGACCCTCGACTTCAACCCTTGGACACTCGATTTCGTTTATTCCAAGGTGAGCGAAGGTTCTGCGAACCCCGAAGACGACGTGGATCTGTACATCACGAACGTGAACTACAAGTTCGCTGAGTACAATGCGGTTGCCGAAGCGTACTATGTCGGTGAATTCGATCGCTCCGCGCTGGCCGGTTCTGCTGCTATCGGTACCAGACAGAATGACACGAACACCCTCGGTGGACGTGTTCAGTTTGACCCGATCTCGCAGATCACCCTCGGCGCTGAACTGGCTTACCAGTTCGGTGAATACAGCACCTCCGCCGCCGCTGCTTCTCCTCGCCGCGACCGCGAAGCTTGGGCTGCCGATGTGTTCGGTACCTACCGCTGGGATAACACTTGGAAGCCGGAATTGACCGTTGAATACGTGTTCATGTCGGGTGAAAGCGATCTGACGAGCACGACGGCCGAATACGGTGCGTGGAACAGCTTGTACCGCGGCAAGTTCTGGACCGCTTATGCGGATTTCCGTGAATTCGTCTATGCGACGTCTGACGCGGTTGACCAGTCTGCCCGTACCAACCAGCAGTTTGTCCAGGTCAAGGGTTCGTTGAAGCCCCTCGAGGATCTTTTGCTCGAAGCTTCCTTCACGTACCTCTGGAACGACGCTGACGTCCACGTGACCCCCTCCGTCCTCAGCAGCGCTGTCCGCTCGAATGAGATCGGTTGGGAAATCGACCTGCAGGCCACCTACGACTACACCGAAGACGTTTCTTTCGGTTTCCTCGCCGGCTGGTTTGTTCCTGGCGATTTCTACAACGCTCCTGACGATGCGACCGCGACTGACGTCGTTGGTTCCGTCAAGGTGACGTTCTAAGAAGTTAGCTTAAAAAGAACCCCGTTTATGAGCGAACCTCATAAACGGGGTTTTTCTTTTTTGGGCTCGAAGAAAGAAAAACCCCCTCAAGGTCTCTCTTGAAGGGGTTTGGCGGTGCTGCCTACGATCCTCTCTCAGTCCTTCCTTTTTCCCTCGATGAACTCGGCAACCATTTTCTTGGCTTGATTGTCTGTGAACTGTCTGGGCGGGTGCTTCATCAGATAAGCTGACACCGAATAAAGCGGTCCCATTAGTTTTCGCTGACGGGCTAATTTTAGGCAGCGCACCGCGTCGATCGCGACGCCGGCGCTATTGGGGGAATCTTCGACGGACAGACGGGCTTCCAGGTGCAGGGGCACGTTGGCGAAGCCGCGGCCCTCAAGCCGGATAAAGGCGACTTTGTTGTCGTTCTGCCAGGGCACATAGTCGCTTGGGCCGATATGGATGTTGTCTGAATCCATGCGCGAAGCCAGCTGCGACTGCACCGACTCCGTTTTTGAGATTTTTTTGTATTTGAGGCGCGCGCGATTGAGCATGTTCAGAAAATCCGTATTACCGCCTGTGTTGAGCTGGTAAGTGCGGTCGATCTTTACGCCGCGGTCTTCGAAGAGTTTTACGAGGGTGCGGTGCACGATCGTGGCTCCTACCTGGGATTTGACGTCGTCCCCGATGAGAGGAATGCCGCGGTCAAAAAAGCGCTTGGCCCAAACAGGATCCGAGGCGATGAAAACCGGGATACAATTGATCAGGCTGACACCGGCTTTCAAGCACTCTTCAGCATAAAATTCGGTCGCGCGCTGAGAACCCACCGGCAGGTAATTGATCGCGATCTCGGCTCCCGTTTTTTTTAATACGCCGGCGACGTCGACCGGCCGGGCGGTCGAAGGGATGAAGCGGCGGTTGTCATGATAATCCTTCATGTGTTCAGCCACACCGTCCAGGATAGGACCCATGCTGACACGTGTGTCAGGCGAGGAGAGGCGGGAGGAGATGACTTGCGTGCAGTTGGGGGCCTGGAAAACGGCCTTTTTGAGAGGCAGACCCACCTTGCGGCGGTCGATGTCGAAGGCTGCCACGATCTCGATATCCTCGGGCTTGTAGCCGCCGATGCGGGGGTTCATCAGACCCGGGATCGGAGCCAAAGCGCCCTTCGCGCCTGAATTCTTACGGTAAAATTCAAGGCCCTGGACGAGAGAGCTGGCGCAGTTGCCGACGCCGATGATCGCTAATTTGATTTTTTTCATGAAAAAAATCCGCCGAATAACGTCAAACAGTCCGTTAAATTTGTCAGTATAATGAAGGCATCCTTTGATTGTCAAGAGCCGTTCTGATATAATGACGCGACCAAAAAGGACAGCTCTGATACCGTGGCAAAACCCGAAAACGACAAAAAAAACCCTAAAAAAAATTCCCAGGAATGGTTCCCCGGGCCTATTCTCCTTTGGGTGTTCCTGCTCCTGAGCGTGCTCTATTTTATGCATCTGGGCTCGATGCCGCCCGAAAAGACCAGCCGTCAGTTCACCTACGGCGAGTTCTTTTCTGTCTTGAAAGATAATGAGACCAACCCTGTCATCCGCACGGCTGTGCGTATCTCCAATGAGCTTGCGGGCGATCTTTCATCCGGCGAGAAATACCGCGTCGTGCTTCCGGATCAGGATCCCGATCTTGAGCGCATGCTGAGGCAGAACGTCAAAAATTATGAGATACGCCCAGAGAAGACTTTCTGGGCGCAGCTGCTTTATGCCATCATCGGTCCCGTGATCCTCGTGGGTCTCCTGTGGTTCCTCTCGTATCGCGGAAGCGGAGCGGCGGGCGGCGGGCGCATCATGGCGTTCGGGCGTTCGAAGGCCAAGCTCTCGACCAACGTAAAGATCACTTTCAAGGACGTGGCCGGCGTCGAAGAGGCGAAGGAAGAGCTCAAAGAGATCATCGAATTTTTAAAGGACCCCAAGAAGTTCCAGCGCCTCGGCGGCAAGATCCCGAAAGGCGTTCTGCTGATGGGTCCCCCGGGCACCGGCAAAACGCTTTTGGCAAAGGCTGTCAGCGGCGAGGCCGATGTGCCTTTTTTCAGCATTTCCGGTTCTGATTTTGTCGAGATGTTCGTCGGCGTGGGGGCTTCCCGCGTACGCGATCTTTTCGATCAGGCCAAGCGCAGCGTGAAGCAGACGGGCCGCGGATGCATTATTTTCATCGATGAGATCGATGCGGTCGGACGCCAGCGTTTTGCAGGTATCGGCGGCGGGCATGACGAGAGAGAGCAGACGCTGAATGCGCTTCTTGTCGAGATGGACGGCTTCAACACGAGCGAATCCATCATTCTGGTTGCAGCCACGAACCGGCCCGACGTGCTGGATGCGGCGCTGCTTCGTCCGGGTCGTTTTGACCGCCAGGTCGTCGTCCCGCTGCCGGACGTCATCGGCCGCGAAGCCATTCTGAAGGTTCATGCGGCGAATGTGAAACTCGATCCCGCCGTCGATTTGAAGCTCGTCGCCAAGCAGACGACCTACTTTTCCGGCGCCGATCTCGCGAACCTCGTCAATGAGGCCGCTCTTTTGGCTGCCCGCACCAACAAAGAGAGTGTCGGTATGGCTGAGCTGCAGGAATCGACCGAGCGCGTCATGGCCGGCCCCAGCGCAAATCCAAAAAGGTTTCCGAAAAGGAAAAAAAGATCGTGGCTTATCATGAGTCCGGTCACGCGCTGGTAGGTCTTCTCACGCCCAACGCCGATCCTCTGCACAAGATCACGATCATCCCGCGCGGTATGGCCGGAGGTTATACGGTCGCGTTGCCGGACGAGGACCGCACTTTGCACAGCCTTTCTTATTTTGAGGCCCGTCTGCCTATGATCATGGGCGGACGCGTGGCCGAAGAACTCGTCTTCGGGGATGTCACGACCGGCGCGCACGATGATCTGCGCAAAGCGACGGAGCTGGCGCGCAACATGGTGTGTCATTACGGCATGAGCAAGAAGCTCGGCCCTATCATATTTGGAAAAGAGGGCGGCGAAGTGTTTCTGGGCCGAGATTTTGGCGAGCAGAGGAATTATTCCGACGAGACCGCCCGTCTCATCGATTCGGAGATCAAGCGCATTCTGCAGGAGGCTTACGAGAAGGCCCGCACGATTCTCACCGAGCAGCGCGACAAACTTGAGATCCTTGCGCAGAAGCTTCTCGAAAAAGAGACTCTAGACGGAGCCGAGGTGCGTCTGATGCTGTCGCTGCCCGAGCTGCCGGCCGCCGGCGCTGCGCTGGCTTGAGGAATGTCAGGCAAAGAAAGCCTTTTTCGAAGACCTGAATTCGAACTTACCTTCCGCGGCAGCTCCCTGAGGCTCGGCCGTGAAACGAAGCTGATGGCCGTTTTGAACGTCACCCCCGATTCTTTTAGCGATGGGGGCCGTTTCTTCGACCCCGGCCGCGCGGCCGCGCAGGCGTTAAGACTTCAAGCCGAGGGTGCGCATATCCTCGATATCGGCGGCGAGTCCTCCAGGCCCGGCTCGAAAGCCGTCACCGTGCGAGAAGAGATAAGACGTATCCGGCCCGTTTTGAAACGCCTCTCCGGCACGATACAGATCCCTATTTCCGTCGACACGTACAAGTATGATGTCGCGATGATGGCGCTGGACGAGGGCGCTTCGATCGTCAACGACATCACGGCGCTCGGCGGAAGGCGCAAGTTCGCACGCCTCATTGCGCGTTACGACGCCGGACTTGTGCTGATGCATATGCGCGGCAACCCGGCAACCATGCAGAAAAATACAGCGTATAAGGACCTTTTCGGCGAGATCGGCTTGCGGCTCCGCGAGGCAGCGGACCTGGCGTTGTCTTGCGGCGTACGCCGGTCCAATTTGGCCGTTGATCCGGGGTTCGGCTTCGGTAAAAGCGCGGGACAGAATCTCCGGCTGCTCTCGAGCCTGCATTATTTTTCAAAGCTTCGGCTGCCTGTGCTGGCGGGGCTTTCGCGCAAGTCGTTCATCGGCCATCTACTGGCTCCGGCGGCAGGCGGAACGGTTCCCGGACCGGACGGACGGCTGTATGGTTCGCTGGCCGCTGCGGCGGCGGCTTTGGAGAGGGGTGTGCATATCCTCCGGGTGCATGAAGTGTTGCCTCATAAGCATTTGGCGGTTATGATGGATGCAGCGATGAGACCGGAGAGCTTCAAGTGACACCCATAATCCATCTTTTACAGCAGAACTGGAAGGCGATCATCGAGATCGCCGCGTTCTGGTTCGTCTTTTATCTTCTGCTTGTGTATATCAAAGACAGCGGCATGATGCAGGCCCTGAAAGGGCTCGCTCTGCTGGTCATCTTTTTCTTTGTTGCCGAATTTTTGGGATTGAAAAGCATCCGCTGGATATTTTCCTACCTTTTTCAGATATCCATCATCGGGTTCCTGATCATTTTCCAGCCGGAGCTGCGCCGCGGGCTGGCGCGTATCGGGCAAAGTCCGCTTTTCAAGAGTTTCGTCAAAGAAGAGAAGGTGGCGGACGAGATCGTGCGAGCGGTCACTTCGATGTCAAAGAGCCGTATCGGTGCGCTGATCGCCCTTGAGCGCGAAGTAAGTTTGAAGCCCCAGATCGAGAGCGGGATTCTTCTGGACGGCGTGATGTCGTCAGAGCTTTTGATCACCATCTTCATGCCCAACACGCCTTTTCATGACGGCGGCGTCATCGTTCAAGGCAACCGCGTGGTGGCGGTCGGCTGCCTTTTTCCGCTATCACAGTCCAAGAGCCTTTCAAAGTCTCTCGGCATGCGCCACCGCGCAGCTCTAGGCATGAGCGAGGAGACCGATGCCTTGGTGATCGTCGTCTCTGAGGAAAGCGGTTCTGTTTCGGTGATGAACGGCGGAAAAATATTCCACGGCGTGGATCCGGAAAAGCTTAAAGAGCAGATTTATGCGATCAACCGGCCCGCAAAGACCGATGAAGCCGCGGCGGAAGGGGAGCCGCGATGAAGCTTTTAAAAGGCACTTTTTTTCTAAAGTTTGCGGCGCTTCTCATGGCGATCGCGACCTATTTCTATATTCACCGCGAGATAGAAACGACCGAAAAGAAAAGCACTACAGACGCCTCATACCGCCTGATCAAACTGACGGCCAAGAATCTTCCGGTCAAGGTCCGTTTGGAAACTCAGCCGCCGGACGGCTACCGCATCATCGAGGACCGCGTGCTTGTTTCTCCAGCGGAGGTCATGGTGATCGGTCCGGAAGCCCTGCTGGAGACTGCCAGCGCCGCCGAAACGACGCTCGTAGATATCAGCGAAAGCAAAAGGACTGTCGTCAAAAAGGTCCCGCTCGAGAGCGTCGCCGGCAACCATCTGACCGGAAGGCCTCACATGATCGAAGTCACGGTACCGATCGAAGCGGTCTCGGCTCCCGCCGAAGGCGCATAACGGGGTCTCAGGATTATGCCAGAACTTGGAGTCAACATCGATCATGTCGCGACGCTGCGGCAAGCCCGCATGCTATCCGTCCGGGAGATCGGCAGCCCCGCCTATCCTGACCCGCTGAATGCAGCGCGTATCTGCAAGAAAAAGGGAGCCAACTCCGTCGTCATGCATCTGAGGGAGGACAGGCGCCATATCCAGGATGCCGACGTTTTTCGCGTGAAGAGACTGGTCCCGATCCGGCTGAACCTTGAAATGTCCATCGCGCCGTCGGTCGTAAAGACGGCGCTCAAAGTGCTTCCCGCGCAGGTGACGCTTGTGCCTGAAAAACGCGCGGAAAAAACGACCGAGGGGGGTCTCGACCTTTTCGGCCGGCCGACGGAGCTAAGGCGCGTCTGCCGTAGATTCCGGGATAAAGGCATCGATGTCAGCCTTTTCATCGATCCCGATCCGAGGCAGGTAGATGAAGCGCTGCGCCTAGGCGCGGACGCCGTCGAGTTTCACACAGGCGATTACGCCAACCGTAAAGGGCCGGCCCGAAAAAGGGAGCTGACGCGGCTCATTAAAGCCGTGGGGCAGGCGAAAGCCGCGGGTCTTCAGGCTCACGCCGGTCACGGACTCGACTACGAAAATGTGAGCGCCGTCGTTGCGATTCCCGGGATAGGGGAGCTTAACATAGGCTATTCCATCGTCACGCGGGCCCTGTGGACGGGTTTTGAAAAGGCGGTCGCAGATATGCTGCGGTTGACGCGCTAGTCTGTGAAGAACGCCATCGGCATAGACATCGTCGAGATCAAGCGCCTGGAGCGCACAAGCAAAAAGTGGGGCAAGGCATTCCTAAAAAAAGTCTACACGCATCGCGAGCTGGCTTATTCGAAATCAAAGCGCTATCCGGCGCAGCATCTGGCGGCGCGCTTTGCAGCGAAAGAGGCGATGTTCAAGGCCCTCAGTGAGGTCACGCGCGAATTCGTAGGCTGGAAAGGCATCGAGATACTCAATGACGGTTATGGGAAGCCCGTCGTTCACTGGCATGGAACCGCCGACAAGATCCGCAAGAAAAAAAATATCAAGAATGCGCTCGTGAGCCTTTCCCATACCGAGAATTATGCGGTTGCGACGGCGATGCTCGTCTTTAAAAAAACCTGACTTCCGGCCTTCGGTAGTATAAAATACTGCCTGCTGTGATTTTGTCCGGCTTCGTCCCTCTCTTCGCTGGAGTAGCTCAGCTGGTAGAGCAGCTGATTTGTAATCAGCAGGTCGTCGGTTCAATCCCGACCTCCAGCTCGAGTTCGTAGAATTAGGGCAGGTACCAAAGTGGCCAACTGGGGCAGACTGTAAATCTGCTGGCTTTGCCTTCGGTGGTTCGAATCCACCCCTGCCCATTTTTTCGAAAATCAGGCGTCTCTGCGTTGTTGTTGCTCCTCAACGCCGCTTCCCCCGCGACTCGTCTTCACGCCTAGCGCGCAGGCCTGATTATCGAAAAAACATGCATCTTCATCTGCCGTCTTCGGCGGTCAGAGCTGCGCTCCGCCGGAGCCATCTGATTCACCATTCCCAACGTACTAGAAATGAGCAGATCTACGTCTGGTTAATAATCTAAATTGTAAGTGTCTGTTTTTTTGAAATCACATGTCTATAACGTATACTTTTACTTAGTGCATTATCCTCCGGGCGGTATAAGGAAGTATAAAAATGTTTAAAAAAGAAAACCTTAAATTCAGGCTCATCGCATTGTTTTTGAGCTTTTCTTTTTTGCTGTCCGATCTGGCTTATGCGGCGCCGGAGATCGTCCGAAATTTCGGGGATTCACTGCGCCCCATCGATGTCGCCGCCGCCGACCTTTCGCGTTTTGAAGCTCCTCTGGATTTTTCAAATCTGCAGGAATATCATCAAGGCGACCGTGATAAACCGCTCATCATCCACATCCAGGACGCGCACAGCAATTATTCGGGACAGCAGAATCTCGCGGATACGCTGAATTATCTGATCGAGAAATATTCTGTTTCGACGGTGCTTGTCGAAGGCAGCGCGATCGATGCCACGCTGACGCCGCTTCGCCGCATCCTCCCCTCAGAAGAAGGGCGCCGGACAGCCAAGTCCCTTCTAATGGAAGGGCAGATCGCCGGTGAAGAATATCTGAATCTCACATCCTCCCACGACCTGCGCATCCTGGGCGTCGAAGATGAAGAGCTTTATTTCCGCAGCCTGCGGGCGTATGCGGAGCTTGCCGACCGCCGTGAATCAACCTTCCGCTATCTGCATAAAATTCGGGCAGCCATCGAGAAGCTCAAAAGCCGCCATTATCCTGCGGAGCTTCTGGATTATGAGCGCTCTGCCGGCGAAAGCAGGGATGCTGAGAAGATCAAGAAGCTTCTGCGGCTTTGCGCATCGGTCGGCGCTGATCTGAGGAGCTGCCCCAATCTCCTGAAGATCAGGGCCTTGTATGAGCGCGAAGCGAGCATCGACTTTACGCGAGCCAATCTGGAGCAGGCGCATCTCATCGAGGAGATACAGAAGCGGGGATCCGGTGAAGATTTTGAGCGGCAGCTTCAGAAGATGAGCCAGGCGAGAGGGACAAAAGCCTCTCAGTTTTCCCACTTTCAAAATGTTTTAAATACGGCTCTGCAAAAGAATATATCTCTTTCGGGCTATTCCAATCTGCAGCGGTACGGTGACTATCTCAAAGAGTATTCGAGCCTTGAGATCGACAGGCTGCTGGAGGAAATTCAAAAGGCGGAAGATCACGCCTATCGTTCGATTCTTGTTGAAAAGGATCCCAAGCTTATCCGTTCTATCGACCGGTATCTTGCGCTCTTGGAAACTGCTTGCCAAATCCGGATGACCTCGGAAGAGTTCAAAATCTTTCAGGCAAACGAACCGGATTTTGCGACCGTCAGCTTTCTGGCGTTTATCAACCGCAAGCTTGCCGATAACGGATATTTTGGGGATCTGATCCCGCTCGCGGATGTGCTGGAGGAAAGCCGAAAGTCTCTGACCGCATTCTATGACTCGGTCAGTCAGCGCGATGAGGCTTTTCTGTGGAATGCCAAGCGGCTTTTGGAGGGCGGCCGCCAGAAGGCCGTCGTGCTGATCTCGGGCGGCTACCACACGCGGCACCTAAAGCAGCTTTTCCGGCGCGACGGGTACGGTTATGTGGTGCTCACGCCGATCGTGACTCAGGAGACCGATCAGAAAAAATACGAAGAGCTTCTTCTTTCTCCGATCCGTAAAGGCGTCCGGACGGTCGAAGTGACGCCGGACCGAAAAGCGGATGCGCCTCTCTCGGCGCTTAGCGGAATAAGGGCCGGAAAGAGAAGGGACGGGATCAAATTTCTCGGGCTGGCCTCGAGAATCAAAAGCGAGGGCCGCGCAGGCGTAGCGGCTTCGCGTCTTTCAGCTTTGGCGGACCCGGCGAAAATTGCGGCTGTGCTAGACGGCATCCGGAGCAAAAGCAGCAATCCGCCGTTTCCCGGCGCCGCGGCGCGGCCGGCGCCGATCGAGGGCGGACGTCTGGCTCTGGCGGACAAGCTTGCGTCCTTCGGCATCAAGGCGTCGGGCGGAATCCTCGACTTTTCGGGCGTGCCTCCGGACGCGGTTTGGGTCATGGATCGTATCCGCGATAAGGAGACCGGCTCCATCATCACGGATCCGGCGGCGATGCCGGCGGCGGATTTTAAGATCGGAGCCGATGACATGATTCTGCTTTCCAACGAGGGGCTTAATTCCCGCGGAGTGTTTCTGGGGCTGGCGACGGTCGACGGCGCGGAAGTTCCTGCGATTTATAAAGCGCTGGCGCCGGGCAGCGGCTACGATGAAGAATTTGTCCTGGCGCAGATTCACGGAAAGCTAGGCGTGGCGCCGCGTTTTTACGGAGTTGTCAGAAACGATCAAGGAGATATCACCGGTTATGCGATGCAGCTGTGCATCGGCGAAACAATTTCTACTTTTTCGGGAGATCCCGATTCTGAGCACTACGCCGATTTCGTGAGGATGACGGAGCGCCTGGTTTCGGCGGGCATCATGCTCGGCACGGGATTCGTCAAGACCCGCGCCGGGGGAATGGTCAAGATCGACTCCGGCAATTCGCGGATCGTTTTCAGGGAGATGTACGACGAATACATTAGGAGCATGAATACGCCTCAGGGCTCGCGTCTGGCGCAGGACACGCAGACCGCCTTCGATGCGAGGCTCGAACAGGTAAGAGCTCTTTTGGAAAAACGCGATGATGTGATCGGCGCCATGCTTCCGGTTTCGGGCAGCGCGGACGAAAGGCTTAAGATATTCCGCGACCGGCTCGCGTCCCATGAGATCAGCGACGGATCGAGGACCGTCGACTTGAACAAGATGCTCAAGGATCTGGTCGCGCTCGGACGCTCGGACGGATTCAGTAATCCCGATATTTCCTTGGGGGATAGAAATCCCGCCGTTGTCGCGCTAGATGCGCTTCTGGCGCAGCTGCAAGGCGGCCGAACGCTTGACGAGGAGGGGATCCGCCGCTCTGCCAGGATGGCCCTTGATTACTATCTGCTTCAGCCTTTGATCTACCTTTCGCTGCGCTTGTGGGTGAAAGACGAGGCCGGAATGACCCAGCCCGACGCCAACTTCGACGCTTTGCAATCGCTGCTGAGCGGCCTTCCGGTGAGCGGTACCGAAGAGCTTTTATCGCTGGCCACATCCAACTTTGCCCCGGAGCCGTCCTACGTCGAGCTATCCAAAAAAATTGCGCTTCTGAACGATGCCCACCGCACGCCTTTGGCGCTTTTGAGCGTCCGGACCCTCTCCGCGCATCTGCGCTTTCAGCTGACTGAGGAACGGCCTGAAGGGCTCACGCGTACGATGCGCTTGGCGATCCAGTTCGGAAATAAACTGGATTATTTTCTTTTATTTGAAAACCTCGCTTATCTGCTTGAGCGGTACGACCGGCTGGGGGCTGGAAACGTGGGCGTGGAAAAGAACCGTATCGTCGAGGCGATCCTTCTCGGCATCGCTGCCGAACCTAAGCTGTACGCCAAGGCGGCTTCCAGCGCTCCCAGTTTTCTGGCAGCTTTCGATATGCAGACGCTCTTTGAGCGCTACCAGGCTCTGCTCGGCAAGCACCGCAAAAACCTCGCTT
>CAZJAX010000062.1:0-11496 GCA_964543965.1 uncultured Planctomycetia bacterium
GTAATTCCCTGGATGACCTGGATCTTCTCGTACTCGGTGATCGAGTTGCGCCCGTGCTTCTTAGAATGATACATCGCCTTGTCGGCATTTTCGAGCAGAACTTCGACCGTTTTTCCGTCCTGGGGGAAAGAGGCGATGCCGCCGCTGAAAGTCAGCTGAAGGCGGCGCCCCTTAAACAAACACGGCCTTCCTTTGAGGCTTTTTCTCAGTCTTTGAGCCAGGCGGTAGGCCTCAGCCGAGGTCTTGCCCGGAAATACGATCAGAAACTCGTCTCCGCCCAAACGAAACGGCACGCAGCCCTCGTTCTCAAAAACCAGACGCACAGAGCTGGCAAAATACTTCAAAAGCTCGTCGCCGCAGAGATGACCGTACTTATCGTTATAAAACTTGAAGCGGTCCAGATCAGTTAACATCACAGAAAACGGCACCTTGCTGGACTCGTAGACACCGGCCTGACGCCACAGAAAAAGAAAGTAAAAATCACGCGTATAGCACTGCGTGAGATAGTCCTTTTTTTCTGTATAAGAGATGTCGTTGTCAGCCATAGTTAGAAATCATACCATAACTCCGGCGAATCTCGTGAGACCTAACTTTACTACGGCGGGGAGCTGACTTTTGATTGCTAAAATCTCAAATCATACCATTAACCATGTCAACTTGGGCATCCTGTGGACAACCCTTGAAAAGACTCTCAATGTCCTATAATGTATGTTATGTTAAGTATTGTATAGGGTGAGAGCTGCGCGTAGCCTCTTGATGTGGGCTCCGTGATGAATCGTTATGGCCCTTTGAATACTCCCCGCAGGCTACGGAAGCCGTCGATCCAAGCCGTTTACGGCTCCTTCTTCCTTACAGGTCGTTTTATATCCCAGTTGTTCGCCGCGGCGCTTTATAGGGGCTTTAAAAGCAGGATTGCGGGGGTACTTCAGGGATTCTTATGGTGGTGGTCCATACAGACCTTTTACTATCCCCCCCGTAATGGTCAAAAAAAAGGCCCTGGCGGATACCGTCCCGCCAGGGCCCCTTGAATCCTTAATGCTTAGAACACAACCTTTACTTCCTGAATCGCCTGCGTGGCTGTGGCATCGAACGGGTCGTTGTAGAAATCGCCCGGAACGAACCAGTTCACGTAGGTCGTGAATGTCACATCCGCCGTATAGTTATAGATCACGCTAAAGTCAAACTCCATTCCGAGCTCATCGGAAAGAGTCGCTGAAGACGGGTTGGTGATGGTCACGTGTGAGTCTTCGGCGGTCCAAAAATAATAAAACGCGCCGGTAAACTGCAGGTCTTCCATCGGCTTGATCGATCCATACAGGCTGATATGCTGCTGGTTCTGACCGGCGGCCTGATCGCTGGGATTGGCCGTGCCGTAGTAGACTTCGAGGTAATCGTGGATCCAGCCGTAAACTGGAAGGCGGTAATTGCCGTTCCAAGAGCCGTATTCGCCGGTGGTGGCGCTAAGATCCGACTCTCCCGAGAGGTACACGTACTGAACGCCGAACATCGGCTTCCACGCATTATCCCAGCGGTATTCGCCGAACACTTCGCCGCCCCAAGCTTCGCGGTCGCGATCGGGCTGGTTGTTGGCTGCGCGGTAGTTGCCGAACTGATAAGCGAGTTCAGCGCCGAGCGTGATCTGGCTGATCGGGTCGAACTGCACGCGGCCGCCGAGGATATCGGTCTGGTTGTTGTGCGTGTCGCCTGTCGAAGTGGATCCGGTGGAACCGGCCAGCGTACCGCGGTCTACTTCGCCGACGTAGTAGGCTTCGGCGACGGCGTTGTATTCCGAGAACTTGTAATTCACGTTCGCGATATAAAGGTCGCGATCGTTCTCAGGGTTGGCAGCGCCTTCTCTGACCTTGGAGTAAACGAAGTCCAGGGTCCAGGGGTTGAAATCCAGAGTCGCGCGGATGGCGTCAAACGCCTGTTCCTGCGTGAACTCTGTCGGCTGGTACGTCGTTCCCTGCGTGCTCTGCGGGTTCCAGCCGACGATAAAGCCGCGGCCGAACACAAGGTCCTGGCGACCGATGGTCAGCGTCAGAGGAGCATAAAAGATCTCCTTCATCTGAACGTAAGCCAGATCGATACCGAGATCAAACTCGTTAGTGTCCGTACCGTTGGTCCAGTTGCGCTGGTTGATCAGGTTGATCACCGTGGACACGTTGTCCGTCAGATCGGCAGAGATCTGAACCTGAGTGATCGTCATGAAGAACTCATCTGCTTCCGAACGGTTCGTAGTGCTGGAGGTGCCGACATTGCCCTGCGAAGGGATCGTGGCGCCGACAGCGTACACGCTGCCGTCGTTGTTATCCAGCAAGTCGAAGTTGCCGCGATAGAACGCATAAGAATCGATAGATCCGCTGACTTTGACGTTTTGTGTCTCGGCGAACGCGGGGACGGAAACGAGCGCCGCCATCGCGATCACGAGAAACGATTTAAACTTACTCATTGGTTCTCTCCTTTTAGAGCATTATTTTCGATTTTAAGGGCACTGCTTTTAAGGCGGTTTTACCCGCTCGACGATCTTATTCGCCTTTTAGGTTGCTCACCCCTTTCCTCGGCATATTGTAGATCGTCACGTTTTAATTGGTAATGCAGGTATCATAGAAAAACATTGTTACGGATACGTAACGGCGAGGTAAATTGTATCAAATGACCGAATTTCACTCTAGAGAATATCGCGGGTGCCTTTAAGCTTCAGCGGTTGCGGCGGAGATAGATGAAACTGGAAAAATGGATATCAAGCGCCGCCAGTCCGGTCGAGTCGAATACGGTGATCTCTTGAGAGGTCCGGCGGCCCGGCTTGGCTCCCGAAACGATGTCTGAGAGCTCGGCGTAGATGCTCGACCTGGTGAGCATCCCCTCGGTTATCGGGACATTAATCTCGCCGCTGTGCGAGGCCTGTTCCCAGTCGTCGACGACCACCCGCGCTCTCAGCAATAACTCAGGCTCAAGCTCCTGCTTACCCTTGGCGTCAGCGCCTATCGCGTTGATGTGCGCGCCGGCTTTAACCCAGTCGGCCCGCACCAGAGGTTCGCGCGAAGATGTGCAGGTGATGATGATATCGGCTGATTCGACGCAGTCCTTGATGAGAGCAAAAGGTCTTAGATTTTTATATTCGGGGTGCGCCGCGCAAAAACGCTCTGCTTCTCCCGGCAGATATCCCCAGACGCGGATCTCGTCCAGCCTATAAAGGTCGGCGTGGGCCCTGAGCTGGTAGCCGGCTTGGATACCGGCTCCTACGATCGAGAGGATCTTTGGTGACGGGTTGGCCATGACCGAGGACGCGAGCGCCGATGTCGCGGCGGTACGCATCGCCGTGATGGTATTGGCTTCCAAGACCGCCAGAAGCCTGCCTGTTTCAGGTGAGTTCAGGAGCACGGTGCCGGTCACCGTTGGGAGCTTTTTGGCGGGGTTATGGGGAAACACCCCTATCCATTTGACCCCGCACGCCCCCTGGCCCTCCCCCGTCTCTAAATAGGCGGGCATGGCTCTAAAATCGCTTGAGGCCGGCAGAAGAAGGTATATCTTTGGAGGCATAAAGACCTTCTTCTTGGCGATAAGCTCGAAGGTTTCACGCGCTAGCCTCAAGGCATCTTTTTCGCTTAAAGCATTTTTC
Source organism: uncultured Planctomycetia bacterium (assembly GCA_964543965.1). Classification (GTDB taxonomy): domain Bacteria; phylum Omnitrophota; class Gorgyraeia; order 2-02-FULL-51-18; family 2-02-FULL-51-18; genus CAMDWQ01. The sequence continues at coordinate 3,623 of CAZJAX010000062.1, forward strand.
ACGTCCTCTTCCGAGATTATAGGGAAATTCAACGGCCGACCCCTTCCCGATAACGGTTGGTGATAGGCATGCGGCGGTCTCGGCCGAAAGCGCGCGGCGTGATCTTGATTCCGGGCGGAGCCTGACGGCGTTTGTACTCATTGGAATCAATAAGGCTAACCACACGCAAAACGTCCTCGCGGGTCATACCCGGAACGGAAATTTTTTCAACCTGCGTATTATTTTGAACATAGGCCTCGATGACAGGATCCAGGAGTTCGTATGGAGGCAAGGAATCCTGATCCCTCTGGCCGTGCCTCAATTCCGCTGTCGGAGCCCGGCGAAGAATGGATTCGGGGATGACGGGTCCTGAGCGGCCGTTTAGCCAGCGCGCGAGCTTGAATACGAGCGTCTTGGGGACGTCTTTGATCACCGCCAATCCCCCGGCCATGTCGCCATACAGCGTACAGTAACCGGTCGCCGTCTCGCTTTTGTTTCCGGTGGTCAACACGAGGTAGCCGAATTTATTGGAAAGCGCCATCAGGAGATTGCCGCGGATACGCGCCTGCAGATTTTCCTCGGCGATGTTTTCCGGATGTCCGCCGAACACGCTTTCAAGCACTCTTTTATATTCGGCAAAAAGCGAATCGATGCGGAACTCCAAACAGCGTATACCCAATGATTTAGCCAGATGCCGCGAATCCTGATAAGTCTCTTCTGATGTGTAAGGCGACGGCATCGTCACAGCGATCACGTTTTCCGCCCCCAGGGCATCTACGGCGATCGCGGCTACCAGCGCAGAATCGATGCCGCCGCTCAAACCCAGAACCGTTTTCTTGAACCCGTTCTTCCTTGCATAATCCGCGGTTCCGAGACACAGCGCCGCGTAAACTTCTTCCTCTCTTCCGCGCGGCTTATGCTTAACGGGTGCAATGCGGTCGCCCTTCGCTATTAACGGCGCACTGAGATTTGTCCGCACAGGCCTTAGTGCGGCCTTGGAAGCGCCAGGCAAAGCGTCTACAGGAATATCGGCAAGAACCAGCTTCTCCTCGAACAAGCCCGCTTCGGCCACCGGGTTCCCTTTCGGGTCCGTGACCATGCTGCCTCCGTCAAAAACCAGCTCATCCTGGCCGCCGACCAGATTTTGGTAAACCAGCCAGGCCTTTGTGGCCGCACCGATCTGCCTAAACAGCTTCATTCTCTCGGTCTGCTTGTCGCGATGATACGGAGAAGCTGAAATATTGACCAGCACCTGCGCCTGACCGGCGTAGCTCTTCTGATAAATAAAGCTCGTGCGGTCCCAGATATCCTCGCAGACCGATATCCCGACGCGGACACCGGCAACCTCCGCGATAAGAGGCTTGTCACTCTCTTTAAAATAGCGCTTTTCATCAAAAACGCCGTAGTTGGGCAGCCTGTTTTTCCGGTAAACCGCCAAAAGTTTTTTTCCGGACGCCAGCGCTGCGGCGTTGTAAAGATCCCCGCTTTTCGGATCGCGGTCGACATAACCCAGAATGGCGGCGATGCCGCCGGTATGCGGGAGGATCTCACGGAGAATGCGCTGGTTTTCAGAGATGAAACCCTTTCTGAGAAGCAGATCCTCCGGCGGATACCCCGGAATGGTCAGCTCGGGAAACACGGTCAGATGCGCTTTGTGCCCGTGCGCAAACTTGAGCGCCCTGATGATCTTTTCCCGGTTTGAAGAAAAATCTCCGACGGTGGTGTTGATCTGAGCCAGGCAGACGCGAAAAAAACCCTGAGGCTTCATGGAGCGCTTTTTCATACCCCTCGAACTTCGAGTGTGAACCTGGTGCGTGAATCCCGCTCCAGCGCCAGCGAGTGGAGCTTGAGCGGGCTTATAAGGCTTGAAATGATCTTATCGAAGGCGGTTAAGAGGTTGAGATCGGTGATGGGGATGTTTTTAAGGAAATCGACGTGCGTCGATAGGTCGCGAGAATGGATCTTTTGGATCAGGCTCTCTTCGATCGTTTTTTCAACGGCAGACTCATCCATGCCGTCAGCGTGCCGCAACGTCACCAAAAGGTTGAAATTGTGCCCGTAAACGCGGCCGTCGCGGACAAAACTAGCGCTGAAATGAAATGATTTTGTCCACAAGACGGGATTCATTTTCGTCCGATGAGATTCATGAACTCCATTCGGGTGCTTCGGTCGGTTCGAAAGACTCCAAGCATCGAGCTTGTCACGCAAGTCGCATTCTGTTTTTCGACGCCGCGCATCGCCATACAAAGATGATACGCCTCGATAACGACGGCGACGCCGTGCGGCTTAAGCGCTTCTTTGAGGCAATCGGCGATCTGCTGCGTCAGCCTCTCTTGAACCTGCAGGCGGCGTGCAAAAATATCCACAATTCGAGGTATCTTGCTCAATCCCACTATGCGGCCATTCGGAATATAGGCGACGTGGCATTTACCATAAAAAGGCAGCAGATGATGCTCGCAGAGACTGAAAACATCGAGATCCTTCATGACGACCATCTCGTCGTAGGGTTCGTCGAAGAGAGCCGCCAACGCTACGGCTTTTGCATCCTGCTTGTAGCCGCTTGTGAGATATTTTAAAGAGGCCTCAACGCGTGCAGGCGTTTTTAACAGGCCTTGACGCTGCGGATCTTCACCGAAGCTGATAAGCAAGTCGTGGACGAGTTGTTTGGGGTTTTTCTTTTTTGTTTTCATGGCCGGGATAAAAAAAGAACCCCGCTTACCTTGAAAGACCGAGGTCTTCCAGGGTAAGCGGGGTGACTAGACTATTCTAAACGAGCCTTCTCGGGGCTGATGAGGGGCTGCTTTTTCGGGATCCAGAACGTGATCAGGTCGATCGCGCCCGCACCCATGCGATGGATGGTCTTGCGGACACCGATCGCTCCGCCGGCAACCACGCCGGTCAAATTCTCGGCGGTGTTTTTGCCCTTGGAAGCTTCAGCGTGAGTCGCATCCAGAACTTCCACCCAACCCGTAGAGGCGTTGCGGGAACCGGACTGCACGTTCTTAACCTGAGCCTGGCCGTTGTCCGATCCGGCATCCGCAAACGCGGGAGCCGACGTCAGAGCGACGATCGCAAGCAACATCAGAGACATTAATTTCTTCACGGTATTCCTCCTGATTTATGTTTATATAACGCGGACAATAATAGCATAAGCCGGGCTATGATGCAAGCAAATATAATCAAAAATATTAAATTTTAACAGACGCGTCTAGCGGAAATTGATGAACTGCAAATCGACGTCGAAATTTTTCACCCTTAGGTGACCGATGACTGCCTGGAGGTCATCGATTTTGACGGCCTGCACGCGCACCTGCTCCGCCTGAATCTGGGGCTGCACCTTGAGCTTTAGATCCTTAATGAATTTGACGATCTCTTTGGCTTTGTCCGAAGGGATGCCGCTTTGGATCTTCACGACCTGCTTAACCGACCCGCCGACCATCCCCGTCTCCACTTTTTCGTATTTCAGGGCTTTGAGCGACACCCCCCGCTTTACACACTTGGTCTGCAGGAGATCCACGAGCGTTTTGAGACGGAATTCATTTTCTGTCTTCAGGGTGACCGTCTTCTCGGCTTTATCGAGGTCCATCGTGCTGTTTGAGCCCTTGAAGTCGAAGCGCTGTTCAAGCTCTTTGCGGGCCTGGGTGACAGCGTTGTCGAGCTCCTGCATATTGACTTCTGAAACGATATCGAAAGTATGATCTTTGGATCCCATAACAAAACGCCTCCCTTTCTAGCTAGCCGCGTAACGGCGTGTCAAAGTAAAGATGTAAAGCCCTGCCATGAACGGCCCCGAAAAACCCTCAACGCATGCCAGGAGACGGAACCACACGCCCGGCCGCGGAGTAAAGTCACCGTATCCGACAGTCGCAAATGTAATGAAGCTGAAATATAAGCTGTCCCAAAGACTGGTTTTTCCGGTGCAGGCGTTGGGAAGATTGCACATCGCGACATCGAAAGCATAATAGATGAAACCGAAAAGAGTGATCATCAAAAACGAGGCGAGGATGACACGGTTCGGTTTTTCGGTATAACCCGACAAAAGATCCATCAAGAGCGACGGAATGTACCGCGGATCTCTTTTTATAAAAAAATGCTTCCGTTCCATGGTGAGCTCGCGGTAGGCAGCCCATCGGGCGGCATCATAATAGCCGTTGCGATAAAAGTAGTGTTTGACGCTTCCGTAGGATTCATAGGCGCGCAGCGCGTCATCCTCTGAAAGATGATAGCTTGGACGCCTCTTTTTGCTGTCAGGGTTTTTAAAACTGCTTAGTTTTATGTTCCGTGCTCCCGAGAGCTCAGAACTCCAAAGCACGCAGTCGTACAGCATGGCGCTCATAAAATCCGTATCGCGGAAGTGGGCTTCGACGAAATACGCCCCCCTGAGATCCGAATGTGAAAATGAGGAGGATGCGATCGAGGCTCGCGTGAAGTTGACTTTATGCATATCGCAGGCGATGAAATCGCACGCATTTAGACGGGCGCCGATCATGTCGCTGGCGGATAGATCAGCGCCGACAAATGAGCAGCCGGTCAGATGAGCCTGGCTGAAGCTTGAGCCGCGCAGCTCCATTCCCGAAAAATCAAGGTCGGCGGCACGGACTTTTTTTAGGTTTAGTGCCCCGGCCCCTTTTTTAGATAGCCCTTTACGGAGATCTGCCACGTACTGCTCCGGCTCCAGGTGCTCCCAGCAGAAAAAGGAAAAGCTAACCGCCGCCTCGGAGCATCCGCTGCGGCGGCATTGAGTATGTTTTGCGTCGGACATGCTTGCTTTAGAGTATCTTCTTAAAAGTGCTGCCGATCTCGCTTAAGTCGCGGATGACCCCGATACCCTTCTTTTCGAGCGCCGCCATTTTTTCCTGGGCGCTGCCGCTAGAGCCGGAGACGATGGCGCCCGCATGACCCATGCGCTTGCCTTTCGGCGCGGTCGCGCCGGCAATAAAGGACAGGACATTTTTCTTCATGTTCTTTTCGATGTACGCGGCGGCTTCCTCCTCCTGGCTTCCGCCGATCTCGCCGATAAGAAGCACGGCCTTAGTTTCGGGGTCATTCTCGAATAGCTCGAGAAGGTCGATATAGCCCGTACCGATGACGGGGTCGCCGCCGATCCCCACACAGGTGGTCTGACCTAATCCGGCCTGAGTCAATTGCCAAACCGCTTCGTAGGTAAGCGTGCCGCTTCGGGAGATCACTCCGACGCTCCCCTTTTTGTGGATGTAGCCGGGCATGATGCCGATCTTGCATTCTTCGGAAGTAATGATTCCAGGGCAGTTGGGTCCGATGATGCGCACGCCTCTGGCTCGGGCATATTCCGTTGCCCGAACCATGTCGAGAGTCGGGATGCCCTCCGTGATGCAGATGATCAGCTTGATGCCGCCATCAACAGCCTCAAGAATAGCCGATAGAGCAAATGGCGCCGGCACATAGATCATCGATACGGTCGCACCCGTACTCTGAACCGCTTCTTTGACGGTATTGAACACGGGGATCTCGCCGACTTTTTCGCCTCCCTTTTTCGGGGTTACTCCGCCGACAAGCTTGGTGCCGTATTCGTAGCACTTCAATGAATGAAAGCTCCCGGCCTTGCCGGTGATGCCTTGGCAGATGACCTTGGAGTTCTTATCGATCAGAATGGACATGACGGCTCCTGTATTCGGCGGCCTTGGCAACGGCGGTCTTGGCCGCCTCGCTTAAATTGCTGCAAGAAATGATCTGGAGGCCTGAGTTTTTCAAAAGTGCCCGCCCCTCCTCGACGCGCGTTCCTTCGAGACGCACAACAAGGGGCACCTTGAGGTCGATCTCACGGGAAGCTTGGATGACGCCCTCGGCTATAACATCGCATTTCATGATGCCGCCGAATATATTGACAAGGATAGCTTCGACTCGCGGGTCACGAAGAATGATCTTGAAGCCTTCCCGCACCTGGTCAGCCGTGGCTCCTCCGCCCACATCAAGAAAGTTGGAGGGCTCCCCGCCGGCCATTTTGATCATGTCCATCGTAGCCATCGCAAGCCCGGCGCCGTTGACAAGACAGCCGACGTTGCCGCTCATCGAAACATAGCTCAGCCCGACCTCTTTGGCAAGACGCTCGCGGTCGTCTTCCTCCTCAGGATCCTTCATCGCCGAAATATCGGCATGACGATAAAGCGCATTGTCATCGAAAACGATCTTGGCGTCTAGCGCGAGGACTTGCTTTCCTTCGACGAGCGCCAGCGGATTGATCTCGCAAACAGCAGCGTCCTTCTCCACAAAGAGGACCGCAAGCTTTACTGCGATCTCAGCAACTTGTCCGGCGATGGACGGATCCGCGAAGCATTTGCCGGCTGCGGGAAGGATATCGTTTTTCAGCGGCATCTTGGAAGGCGAAAAATGTATCCTTTGCACTGCCTTAGGGTTTTTTTGGACCACCTCTTCGATATCGACGCCGCCTTCACGGGAAAGAAGGATGACCGGTAAACCGCGCGATCGGTCGATCGCGATGCCGAGGTAATACTCTTCCAGGATCTTCCGGTCCTCTGTAAAAAGAACGGTGTGAACGATCTTGGATTCGCCGGCTGACTGATAGGTGGAAAAAGGCTTGCCGAGAAACTTGTCGCAAAAAGCGACAGCCTCTTCGGCTGTTTTCACGCGCACGACGCCGCCCGCCTTACCCCTGCCGCCCATAAGCACCTGAACTTTGGCGATCGCGGCCGGATTGGCGAAACGCTTGAAGGTCTCAGGTGCGGCCGAAGATGCCGTCACGATATCGCCGGCCGAGGTCGGGATGCCGTAGACCCCCAGAAGCTTCCGGCAATGGTGTTCGTGCGCCTTCATGCGACCGCCGCGGGAAGGCGGTCTACTTCCTCGATGCCTTGACGCACTTTATCCGCAGAGGCTTTGAGCGCAGTCTTCTCGGACTCGGTCAGCGGAATCTCAACAACCTTTTCAACTCCATTGGGACCCAGTTCGGCTGCAACACCGAAATACATGCCCTGAAGGCCGTACTCGCCGTTTAAATATGCGCAAACAGGAAGAACTTTCTTTTCTTTTTTAAGCATCACCCGGATCATCTCACAAACAGAGCTTGCGGGCGCGTAAAAAGCGCTGCCGGTTTTAAGGAGCGCCACGATCTCGGCTCCGCCCTCACGGGTGCGTTTTTCGATGGCCGTGAGATCCGCAGCTGCGATCTGCCCTTGAACCGCTTTGCCTTTGACCTTGGTCTGGCTCGACACCGGCACCATAAGGTCTCCGTGGCCGCCCAACACGATCGCATCGACCTCGCGTCCGACAGAACCCGTCTTTTCTGCGATAAAAAACTGCATACGGGCTGTATCAAGCACGCCGGCCATCCCGAATACTCGCGATTTTGAAAAACCCGTCACCTTGGCAGCCAAGTGGGTCATGACGTCCAGAGGGTTGGTCACGACGATGATCTTGGAATCTGGCGCAAATTTTTTGATGTTGCCGCAAACCTCAGTGATGATCTTTGCGTTGAGCGCAAGCAAGTCTTCACGAGTCATGCCGGGCTTGCGAGGAAGTCCGGCTGTGACGACGACGATCTCCGCTCCCGCGATATCCTCATACTTGTTGGTCCCTTTGATATGGCGGTCATGCCCCTCGATCGGTGCGGCCTCCATAAGATCGAGCGCTTTGCCCTGAGGCATGCCCTCGACGACGTCAAAAAGGACGACGTCCGAAATCCCCTTCTCAAGTATCCTTTGGGCGGTAGTGGCTCCGACCTGGCCTGCGCCGATAACAGCGACGAATGGTTTGCGTATATTCATGTCAGCTCTCCTCTAGAATTATTGCAGAAATTTACCCAACACTTCGCTGATGCGGCCCGCCTGAGCCTGGCCCGCAACCTTCTCATTCAGCGCTTTCATCATGCGTCCGAAATCTTTTTTTGACGAAGCGCCCTG
>CAZJAX010000063.1:0-11162 GCA_964543965.1 uncultured Planctomycetia bacterium
CCTTCTCAACGTCGGATCTTCTGGCGCGCCTGGATCGTGCGGGGATCAAGCATCCCGAGTCGATCTCCATCGACGATCTGGCCCGTTACAACCTGAGGCGCCATACGTTCGAGGGTCTGGAGAGATTCAGATCGCAGAAAAAAGTACGCCTGATCCTGACCGGCGCTTATCTGGACGACTGCTGTGCGGCCGTATTAGCCGCGATCCGTGACTATGCTTCGGAACACCCTGATCAGACGTTCGAGGTGTCTCTTCCGCTGGAACTGATCCACTATCCGGAAAAAATTACAGGGGTAGATTCGGAAACGGAGGACAAAGCGGGCTACGCGAAGCTGAATCTGCAATTCATTCTGGGTGACAGCCACTCTTACAAGCTGACCGTCGACGGCAGCGTGATCTCGGATATCCACGTCCCCGGAAAACCAGACAATTTGGTCATTAACGCCTGGTCCGACGGAAGCCGTATCCTTGAGCATCCGGCTGAACCCAAGACCAGCGCCGCCCGCCTTTCAAAGTCGGTCAGCGTGCGTACCTACCAGCCGTCAGATATGGAAGCGATCCTTGACCTCTGGCAGACCGAGATCCGGCCGACGCAGGAGAACGCGCCTTCGCGCACGGAATTCAGAAGTTTTCTGAGCCGCCGCCTCGGAAATCCTCTCCAGCGTCTTTTTGTCGCCGTCGAAAGCGGCCAGGTCGTCGGTTTCGCCAATACCGCCGCGAATCCTCAAGGAAGCCTCGGCATTATCAGCCAGATCGCCGTCAGACCCGATCACGTCGAGTGGAATGTTTATGAGCTCTTGACGGCGGAGGCGCTGGAATGGCTGAGGACGGTACCGACAGCCAAAGAGATCATGATCCCTACGAGGAACAAGGATTACGCAGCGGTGCTGACGGCTCTGGATTTCAAAGAAGTCATGCCGGGTCATTTTTCCCATCATCTGGCCAAAAAAAAACCGGCGCCTACCTATCTGCCTAAAGACGCCGCCGATTATCCGGCCGCCGTCGACGGAGAGTCTTTCGACCAGATCTCGAACCATCTTTATTATTGGTCCTATTTAAACCGACACGTTGCGCAATGGCGCTTCATCGCGGAAAACGCTATGCCTGCTGTCGCGGCGCGCGCTTTGGCGAAAGCCTCTGATCCTCAAAGCCCTGTCATCGAGGTCGTCGTCGGAGGAGCCAGCACCGGCGAGGAGCTCGCGCGCGCGTATCACGAGATCATCTCCTGGCTCAAGAACGCGGGCTATTCGGTGGCCGCCAAACCGGGTGAGGCGGGATGGAGAGTCCGCGTCACAGGTTACGAAACCAATCCTCAGGCGCTGGGTCTCGCGCGCGACAAGATCGCAGGAACGCGTCCGTTCGTCTGGAGCCTCCAAGACGGAACTTACCAGCGCGAGTCAACGGTCGCTTATGCCGAGGCCGTCCTTTCGACGATCCGCGCGCACGCCGAATCGTTCAAGGCCGATGCATCCATGGTCGAGATGAGCATTTTGGATCCGAAATTCTTAGAAAGCGCTCCGGATCCGGAGATCGCGATCTTCAACAATGTGTTTTACCAGCTGCCCCATGACGACTCTCTGGGTCTTCAGATGACGTTATCTGAAATATGGAAAAATACCTGGATCTCTGTGACAGCCTCGGACGGCCAGTATTTCGGAAAACCGGATGCGGGACGGAAAAGAGAAGTCCTGTCTTTATTCCTCGATAAGGCCGGTCCTTACAGCGCGCAACCCAGCTATTTTCTAGCCAAGCCGGACGGAACCGGAGAGGGCGCCCGCTTTGCCATTGATCCTGTCCGGGCCGTCTCGGCCGCGTCTCTGAATCTTAATTTATCGGGCAATCCATCCCAGGATTTTGTGAAGGCCGGCACCCGGCCGCTTTTTGAACTTCAAAAGCAGATGATGAAAAAGGTCAAAAAGCTTTTGGATGACGGTCAGATGGATGCCTTGACGGAACTAGTCAAAAAAATGTGGTGGACAGGTTTTCAGATCAGCCCGAAAAGCGCCGATGTTCTTGAGCGGTACGGGATCATGAACGCCGCGGATCAGACGTACATTGACGGCGCTTACGGGTCGCTCAAAGAGTATATCTCCTATTGGGGGGATGACGAGTCAAAACCCGTCGTGTACATTTCGCGGGGCAGGATCAACGAGGGGGCCAAGGACGACGGAGCGCGTCTAAGCGGAAGCGCGGCTTACAAATTACGGGGCTTCACTCTCTATTTACCTGCCTATCTGGAGGACCAGCTGAATATCCGCTGGGGGATGTACGACGGCGCGGCGAAGGTTTACACGCGCTCCTCTAAGATCAAAGGACGCGACGACCACAATTTTATCGAGTTCGCCGGCAGCAAGGATCCGCGCAAGGTCCTGACGATCTTCTTTCGCGATAAGGGGTTCGACGTCCTTCTGCAAAGTCCGGATCATCCGGATGAGAACTTTTTTCTGGATGCGGCCCGATCGGGCGTTTTGGCCGAATATGCCGTCGGCCGCAATTTTCATGATGACGTTTTGGGTATTCCAAGGACATTGGGTCCGGCCCGTGCCCGCGCGGTCAGAGACTTTCTGCTGACTCTTGATTCCAAGGGTCTCGCCAGCCGGAGAGATGGTTCCAACAATCTCGGCTTGCGCGCGGCCACGCTGCGGGTGCCGCAAGAGGTGGTGGGCGGTTCGACTCTTGTGCGTATGCTCGCCGAGCGCGAAGGCCGGTCTCGGTTCGTGCTTTTGCAGGACCGGCTGAACCCCGACAAATTCATCGTTTTTGAGTCGACAGTCGAATCCCTCATCGATTCTTCCAACGGAGCGTCTATCCCCACGAGAGAGCAGAAAGACGACACAAAGACGGTGATTCCCTCCGATTATGAGCCTTTAGCCCTTTTGCTCTCAAGCGCGAGCCGGAAGCTTCTGCACACCGTCAAAGCCGAAGGTTCCGTTTTCTATCCTCTGCGGCGCGAGAAAACAATAAAGCATGAGATGGGTTTCCCCAGGAAGGAACGCTATTCCATCATCAAAGTAAGCCATTCGACCTCTGTGTCCTTGTCGGGTTCCAAAGGGACAGGCCGTCACGACGGCTCACATCGGGCGGGGGATCAGACCGGGTATCCGGTCTTCGTCTTCAAAACAGATATCGCGGAGGATGAGCCTATTCCGTCTTCTGTGGGACTCAGCTCAGCCGGCACGTCTTACCTTCTGTTCGAAAGATCCGCGCTCTCGGATTGGCCGGCATTTCTCGGCTATGAGGCGGATGCCCAATACCGTTATTTCAAACGCCTAAAAGGTTTTCACAAAGAAGGCGGAAAAACCTACGCCGTTTATCGTCTTTTAGATGCAGCGGATCCGGAATATCTGCTGCAAGCGCGAATGGACGGAGACGATTATTTTCGGATCGCTGAGGTGGCTTGGGCTGCGGGTCCTTTGAAAGGCCAAGAGGTCCGGATGCGCGGAAGGATCACGCTTTCCACACTGGCAGGCAAATACGGCCGCCGCGGAAGCCCGGTCGAGATCCCCGAAAGCATTCAGAACGAATTTACGCCGGATACGACCGATCCCCAGGTACGCAAGTCGCGCTTTTTGACCCCTCAGCTGGCATTTGACCAAGAACAGATGCCGATTCTTGAGCCTGGAGATGCGGCGCAGATCACGGAGTCCGGGTTTTCTTCCGCCGCGCGGACGGAACGCGCCGCTTTGGATGCTCTCGGGCAAGGAGCCCGTCTGGCGGGAGATCTGCCCAATTATTCGGCGACGGACGCTCAGCTGGGCGCATGGCGCGACCGGGTCATCAAGATCCGGGAGGATGTCGCGCTATGGAAAAGTTTTTTCCAGAACGTCGGACGGGACGACGCAGGATTCGCGGAGCTGAAAGCCAGGATCGATGAAGCGCTCGCCCGGGCAGGATCCGATTTTGAAGAGGCCCTTCTTTATAAGCTGACAGCGCCCCGCTCGTTTATCGTCGGGCAAGCCTCGGCAGCTTTAAATACGGCCGCTGATCCCGGTCCAGAAGGTTTGATCGAGAGATCGTTCCTTTATCTCGAATCCACCCAGCAGCTCAAGAGACAAAACCGGTCTTCGTCAAGCGGCGGTAAGATCCTCCAGGCCGTCAGGCGTCTGATTCAGGATGTGGAAGTGACGAAGCAGGGAAGCCGCCTGGCGGCGAGGGTTTCAATTTTCAAATCAAAGCTCGATCCGGATATCGTGAAGTCTTTGAAGGATTTGGCCGTGTTGGTTAGAAGCAAGAAAGAATCGAGCGAAGTCGTCGTTTTATTGAAACGCTCGGATGCATTCAATTATGTGGGATCCGGTGAATACGTCTACGCGGTTTCGCTCAAAGATCACCCCGGCCTTGTTTTCAAGATCTTCAAAAAATTCAATGATTATCACCGCGAATTAGGAACGATGGCAAAAATATTTTCGCGGCAGGCGATACGGCCCCATGTGCGGACCCGCAACATCAGCGGCATCCCGATGAATTATCTGATCATCGACGATCAATCGGGAGAGAAACCTATTTTATCTCCTTTTACATACTTTTCTATTGATAAAGAAGGATTCATTGTGGAGCCCCTCCTCTCAGATGACGTCGACTCCCAAGACGTCAGCCAAGTCCATATCGACCTCAGGTCGCTCGGGATCGATTGGGATGACGCTTATACCGGCCGGATGCCGTATTTCACCGGGACAAGGAAAGCCAAGACGTGGAATATCGGACGTTGGGGAGAGCATGCAGTGCTTCTGGATTTCGGAAGACTCGATTATCTCCAAGGAGCCCGTCTTGCGGTCAAGAACCTGGATGAATTCGTCGATCTCGACACGGCCATTTTCCGCCAGCTAGATCCGCTCATCCGCGAAAATATCCGCACCAATCCGGGCAGACCCGTCCTCGTGCTTTTGAGCGGCCAGGGGAATGCGGGAAAATCGACGCTGGCCGATTCGATCAACCCCGAGACCGATACTCCCAAGTCGCAGTACGGCAAGAAGTACGTGAACCTCGGTCTTCCTTTATCCGGTACCGCCGAAGGGTACCGTTCCCGTGTTTTTGTCGTCGAGGGCGACAAGATCCACCGTCAGCTCGAAGCTTATAAAGCAGGCAGCGATCTGTATGACGAAGATACCCCTTGGGGCGCCGTGAGCGGCATCTTTCCGCCGAAGATCATGAATGACGAAAAGGCCTGGATCCTTGAGCAGCAATCTAAGGGCGAATACCCCTACCAGTCCTATTTGGCACATTTCATCCCCAATCTTTTCGACGAGTTGATCAGAAATTATCCTGATGCAGCGCCCGTCATTTTCTACGAAGAGGCGGGTTTGGAAACCTATGCCGGGAGCCTCGAAGCCTCCGGCGCAAGGCGCGAGACGCTCGTCATACGTGCCGTTCTTGAAGCCAGAGGCGACGATCGCGTGATGAAGGTCAGCGAACCGACCGTCTGGAAGAAGAGTGAAGGGAAGCCTGAAGGCGCCCGCCTGGCGGTCAGCCAAGCGTCTTTAGAAGCGCTTCTTCTTGAGCAGGTCTCGCGTCTTAAAGCGGGAGAAAATTCAGCCGAGTTTGCTTTATTCCTCTCGGGAGACAACCCTGATTATTTTTTCTTTTCAAAAGAATCCGCCACCGGCGCCGCAATCCGTGTCCGCGGGCAGACCGAACCGCTTATCACCGTCACGGGAAACCTCGACCAGATGCTTAAAGATCGCCGTGCTGCGGATCCGGCAGAGCATGCGCGTGAGGTTGGGCGGGGTCTGCTGGGGCTTCTTCAGATGGGCCGGCACGAAACCGACCGCGTATTGGCCTCCGATCCTGATCGAGCTCCGCTCGCGCATGCGGTGCCTCTTGCCGAGCTTCGGTCTGTTTCCGATGTGAATACATTTTCCGCACACGCTAATATCCTGCTCAACCAAATAGCGCATGTGCGCCGTAACCGCGCTTTTCAAGGCGATATTTTCTTTCTTGAAGGCATGGATGTCCTCGAGCCGTGGCAGCGGGAGATCATAGTCCAGACCGTCTCTGCCGCGAAAGCGGATAATTTCGTCAGAGCCGAGGGTCTGGAAAAATTCGACGGCGTCGTGATGAAGTATGTGGCCACGGACAACCTCGATGCGGTCCCCTCAGCCGGAGACGGCCGTACGCTGCTGATCCCGGTGACCGGCGTCACAGCCGATTCGCTTCTCGGCTGGTACAGCCTTTTTAAGATCGGCGGGACGCTGGGCGGTGTGTTCAGCGCCCATTACAAAGACCGCGCCATCGATTTCTCGAAGGTCAGCGCCGATAAGATCCCGATTCAGGCCGTAAACTTCTTTAAGACCCGCGGCGAGAAAGTCACACAGACTCTGCTTTTTGAAATGACCAAGGGCGATATCCGCGACTTGGGACTCCTGAAGGCCATCAGCTTCTACCTGCCTATGGCCCAGAGGATCCCCATCGACGCGTTCGTCCAGGCCGCGCGCATGGCCGTCCAGCAGGTGGGTTCGGCGGCATAATCCGATTACCGGTTGACAGCGGGTATCGCGGAGCGTATACTTTCAGAAATCATTTTAATTTCACCTTTTAACCGGGTCCCTGAGAGGCCTGAAAAGGATAGCATGCACAAGCTTGTTTTAGACCAGCCTTCCATCGACCGCGCCGTCATCCGCATGGCGCATGAAATTCTAGAAAAGAACAACGGCACGGAAAATATCTGTCTCGTCGGTATCCAGCGCCGCGGCGTCATTCTCGCTCAGCGCTTACGCGCCGAGATCCTGAAAATATCCAAGCACGAAGTCCCTGCCGGTATCCTCGACATCAATCTCTACCGCGACGACTTGACTTTGGCCGCCGAGCAGCCGGTGATCCATAAGACCGAGATCAATTTCGACCTCCAGAACAAGATCGTCGTGCTTGTTGACGACGTGCTCTACACCGGCCGCACCATCCGCGCTGCGCTCGACGCGCTCACGGATTTCGGCCGCCCGAAGCGCATCGAATTGGCCGTCCTCATCGACCGCGGGCACCGGGAGCTTCCTATCCGCGCGGATTTCGTCGGCAAAAACATTCCGACCAGCGAGAACGAGATCGTGCACGTGCATTTTACCGAGATCGACAAGAAAGAAGAAGTCGTCGTGGGTGTCCGATGAACGACCTCTCCGCCGCAAAGAAGGCGGATCCGTCCTCCGGCGGACGCTGGACGCGCAAAGACCTGCTGGCGCTCGAGGATCTCTCGGCGGACGAAATCGCGCTCATCCTGAAGACTGCCGATTCATTCAAGGAAGTCTCCGCACGCGAGGTCAAAAAAGTCCCGGCGCTCCGCGGCAAGACCATCGCCAACCTTTTCTTCGAGTCTTCGACGCGTACGCGCACGTCGTTCGAGGTCGCGGCCAAGCGCCTCTCGGCCGACATCATCAATTTTTCCTCCGCCGGCTCCAGCACTTCGAAAGGGGAGAGCCTTTCTGACACTGCCAAAAATATCGAGGCGATGCAGGTCGATACCATTGTCATGCGCCACTCTTCGTCGGGCTCGGCCGAATATCTTTCCAAAGTCGTGAAAGCGGGCGTCATTAACGCCGGCGACGGTATCCACGAGCATCCGACTCAAGGTCTTCTCGATATTTTCACGATCAAAGAACACAAAAAAGAGATCAAAGGACTTAAAGTCTGCCTGATCGGCGACATTCTCCACTCGCGCGTCGCGCGCTCCAACATCTGGGGTCTCACCAAGCTCGGCGCCAAGGTTACCGTCTGCGGACCGCCGACGCTCATCCCGCGCGGCATCGAAAAGCTCGGTGTCGATGTGGAGTACGACGTCGACCGCGCCATCAAAGACCAGGACGTGCTCAACATCTTAAGGATACAGCTCGAGCGGCAGTCCGGAGCTTTTTTCCCCTCGATCCGCGAGTACGCGGCCGAATACGGCGTGTCGATGGAGCGCATGAAAAAAGCCAAGCCCGACGTCATCGTCATGCATCCAGGCCCGATCAACCGCGGCGTGGAGCTCTCGGCCGACGTCGCCGACGGCGCCAATTCTGTCATCCTCGAACAGGTCACCAACGGCATCGCCGTGCGCATGGCGGTCCTGTTCCTCACGACACTGGTGGAGAATCCCTCATGAAAATTCTGATCAAAAACGGCCATCTCATCGACCCGAAGAACAAGATCGACGAGCCGATGGATCTTTTCATCGAAAACGGTCTCGTGAAAAAAGTTTCGAAGAAGATCACCGACAAAGCCGACAAGGAGATCGATGCCAAGGGTAAAATCGTCTGTCCCGGTCTCATCGACCTGCACGTGCACCTGCGCCAGCCCGGCTTCGAATACAAAGAGACCGTGCAGACGGGTCTGCGCGCGGCCGTCAAAGGCGGCTTCACCGGAGTCTGCCCGATGCCCAATACCAACCCGATCTCCGACCGCCGCTCGGACATGGAATTTCTCGTCAACGAGGCTAAGCGCCTCCAGCTCATCCGTGTCTGGCCCGTCGGAGCCGTGACGCTCAAGCAGGAAGGCAAGGAGCTGACCGAATTCGGCGAGCTCAAAAAAGGCGGCGCGCTCGCGCTTTCAGACGACGGACGCCCGATCACGGATTCCAATATCCTCAGAAGAGCGCTCGAGTACGCAAAAAAATTCGACCTCGTCATCATGGTGCACTGTCAGGACGAAGGGCTTTTCTGCGGCGGCTGCATGAACGAAGGCTTCGTTTCGACCAAGCTCGGGCTTCCCGGCATCCCCGCCGAAGCCGAATCGGTCGAGGTCGCGCGCGACATTCAGCTGGCGGACCTGACCGGCGGGCGCCTGCACTTCTGCCACATCTCGAGCAAGAAGTCCCTCGACCTCATCCGCCAGGCGAAGAGCGCCGGTTCGCGCGTCACGGCGGAGACTTGCCCGCATTATTTTCATCTCACGGATGAGGCGATTTTGCATTATAATACGTACGCGAAAATGAATCCGCCGCTCCGTACGGCCGAGGACGTCAAAGCCATCAAGGCCGCGCTGAAAGACGGCACGATCGATACGATCGCGACGGATCACGCGCCTCACTCGGAGAACGACAAGAGCGTCGAGTTCGACAAGGCGCCTTTCGGCATCATCGGCCTCGAGACGTCGCTGGCGCTGTCGCTGGGCATGGTCGAAGAAAAAGTCCTGACGCTTTCGGAGCTCGTCCGGAAGATGTCGCTAGTGCCCGCACAGATCCTGAAAATCGACCGCGGACATTTAAGCGAAGGCGCGGCGGCCGACGTGACGGTGTTTGACCCCTCGATAGAGTGGACCGTCGAAAAAGACAAGATCGAATCGAAGTCGAAAAATTCGCCTTTTCTGGGATGGAAACTGAAGGGCCGCGCGACGGACGTCCTCTCGGAAGGCAGACAAGTTTTAGAGAACGGAAAAATCATTTGAAGAAAGAAGCGATTTTAGCGCTGGAAGACGGCAAGTTTTACCGCGGGTACTCGTTCGGGGCGGAAGGCGAGGCTTACGGGGAGATCGTCTTCAACACCAGCATGACCGGCTATCAGGAGATCCTGACGGATCCCTCCTATAAAGGCCAGATGGTCTGCATGACCTATCCGCTCATCGGCAATTACGGCGTCAACACCGAGGACGTCGAGTCCCGCCAGGCCTTCGTCGAAGGATTCATCGTCAAAGAAGTCAGCCGTGTCTATTCCAACTGGCGCGCCTCCGAAGACCTGGGTTCTTACCTCAAGCGCGGCAACATCGTCGGCATCGAGGGTATCGACACGCGCGACCTCACCAAGCACCTTCGCGAAGAGGGCGCCAAAAAAGGCGTGATCTCGACGACGGATCTGGACGAAAAAAGCCTCATCAAGAAAGCCAAAAAGTCCCCGGGCCTCGTGGGACGCGACCTGATCAAAGAAGTCATGTGCCAGCGTGCTTATGATTACAACAGCTCGGGGAAATACCGCGTCGTCGCCGTCGACTCCGGCATCAAGCTCAATATTCTCCGAAGCCTTGCCGGCCGCGACTGCCAAGTGCGCGTGGTTCCCGCGACCGCCAAAAAGGATGAGATCCTCGCTTTCAAGCCGCACGGACTCTTTTTATCCAACGGCCCCGGAGACCCCGAGGCGCTTCCTTATATCGTCGATACCGTGAAGAGCGTCCTGGATAAGATGCCGATCTTCGGTATCTGCCTCGGGCATCAGATCCTCGGGCAGGCGTTCGGAGGCAAGACCTTCAAGCTCAAGTTCGGCCATCACGGCGGCAATCAGCCTGTCATCAATCTCGACAGCCGTTCTGTCGACATTACGGCGCAGAACCACGGGTTCGCAGTCAACGTCGATACCATTCCGGACAAGAACGTCCGCATGACCCATGTGAATCTCAACGACAACACCTGTGAAGGTATGGAGCATAAGACGCTCCCCATTTTTTCCGTGCAGTACCATCCCGAAGCGGCGCCGGGACCGCACGACGCGAGCCATCACTTCGACCGCTTCATCGACATGATGAAAAAGGGACAAAAATAACATGCCCAAGCGTACGGACATCAAAAAGATCCTGATCATCGGTTCCGGCCCTATCGTGATCGGCCAGGCGTGCGAGTTCGACTATTCGGGGACGCAAGCCTGCAAGGCGCTCCGCGAGGACGGCTACGAGGTCGTGCTCATCAACTCCAACCCGGCGACTATCATGACCGACCCCCAGACCGCCGACAAGACGTACATCGAGCCTCTGACCGTCGAATTTCTTGAAAAAGTCATCCAGAACGAAAAACCGGATGCGGTCTTGCCGACGCTCGGCGGGCAGACGGGTCTGAACCTCGCCGTCAAAGCGGCCGAAGCCGGAATATTCGAAAAATACGGCGTTCAAATGATAGGCGTCAATGTCGCTTCCATCAAAAAAGCCGAGAACCGTGAGCTTTTCAAGAAGGCGATGGAAAAGATCGGGCTCGACATGCCCAAGTCGGGTCTGGCCACGACGATCGAGGAAGCGATGAAGGTCCTAGAAGAGATCAAGCTCCCGGCCGTCATACGCCCGAGCTTCACGCTCGGCGGCACCGGGGGCGGTATCGCCGCGACGATGGAAGATTTCAAACGCATCGCCACGACCGGCCTTCAGCTGTCGATGAACAGCCAGATCCTTATCGAAGAATCCATTTACGGCTGGAAAGAGTATGAGCTGGAAGTCATGCGCGACAAAAAGGACAATGTCGTCATCATCTGCTCGATCGAGAATTTCGACCCCATGGGCGTGCA
>CAZJAX010000064.1:0-11049 GCA_964543965.1 uncultured Planctomycetia bacterium
CCGTTGGCAACGGCCTTGACGTCACTGCCTGCGCCGGCTCGAATGAACAGGCCGCGCCAGGTGCCGCCACCATCGCGAGACGATCCAAAGCGGCCGGATAACCCGCGATTCTTTGAGAAAGGAGCGCGATACGATGGTTCAGGAGATCCTCAAAGAGATCGAACAGATCATCCAGGATTTCGGCAAGAGCCAGGGCTACTCTTTCATTTTTAACGACCGCGTTCTGGTGTACAAAGGCGAAGGAAGCGACTTGACCGCACAAGTCATCAAAACCCTGAATGACTCATACACCAAGAAAAAGTAATGGAGCGCCTAAAAGTTTAAAATTGGGTGAGATCGCTGACCTCGTAGGCGGCGAGCTCATCGGCGGCAATAAATCTATACCGGTTACCGGCGTCTCCGGGATCAAAGATGCGGAAAAGGGAGATATTGCGTTCCTCACGGACGATAAATATCTCCCTTTTTTACAGGAGACGGGCGCCGCGGCCGTGATCGCTCCGAAAGAGATCAAGAACGCTCCCGTTCCGCTCATCATCTGCTCCAACCCTTCCAAGGCTTTTACCCGTATCGCCGTGCATTTCGCACCGGAGCCGGTCCAGTATCCCCCCGGCATCCATGAGACGGCGATCCTCGAGAGAAATACGCATATCGGCGAACATGTTTTTGTGGGTCCTCATGCCGTCATTTCTGACAGCGCTTCCATCGGAGCGGGGACCGTGATCGGAGCCAATTCGTTCATCGGCGCCCACTGCCGCATCGGCCGGGATGTGCTGATCTATCCTAACGTCACGGTGCGGGAGCATACTCATATCGGTGATCGGGCTATCATCCATAGCGGCGCTGTCATCGGGTCTGACGGGTATAGCTATGAGACCGTACAGGGAGAGCATGAAAAGATACCGCATACCGGCTTTGTTCTGATAGAAGAGGACGTAGAGATCGGCGCCAATGCCTGTATCGACCGAGGCCGCTTCAAAAAGACCTGGATACAGAAGGGGACGAAGATCGACAACCTCGTCCAGGTCGCGCATAACGTGGTCATCGGACCCAATTGTCTCGTTGTGTCGCAGGCGGGCATCTCAGGCTCGACGACGCTCGGTAAGAATGTCATCATCGCGGGTCAAGCGGGACTGATAGGGCATATTGCCGTAGGAGACCGCGCCATTATCGGAGCCGGTGCGGGTGTCACAAAACCCGTGGCGCCCGACGCGGTCATGCTCGGAAGCCCGGCTAAACCGATACAGGAGCAGAAAAGACTTTTTGCTTATATCTCGCGCCTCCCTGAGCTTTTTAAGGACATGGCCGAGCTTAAAAAAAAGATCCTGTCCGGTAAGTAAATGCGGGAAAACCAGAAGACGCTGGCTAAAGGCGGCAGTTATTCGGGCATCGGTCTTCATACGGGAAAGCCGAGCGAGGTTTTTTTTAGGCCGGCGGAAGCGGGCAGCGGCATCCGATTCCTGAAGAACGGTACGTTTGTGGGCGTGCTCGGAAAAGACCATGCGCTGTTCGTCAACGACAGTGCGGCGCGCTGCAGCGCGATCGGAACCGGCGCGCTCAAGGTCCTCACGGTCGAGCATCTCTTGGCCGCGATGTACGGTCTCGGGATCTCCAACCTCGAGATAGACGTCCGCGGGGAAGAGGTCCCGGCTGCCGACGGCAGCGCAAAACCTTTTATCGATCTTTTCAGGAAGATGGGTTTGAAGGAACAGACTGCGGAAAAATACGTCTACCGCGTGACCGATCCGCTTTTTTGTTCCGAGAGCGGCAAGGCGATCTCGATACTGCCTTCGGACAATTTTGAGATCCATTACTGTCTGGATTATGATTTTCCCTATCTAAGGAACCAAAAGGCCGGGTTCGTGATCACTCCGGAGATCTTCGAGAGCCAGATCGCGCCGGCCCGGACTTTTTGCACGGCGGACGAAGCGCGTGAGCTCAAGCACCGCGGGCTCGGGCTTGGCGGCAGCGATGAGAACAACATCGTCGTATCGCCGGATGGGGCGCACCAGAAGAGACTGCGTTTTCCGGACGAGTTCGCAAGGCATAAGATTTTGGATGTGATAGGCGATTTGAGTCTATTGGGTTTTCCCGTGACGGGCAAGGTCATCTGCATACGCAGCGGACATGCGCTCAACCGGGAAATGGTACAGGCGATCCGCAGACAGAGGGAGAAAGATGGAAAATAAAAATCAGGATGTGAAAAAAGGCTGCCTGCTCGACAGCGAGCAGATCAAAAAGATACTTCCGCACCGCTATCCGTTCCTCCTGGTCGACCGCATCCTCGAGATGAGCGATGACCGCGTGGTCGGGATCAAGAACATCAGCGTCAGCGAGCCGTTCTTTCAGGGTCATTTCCCCGAAAAGCCCGTAATGCCGGGCGTCCTGATGATCGAAGCGCTCGCCCAGACCGGCGGCGTCATGATGCTTTCGCGCAGTGAAAATAAGGGAAAGCTCGCATTCCTCGTCGCAGTTGACGGGGCGCGTTTCCGCCGCATCGTAAAGCCCGGGGACCAGCTTCGGCTTGAGGTGACGGTCACCAAAATGAAATCCAGAGTCGGCGTGGTCAAAGGCATTGCGCTCGTCGACGGCGAAGAGGCTTGCAGCGCCGACATCATGTTCACTCTCGGAGACTGATTTGGCCAAGATCCATCCTACAGCCATTGTCGATCCCAAAAGCCGGCTGGCCGAGGGAGTAGAAGTCGGCGCCTATACTGTCATCGGGCCGCATGTCTCTATCGGAAAGGATACGGCGGTCGGTCCTCACGCGGTCATCGAAGGCCATACGGAGATCGGCGAACGGTGCCGAATTTTTTCCCATGCCTGCCTCGGCAGTGCGCCCCAAGTGCGCAAGCCGCCTTCCAAGTCACGCCTCATCATCGGCAACGATAATCTCATCCGCGAATTCGTGACGATGAACTCCGGCATGTATGAGGACTCCGTCACGCGGGTCGGCAGCAATAACTTCATCATGATGAACGCGCACATCGCGCACGATTGCAATCTGGGCAGCAATATCACGATGGCCAACGTCGTTTCGCTTGCCGGACATGTGACGATCGAGGATTTCGCGACCATCGGGGGACTCACCGGTATCCATCAGCATGTGCGCGTAGGGCGATACTCGATGATCGGCGGGCTGGCGAAGGTCGTGGCCGACATCCCTCCTTTTTCAACTTGCGACGGGCATCCGGCTGTTTATTACGGCATCAATGCGCTGGGCCTCAAGCGCGCGGGCTTTTCTCCTGCCGACCGGCTCGTGATAAAGCGAGCCCTCAAGATCCTTCTGGCCTCGGGAAAAAAGATTTCGACGGCCGCCGAAGAAGTAAGATCGGAATTTCCGGGTCATCCCTTAGCCTCCGTCATTCTGGAATTTGTGAGCGGTTCCAAGCGCGGCATCGTTAGGACAGGGACTTCATTTGAAGAGGAGCCGGCGGAAGCCGTCTGACCCGTATGTGGTCTAAGGCAGAACGGCCGGCGGAAGCCGTAGGACTGATCGCGGGCAAAGGGGACTTTCCCGTTCTATTTGCCAAGGCCGGCCTGAGCCTCAAAAAAAGGATCATCGCTTTCGGCATCGAGGGCTGCACGGACAAGCATCTGGAGGACTTCGTTTCAGAGGTCCATTATATCGGGCTTGGGGAGCTTGAGAAACTGACGGTGCTGCTGAAGCAGACGGGCGTGAAGAAGGTCGTTCTGGCCGGCGGTGTCCCGAAAAACGAGCTCTACAATCCTTCGTTCAAGATCGACGGCGCGGCGAGCCAGCTCGTGAATAACACCAGGAACAAAGGCGACGATCACCTTTTACGCGCATTCCGTGTATACTTAAAAATCAAGTGCGGCGTATCCGTCATGGACCCTAGAGTTTTTTTAAAGAATACCACCGCGGGAAAAGGCGTGCTGACCAAGCGCAAGCCGACGGCGGCCGAGAGCGATGATCTGCGTTTCGGCTGGAAAGTGGCCAAAGCCGTGGGCAAGATGGACATCGGCCAAACGGTTGTGGTAAAAAGAGGAGTCGTCTTGGCCGTGGAAGCCATCGAAGGCACGGACAACGCGATCCGCCGAGGCGCTGCGCTCGGGCGCGGGGAAGCGGTGGTGGTCAAAGTCTGCAAGCCTAACCAGGACCTGCGCTTCGATCTGCCCTGTGTCGGGCGCGATACGCTGGAAAATCTTAAAGAGCATTCGTCGCGGGTGCTGGGCGTCGAAGCGGGGAAGACTATCATGATCTCAAAAGAAAGTCTCATCGAAATGGCCGACCAGTACGGTATTACGATCGTGGGGATGTGATGGTAGGCAGCATCCTGATCGTCGGCGACCAAAATAAGCAGGGCAGCGAGCTCAAAGATGCCCTCAAAAAAGACACGCACTTTTCCGTCAGCCACGTCTCCCGCGCCAATCTCTCACCCGACGCCGTCGCCGAAAAGGAGCCGGATCTCATCATCATCAATCCGAAATCCGCGTATTCCGAGATCATGGATTTTTATTACAGTCTGAAAAAAGAACCTCAGATCCAGGAGACGCCTATCATCCTTCTCATGGATGAGTCGGAGATGAAAACCGCCGATCTGCCGTCGGGCATTCAGGAAGTGCTCTATCGCCCTCTTCGCATCCCCGAGGCCGTGTCGCGTATCCAGTTCCTCTTTAAGCGTATTCACAAGGTCGACCAGAAGAACATCATTCAGCGCGGCAAGATCACTATCGACGTCGCCAAATACGAGACGAAGATCGGCGACAAAAAGATCGACCTGACATTCACCGAATTTCAGCTTCTGAAGTTTCTCTGCACCAACCCGGGCACTGTCTTCACGCGCGAAGTGCTTCTCAATAAAGTCTGGGGGTACGAATATTACGGCGGCACGCGCACCGTGGACGTGCACATCCGGCGCCTTCGCTCGAAGATCGAAGGCAAGTCGTCGACGCTGATCGAAACCGTCCGCAACATCGGATACAAATTCACTTCGGATTAAAGGAATACCGACATGGCCAAAAAGCAGAAAAAAAATTCGACTTCGTCCCGCCGAAAAGCGGACATCCAGGGCAAAGATTTCGTCCTGAAAAAGGCGCAGGACCTGAACGTGAAGTTCATCCGTCTATGGTTCTGCGACACACTGGGACTCTTGAAGAGCTTTGCGATCACGATCGACGAGCTCGAAGAAGCGATGAATGAAGGCAAGTTTTTCGACGGTTCGGCGATCGAGGGTTTCGCGCGCTCGGACGAGTCCGACATGCGCGCGATGCCGGACGCCGCGACGTTTCAGGCGCTCCCGTGGCGCCCCAAGGAAAACGCCGTCGCCCGCATGTTCGCCGACGTCGTCGATGCCAACGGCGCGCCGTTCTCGGGCGATCCCCGCCAGTGCCTGAAGCGCAATCTGAAAAAAGCTTCCGATCTGGGGTACACCTTTTATGTCGGACCCGAGATCGAATTTTTCTATTTCCGCGATTCAGAGTCCACGCAGACGCTCGACAAGGGCGGCTATTTCGACCTGACCTCGCTCGATGCCGGCTCTGACCTGCGCCGCGAGACGGTGCTGACGCTCGAAGAAATGGGCATCGGCGTCGAATCCAGCCATCACGAGGCCGCTCCGAGCCAGCACGAGATCGACCTGCGCTATACCGACGCGCTTACCATGGCCGACAACGCCATCACCTACCGCCTCGTCGTCAAAGAGATCGCGATGAAAAACGGCGTGTACGCGACGTTCATGCCCAAGCCCCTGAAGGGCGAGAACGGCAGCGGCATGCACGTGCACCAGTCGCTTTTCAAAGGCGACGTGAACGTGTTTCACGACAAGAACGACAAGAACCATCTTTCGAAGACTGCCCGCCAGTACATCGCAGGCCTGCTCAAATATGCCCCTGAGATGACCATTGTCACCAACCAGTGGGTAAACTCCTACAAGCGTCTTATCCCCGGCTACGAAGCCCCCACCTACATATACTGGGCGCGGCGCGACCGCTCAGCGCTGGTGCGCGTGCCTGCTCACAAGCCCGGCTATGAGAGCGCCATGCGCGCCGAGCTGCGCATGCCGGACGCGGCCTGCAATCCGTATCTGGCGTTTTCCGTGATGCTGGCGGCGGGACTCGAGGGGATCAAGCAGGGTCTGGAGCTTCCGGATCCGGTCGAACAAAGTGTTTTCGAGATGTCGGAGGCTGACCGTAAGAAGCGCGGCATCCGCATGCTGCCTCAGAGCCTGGGGGAGGCGATCGCGATCGCTCAAAACAGCAAATTCCTCAAAGACGCGCTCGGAGAGCACATCTTCCATTCGCTGATCGAGAATAAGAAGATCGAGTGGAATAAGTACTGCGCAGAGATCTCGAGCTTCGAGCTGGAGAAGTACCTGCCCGTTTTATAAGGACTTAAGAATTTCCTTCGCCGCATTGTCCGCGGCTCCGCCGTGTCCGAGCTTGTCCCAGATCTCCGAAAGGTCTTTTTTCATTCGGCTCCTGAGCGCGGCGTCTCCTAGGATCTGACAGCTTTTTTCGGCGAACTTTTCCGCCGTGGCGTTGTACTGCAGGAGTTCCGGCATCGCCATTCTTCCGAGAACCAGGTTGGGCAGGCCCAGATAGGGAACCCGGATCAGAGCGCGGGCGGCTAGATACGTGATGAAGCCCGCGCGGTTGGTGATGATCATCGGCGTGCCGAGGATCGCGCACTCGAGTGTCGCGGTGCCTGAGCAGACGAGCACCAGCAGGCTTTTTTGCACCGTCTCGTAAGCGCGGCCCTCGACGAGTTCGACCGGCGCCCTGCATCCCTTGAGATACGTGTCATAAAAATTTTTTTTGAGCGTCGGCGATTGGATCAGTTTGAACCGGATGTCCGGATACGCTGCCGCGATCTTCGCCGCGGCTTCGAGCATGACGGGCAGGAGCGTCGCGACCTCATGCGTGCGCGATCCCGGCATGAGCGAGACCCAGCTCTCGGGCGCCGCCGAGACCGGGGCTGGGATGGAGTCTTTGAGCGGGTGCCCCACGAATGCGACCGGTACGCTGTATTCCTCATAAAGCGATTTTTCAAACTGAAACACGACGAGCATTTTCTTAACGTATTTTTTGATCTTGAAGATGCGGTTCATTTTCCAGGCCCAGATCTGAGGGGAGATGTAGTAGATCACGGGGATGCCCATCGCGTGGATGCGTTTGGCCAGGTAGAGGTTGAAGCCGGGGTTGTCGATGAGGACCACGGCTTCGGGCCGGGCCGTCTCGATGCTTTTGAGGATAATTTTAGCGGCGTTCTGGTAATGGGGGATTTTCCGTATCGCCTGCGTGATGCCGGTCACATGGAAATGAGCCAGGTCGAAGAAATCGAGGACGCCCCTGGCTTTGATCTTATCGCCGCCGGCGCCGTAAAAAGTGATCGGCGAGGGGGATAGTTTTTTCAGTGCGTCGATGAGATTGGCGCCGTGCAGGTCCCCGGAAGCCTCGCCGGCGATGATGTACAGTTTGTGTCCGGCGGCGTGCTCGGTCATGGTCGCCCCTTAAAATGTGACGGAATTTTGGGCTTTTTTGATCTGCTGGGTGATGCGCAGCGCCAGCGCCAGCGCGTTACGGCCTTCTTCGCCGGACACGAGCGGGCGTTTTCTGTTTTTCACGCAGTGGATGAAGTCTGAGAGCTCGGCCTTGAGCGAGTCTTGGCGCGTGATGTCGATCTTCTGCTGGTGAAGGCGGCCGTTGGCCTTGGTGTGGATAAAGGCTTCCTGTTTCACATAATCGAGCACGATGTAGGCGTTGTCCTGAAAAATACGGATCTTGCGCGTGACTTCCGAGCTCATACGGCTGGCGGTGAGGTCGCAGGTGATGTTGTCGGCGAAGTGGATACGCGTATTGGCGATGTCTTCGGTCTCCGATAGGATGAAGGCTCCCACGGACTCGACGTCCTTGATGCGGGACTTCACGAGGTCGAGCACGATGTCGATGTCGTGGATCATGAGATCGAGCGTCACGCCGGTCTTGGCGACGCGAGGGTCGTAGGGGCCGACGCGCTGGCACTCGATGAAACGCGGTTTTTTGATGATGCCCTTGATGGTACGGACGGCCGAGTTGAAGCGCTCGATATGGCCGACCTGGATGGTCAGGTGCTTTTTCTTCGCCAGCGCCAGCAGTTTGTCGGCGTCGGCGAGCTTGGTCGTGATGGGCTTTTCGATCAAAAGGTGCACGCCGTGATTGAGGAAGTCCTTCGAAAGCGCGTAGTGCTTCTCGGAGGGGACGACGATGCTGGCTGCGTCTGTCAGGCCGAGCAGCTTACGGTAATCGGTGTACGCCTTGGTTTGGCACTGGTCGGCTACTTCCTGCGCGCGGTCTTCATGGGTGTCGCAGACGCCTATGAGTTCGATGCCCGGCATTTTCGAATAGACCTCGGCATGCCGTGCTCCGAGACGTCCTAGGCCGATGACGGCCACTTTTAAGGGTGAATTCATAGGGATTTATTTTAACCGAAACAGTTCTCAAAAGATAGGGTGTATGCTATCATGCACGAAGAATTTGATGAGTTCCTCGAGCCATTATTCCCGCATGATTTCTTACGTAAAGCCGCATCTGAGCCGGCTTTACCTTGCTTTTGCGGCCATGATCTTCAATTCGCTTCTATCCGGCCTTCCCATTATCGGACTCGTGATCCCATTTGTCGACACGATCCTCGCCGGAAAACCCATCGTCATTCCTCACGAAAAACACATTCCCGCATTCGTGCTCGATGTCATTTACCGCGTCAACGCGATGCCGCGAGCCGAGCTGCTGAATATGCTTATCCTCTGGACGATAGGGCTTTCGTTTCTCCGGCTTGTCTCCGAATATGCGCAGTCGTATTACATGAACGACGTGAGCCAGCGCGTGATCCGAGACCTGCGCAACACCGTTTACAATAAAATCGTGGGCTTGCCTTTAAGCTTTTTCGGCAAGTCCCAGACGGGCGTCCTGGTCTCGCGCATCACGCACGACACGACCATCGTGCGCGACGCGATCTCCGAAGGGCTGACGGATTTCCTTTTTCAGCCCGTGCAGATGCTTCGGTGCCTACATGACCGCCGCGTTCTACCTGTTCGGGTTGGCCGCGATGGGCGTCGTGTTCGCTCTGCTCGCGGTGAAATACGCGTTCGATATTCCGTGGAATCTCGTCCTCGTCATTTTTGGACTTCTGCCGCTTGTCGTTTACCCGGTGCTCCAGATCGGCCGCCGTCTGAAAAAGATCAGCCGCTCGAGTCAGGAACAGGTCGCCGCGATCAACTCCACGCTTTTCGAATCCATCTCCGGGATCCGTATCGTGCAGGGGTTCGGCATGGAAAACTACGAGCGCGACCGCTTCGCGCGGCAGAACCAGTCGCTCTACAAGACGATGATGCTTTCCATCAGCCGCATGATCATCGTGAGTCCCGTGACCGAATTTATCAGCGTCATCTGCGTCGGCGCCGTACTCTGGACGGGCGGAAAGCTCGTCGTGGCCAATCAGATGTCTCCGGGCGCTTTCATCGCCTTTTTGATAGCTCTTTTATCTCTTTTGAGGCCGTTTAAGCGCCTGTCGCGTGTGCACGGCATCAACCAGCACGCGCTGGCCGCTGCGGAGCGCATATTCGAAATTCTCGACACGCCCAATGACATCAACGAAAAGGAAAACGCCAAAACGCTTCCGCCGATCAAGCGGGACATCGAATTTCAGAACGTCTCTTTTGGATACGGCGAGAAACCTGTTTTCACGGGCGTAAACCTCAAAGTGAAGGCGGGGGAGATCATCGCGGTCGTCGGTCCCTCGGGCGGAGGTAAGACGAGCCTTATGAATCTATTGCCGCGTTTTTACGATCCGACCGGCGGGCGCATCGTCATCGACGGCACCGACATCCGCGACGTGTCCTTGAAGTCGCTGCGCGCGCAGATCGGCATCGTGACGCAGGAGACCGTCCTTTTCAACGACACCGTCAGCGCCAATATTTCCTACGGCCGCTCCAAGATGACGCAGGACCAGATCGAGGAAGCGGCGCGCATCGCCAACGCGCATGATTTCATTTCCAAGCTCCCGTTCAAGTATCAGACCATGATCGGCGACCGCGGCGTGCGTCTTTCGGGCGGGGAGCGTCAGAGACTGTCCATCGCGCGCGCGGTGCTGAAGAACCCGCCGGTGCTCATCCTGGACGAGGCGACCTCGGCGCTGGATTCGGAGTCCGAGGTGCTGGTTCAGGACGCCATCCATAAGCTTATGCAGGGCCGCACGGTGCTCGTCATCGCCCACCGCTTTTCGACGATCAAAGACGCCCACCGGATACTCGTCATGAACGAGGGCAAAATCGCCGAAGCCGGGACCCATACCGAACTCATGAAGCAGGACGGCGTCTACCGCCGCCTTTACGAGCTGCAATTTAAGATCTAAGACCCTTTTTTACTCCGTATTTAGTCCTTGCCTAGGTCTGTCCCTTTGGTATAATAATGCGCTTTAGAAGTCAGCCCGCGGACCGGTGCCGGTTCGGGGTCGAATAATGCAGGGCCTCTGATCGCTTAAGACTTCGGTTTTCAGGGGCGGGGAGAACGGTTCCTCGTACGTAATTTATTATAAATAAATAACTTATGCGTTCCCTTAATTGGTTTAAAGGAGAATCAAATGTCTAAGGAATTGATCCAGGGTTTACTCGAAGCCGGTTCGCATTTCGGTCACCAGACCAAGAAGTGGAACCCGAAAATGAAGCCTTACATTTTCGGCGAGAAGAACGGTATTTACATCGTCGATCTCGAAAAGACCGCCGAACACATCATCAAGGCCTGCAATTTTATCCGCGGCATCGCCGCTCAGGGTCTCCCGGTTCTGTACGTCGGAACCAAGCCCCAAGCTCAGCTCGTCATCGAAGAAGAGGCCAAGCGCGCCGGCATGTTCTTCGTGAACGCCCGCTGGCTCGGCGGCTGTCTCACCAACTACCAGACCATCAAGAACAGCATCAAGCGCTATAAGCAGCTCATCACGATGCGCACCGACGGCACGTTTGAAGCGCTGACCAAGAAAGAAGTCGCGGATCTCGAAAAAGAGATCACCAAGCACGAGAAGAACCTCATCGGCATCGCCGAAATGGGACGCCTTCC